>JAITIQ010000166.1 GCA_031279425.1 Accumulibacter sp.
CATCCTCGCCGCCGTCGCGCTGCCCGCCTATCAGGACTACACCAAGCGCGCCCACGTGACGGAAGGCCTGGGACTGGCCGGAGCCGCCCAGACGGGCGTCGTCGAATACTATGCCGATATGGGCAAATGGCCGACGACCAACACTGAGGCAGGCCTGGTCAGCAAGAGCAAAATCAAGGGCAATGCCGTTACGAGCGTGGAAGTTGGCACTGCCGGCAAGATCACGATAACCTTCAATGAGAAGGTGGAAAACGGCAAAGTAGTGGTTCTGGAGCCCAGTGCCAATGATGGCTCCTACGAGTGGGCTTGCAACTCCGCTGCGGGCACCAACGTGAACGCCAAATATCTGCCCTCCAGATGCCGCTAAGCCGATGGCATAGCGAGTCTTGACGAAACGCCCCTTCGGGGGCGTTTTTTTTGCGCGTATGACATCGTCCATGGCAGCATCACGGACGCTTTTGCCAGCAGAACGCCGGCGCTCCAGGCTTCCCCCGGAAAAAAAACACCATGACACAAGCACACCGTTTCCCTTGCTCTTGCAAAAAACTGGCGCGGATATTGCTCCTGTCAGAACGCGAAACCGGTTTGCTTGTCGCAGGATCTTTCACTCGACATTGCCAGAGAACATCATGAATCGCTTGCAAAAAGGTTTTACCCTGATCGAACTCATGATCGCCGCAGCCGTCGTCGGCGTTCTCGCCGCCGTCGCGCTGCCTGTCTATCAGGACTACACCAAGCGCGCGCACGTGGCGGAGGGCCTGGGACTGGCCGAATCCGTCAAATACGCCATGACGGATTACTATGCCGGCAAGGGTGGCTGGCCGGCGGACAACTCCGCCGCGGGCCTGGCTGCCGCAAGCGAAATCACGGGCAATGCCGTCAAGAGCGTGCTGGTCGCGGGCAGCCAGATCACGGTGACCTACAACGAGAAAGTCACGGATGACGCCACGGTGATTCTGCGGGGCACCGCCACGGACGGCTCCTTCCTGTGGACCTGCACCGGCGGTGACGTGTTGCCCAAATACCGGCCCTCCGCCTGCCGCCCCTGAGCCACGGAAATTCCTTGCTTGTCATCACAAGGCGCGCAAGCGCCGTGGTCAGAGGACAGAAGACGGAAGACAGTCAATTACCGGGCGTTTCGCGCCCGCAAGAATTACTGTCCTCTGGCCGAATGATACACTCTCCATGTTTCAATTCCTGCCCGCAGCCAAGCGACAACGCGCGAAAGAGTCCTGTGGGGATGAAGGATTCTCGTCCCGCGCCTCTTCCGCGCATTCCCGTAAAGAGGGAGATTCCAGCCGGAGCCGGTTCCTGATGAAACGCCTTTTCATTGCCGCCGTCGCGAGCTCATGGTGCTTCCTGGCCACCGCCGCGCCGACTTCGGCGTTCGTGCGAAACGAAATCGATGCCTTGCTCTCCAGCCTGCAATCATCGGCTTGCCAGTTCAATCGCAACGGCGCCTGGTACAGCGGATCGGAAGCCAGGGATCACTTGCTCCGCAAGCTCAAGTACATTGAACGCAAGGACGGCATCCAAAGTACCGAACAGTTCATCGAGCTTGCCGCGTCGAGGAGCAGCTCGTCGGGCCAGGCCTACCAGGTCGGGTGCGAAGGTCAGGCACCCGTGGCGAGCCAGATCTGGCTCATCCGGCAACTCGCGATCATTCGCGGGGCCCCCGTGGCCGCTCGCGCAGGATGGCGAGAATGAGCGCGGGCTGTTCCGGGCGCGGCAGGTAGAAAAGAGCGCGCAGGCCGGGGATCGGTTCATCCAGTCGTTTGAAGCTTCCTTTTCCAAGGGCAAGTTCGCTTGCGGCGGCCTCGATCCGGGCGACGCAAGTCCGGCATTGCGCCCCGCCCCACTGTTCCACCGTGCCGGACGGCGATGGCGATGACGGCGGAGCGGGTTTGCGGGGCGGCCTCTTGCGCCCGGGCGAACCCCCGGCCGAAAACGCCCAGCAGGGCCGCCAGGACGAGCGCCGGCAATCCTGAGTCACCCCGACTTGCCCGTTCGCAGGGCTACGCCCATGCCGGGCAGGCAAGAACCCGCGGAAAGCCCGCGGGTTCTTGCCATCCGAAAGGGATATCAAAGCAGATCGAAGCGATCCAGGTTCATCACTTTCACCCAGGCGGCAACGAAGTCCTCGACGAACTTCTCCCTGGCGTCGGCGCCGGCATAGACTTCGGCCAGGGCGCGCAGCACCGAATTGGAGCCGAACACCAAGTCGGCGCGGGTAGCGATCCATTTCTGCGCGCCGGTCTTGCGGTCCCTGCCTTCGAATACCTCGGCCTCGTCGTCTACAGGCTTCCATTCGGTGGCCATGTCCAGCAGATTGATAAAGAAATCGTTGGTGAGCGCGCCCGGGCTGTCGGTCAACACGCCGTGCCTGCCGCCGTCATAATTGGCTCCCAGCACGCGCAGGCCGCCGATCAACACGGTGAGTTCCGGCGCGGTCAGGGTCAGCAACTGGGCCTTGTCGATCAACAACGCCTCGGTAGACACGCCAAGGCCGGCCTTCCGGTAATTGCGGAAACCGTCGGCCGCCGGTTCCAGCACGGAAAAGGACGCGACGTCGGTCTGCTCCTGCAAGGCATCCACGCGGCCCGGCGCGAAAGGCACTTCGATGGGCACGCCCGCCGCCCTGGCCGCCTGCTCGATCCCCACTCCGCCGGCCAGCACGATGACGTCGGCCAGCGAAGCCTTGCCGGAGGCTTTCTGGATTTCCGCGAGCCTGGCCAGCGCCTTGACCGCGATCTGGTTGACTTCCCAATTTTTCTGCGGCGCCAGCGCCAGGCGCCCGCCGTTGGCGCCGCCGCGCTTGTCGCCGCCACGGAAGGTGGAAGCCGAGGCCCAGGCTACCGAGACCAGTTCGGATACCGGCAGGCCGGAAGCGGCGATCCGGGCTTTCAGGTCGGCGATGTCCGCGGCGCCGGGCTGGTGGCTGGCCGCCGGCAACGGGTCTTGCCACAGGAAATCCTCTTTCGGCGCTTCCGGTCCCAGATAGCGCGACTTGGGGCCCATGTCGCGGTGGGTCAGCTTGAACCAGGCGCGGGCAAAGGCATTGGCAAAGGCTTGCGGGTCATTGAGGAAGCGGCGCGAAATCTTCTCGAATTCCGGATCGAAGCGCAGGCTGAGGTCGGTGGTGAGCATGGTCGGCTGGCGCTTTTTCTCCGGATCGAACGGATCCGGAATCGAGGCTTCGGCCTCCTTGGCCACCCACTGGTGCGCACCAGCCGGCGACTTGGTCAGTTCCCATTCGTACCTGAACAGGTTCTGGAAGAAATAATTGCTCCATTGGAACGGAGTCTGCGTCCATATCACTTCCAGACCAGAGGTGATGGCATCGCCCCCTTTGCCGCTGCCATGGGTGCTGGCCCAACCCAGACCCTGTTGCCCGATCGGCGCCGCTTCGGGATCGGCCCCCACCTTGTCCGCCGGGCCGGCGCCGTGCGTCTTGCCGAGAGTATGACCGCCGGCGATCAGGGCTACGGTTTCCTCGTCGTTCATCGCCATGCGTCGGAAGGTGTCGCGGATGTCCCTGGCCGCCGCCAGCGGATCCGGATTGCCGTCCGGGCCTTCCGGGTTGACGTAGATCAGCCCCATCTGCACGGCTGCCAACGGATTTTCCAGCTTTCGCTCGCCGGAATAACGGCTGTTCGGGCTGCCGGAAAGCGCCAGCCAGGTGGTTTCCGAACCCCAATAAACGTCCTGATCCGGTTCCCAGCTGTCCTCACGGCCTGCGGCGAAGCCGAGGGTGCGGAAGCCCGATGATTCCAGCGCCACATTGCCGGCCAGGATGATCAGATCGGCCCAGGAAATCTTCTGCCCGTACTTCCGCTTGATCGGCCACAACAGGCGGCGCGCCTTGTCCAGGTTGACGTTGTCCGGCCACGAATTGAGCGGAGCGAAACGTTGCTGGCCGCGACCGCCGCCGCCACGGCCATCCACAATACGATAGGTGCCGGCGCTGTGCCAGGCCATGCGGATCATCAGGCCGGTATAATGGCCCCAGTCCGCCGGCCACCATTCCTGCGAGCTGGTCATCAGCTGAAGCAGATCGGCCTTGAGCGCGGCATAATCGAGCTTGCTGAATTCCTCGGCATAGTTGAATTTTCTGCCCAGCGGATTGGATCTTTCCGAATGCTGGTTGAGCAAATCCACGCGCAACTGATCGGGCCACCAATGCTGGCTGGTCGTGCCGCCTCCGGCGACCATCTGGTGTACCGGACATTTCGACTCATTGGACATCGTTTTTCCTCCTGTGAAGGGACTGCTGTGGATCGAACCCTGGACCGCTCCTCGTTTCAGTTTCAGTCGAGTATAGATACGATATCCGCCGGAATCCAAGTATTTCGACGAATCGGTATAATAGCTTGTAGCTATTGTTTTCGTGATCAGGCCAGGATCTGATTTCCCGGCGCGGTGACCAAGCGCTTCCTCAGGAGTAGAATCACGCATCGAGGGACGAGCAGGACGGACGATCCTTTTCTGGCCGGGTGCTTGACTTTCGTCTCCGAAACATCATCCGCCATCGCGCGCCGATTCGTCGGCAGTCGGGCCTTTTTCAAGCTTCAAGCATCGAGTCGAAACCAGTGATGAGCAGCTTCTGGAATCATTGTCTGAACCAGTTCGAGCAGGAACTTCCCCCTCAGCAGTTCAATACCTGGATCCGTCCGTTGCGTCTCGAAGGCGAAGACCTGCCGGATAAAGGCCTGTGCCTCGTCGCCCCAAACGGTTTCATCCTGAATTGGGTCAAGGATCGGTATCTCAAACGCGTCGAGGATCTCGCCCAGCTTTTTTTCTCGACGCCGATCCAGATATCGCTGACCATCGGCATCCGGGAGACCCCGGCGTTCGCTGGACAGGAACGGATCGGGTCGGCTCTCAACCGTCCCGCTCCCGCCGCTGCCGAAACTCTTTCGTCCCAGTCCTACGAAAAGACTCGCCTCAGCCCGCGTTTCACTTTCGACAATCTGGTCGTCGGCAAAGCCAATGACCTGGCGCGCGCCGCGGCTCAGAATGTCGCCGCGAATCCCGGCAACAGCAGCAGGTACAATCCACTATTCATTTATGGCGGCTCCGGCCTCGGCAAGACTCACCTGATTCACGCCGTCGGCAACCACATCGCCAGACAGACTCCCGACAGAATCATCCGCTACGTGCACGCAGCGGATTACTTCTCCGACGTGGTGCGCGCCGCCAAAACGGATTCCTTCGATACTTTCAAACGCTATTATCAGTCGCTCGACGTCCTGCTACTCGACGACGTTCAATACCTCGGAAAAAAAGTCCGAACCCAGGAAGAACTTTTCTTTGTTTTCAATGCCTTGATCGAAACGAACAAGCAGATCGTGATCACTTGCGACACCTACCCCAGGGATATTTCCGCAGTCGACGACCGCCTGATCACCCGTTTCGACTGGGGACTCACAGTCCAGATCGAGCCTCCGGAGATCGAGATGCGCGTGGCGATCCTGGAGAAGAAAGCGGAAGCGGAGGGTGTCGCGCTCGGCGACGAAGTCGCCTTTTACGTCGCCAAACACATCCGTTCGAATGTGCGCGAACTCGAGGGCGCGCTGAACAAGATTTTTGCCTACGCTTCCTTTCGTAGACAGAAAATCAATCTCGAACTGGTCAAGGAAGCGCTGAAGGACCTGATTGGCGCGGTAAGCAGCAAGATCACCGTGGAAAACATCCAGAAAACGGTCGCCGACTATTTCAAAATCAAGGCGGGAGACCTGGTTTCAAAGAAGCGCTCGCGCCCCATAGCGCGCCCCCGCCAGATCGCCATGTGGCTGGCCAAAAACCTGACTTCGGAAAGCCTCTCGGAAATCGGCAAGGCGTTCGGCGGGCGTGACCATTCTACAGTCATAAACGCCGTGGAGCGGGTCGACGAATTGCGCGAGAAAGACAACAGATTCAGACACGACGTAAACCTTTTGCTGCAGATACTGAAAGGGCCGGAATAGGGGCCGTGCATAAACCAGAGAGGATCTTGTGTACAACAAGTGGATAAATTTCCGAAGAAACTCTTTCGGGGGAATCGTTCAGATCCATCCACAGTTCGATACAGGACTTTCCCGCCCAGAGATTTGTGGTTAGCGCCTTGATAAATAAGTATAATTCAAAGATATTCACAAATTTGCCGCGAAGATAATCTTTATAGGGTTATATAAATATGATTCTTGTGAAAACGCAACGCGATTCGCTGCTGGTTCCCCTTCAATCGGTTTCGGGTATCGTGGAGAAACGGCATACCCTGCCAATCCTGTCCAATGTGCTTCTGGAGAAAAGGGGCGACAAGCTGACCTTCCTGGCAACCGACATCGAAATCCAGGTGACGACTTCGGCGGAGGTCGGTGGCGGAGACGTCGATGGCGCCGTGACGGTCAGCGCCAGGAAGTTGCTGGATATTCTGCGTTCGTTGCCGGAGAGTTCGGAGGTGACACTCAGTATCGAGGACAAAAGACTGCAGATCAAGGCCAGCAAGAGCCGTTTCAATCTGTTGACCCTGCCTGCGGAGGATTTTCCGCGCATGGCCGTGGCGGAAACCGAGCCGCGAAGGATCGAACTGAGTCAAAAGCAGTTTCGCCATCTGCTGGGGCAGACCCAGTTCTCCATGGCCACCCAGGATGTTCGTTATTATTTGAACGGGCTTCTGCTGTTGCTGGAAGGGGGCGAGTTGCGGGCGGTGGCTACGGACGGGCATCGCCTGGCGTACGCCAGCCTGACGCTGAACGAGCAAGATCTTTCGACCCGGCAGGAACTGATCTTGCCGCGCAAGACCGTGCTTGAACTGAACCGCCTGCTGGCGGACAGCGAGGACCCGGTGCAGATTGACATGATGGCGAATCAGATTCGCTTCCAGTTTGGCAATATCGTCCTGCTGTCCAAGTTGATCGACGGAAAATTCCCGGATTATGAGCGTGTCGTTCCGGCGAGTCTCAGGAATCTGGTTGCACTGAATCGGGTCGCCTTGCTGCAATCCCTGAATCGGGTGGCGATCCTGACCAGTGAGAAATTCCGCGGCGTGCGTTTGATCCTGACTCCTGGCAGCCTGAAGATCGTGGCGGCGAATCAGGAGCAGGAGGAAGCGCAGGAAGAAATCGAGATCGATTATTCGGGCGAGGCGATCGATGTGGGATTCAACGTTGGGTATTTGCTCGATATGTTCAACAATGCTTCGTCGGAGCTCGTCGAGTGGGGTTTCAACGACGCGGGTTCAAGCGCTTTGTTGACCTTGCCGGGCAACGAGCATTTCAAGTACGTTGTCATGCCGATGAGAATCTAGTCGGCGCTTGTTTCACGTGGAACACGAATTGGAGTTGGAATGACGGAAAAGGAAGGTCAGTCGGCTTATGATGAATCGAGTATTCAGCAACTCGAAGGCCTGGAAGCGGTCCGTAAACGTCCGGGAATGTACATCGGCGACACATCCGATGGAACCGGCCTGCACCATATGGTGTTCGAGGTCGTCGATAACGCGATCGATGAGGCTCTGGCCGGTTTTTGCAACGATATCGTCGTCACGATTCATGCCGACAATTCGATTTCGGTCAGCGACAATGGCCGGGGCATCCCGACAGGCATCAAATTCGACGACAAACACGAGCCCAGGCGCTCAGCGGCGGAAATCGTCATGTGCGAACTGCACGCCGGAGGAAAATTCAATCAGAATTCCTACAAGGTGTCGGGCGGGCTGCACGGCGTCGGTGTTTCCTGCGTCAACGCGCTTTCCAGGTGGTTGCGCCTGACGATCCGTCGCGACGGGAAAAAGTATCAGCTCGAGTTCAAGCGCGGCAGCGTCGTCGATCGCTTGACCGAAATTCAGGACGGCGTGGAGGTTTCCCCTCTCAGAGTGATCGGAAGTACCGAAAAGAGGGGAACGGAGGCGCACTTCATGGCCGACGAAGAGATTTTCGGGCAGATCGAATTTCATTACGAAATCATAGCCAAGCGCTTGCGCGAACTGTCTTTTCTCAACAACGGCGTGAAGATTCGCCTGATCGATCAACGTAGCGGAAAGGAAGAGAATTTTGCCTTCCTGGGCGGGGTAAAGGGCTTTACCGAATACATCAATCGCTCGAAAACGGTATTGCATTCGAACGTTTTCTTTGCCACGGGGGAATCCGTGGTGCTCAACGGAATCGTCGGTGTCGAGGTAGCCATGCAGTGGAACGATTCCTATGTCGAACAGGTGTTGTGTTTCACCAACAATATCCCCCAACCGGACGGCGGCACGCATCTGACGGGTTTGCGCGCGGCGATGACGCGAATCGTCAACAAATATATCGAGGAAAACGAGATCGCCAAGAAGGCCAAGGTGGACATCACGGGCGATGATATGCGTGAAGGCTTGGCTTGCGTATTGTCGATAAAAATGCCGGATCCGAAGTTCGCGTCGCAGACCAAAATGAAACTCGTTTCCTCGGAAGCGCGTCCGGCTGTCGAGGAAGTGGTGGCGGCAAAGCTGGCCGAGTTTCTCGCGGAGCATCCGCAGGACGCGCGGGTGATCACGGGCAAGATCGTGGAGGCCGCCAGGGCCAGGGACGCGGCCAGGAAGGCCCGTGAAATGACTCGGCGCAAGGGTCTGCTCGACGGTATCGGTCTGCCCGGCAAGCTGGCGGACTGCCAGGAAAGGGATCCGGCCCTGTGCGAGCTCTATCTGGTCGAAGGCGATTCCGCGGGCGGTTCGGCCAAGCAGGGACGCGACCGGAAGTTTCAAGCGATCCTGCCGCTCAAGGGAAAGATACTCAACGTCGAGAAGGCGCGCTTCGACAAACTGATCTCGTCGCAGGAAATCGCGACCCTGATCACGGCGCTCGGCACGGGCATCGGCAAGGACGAATACAAGCCAGAAAAGCTGCGCTATCACCGCATTATTCTGATGACGGACGCCGACGTAGACGGCGCGCACATCCGCACCCTGCTCCTGACCTTCTTTTACCGGCAGATGCCGGAACTGGTCGAAAAGGGGCATATCTACATCGCGCAGCCGCCGTTATACAAGATCAAGCATGGGAAAACGGAGTGTTACCTCAAGGACGATCCGGCCCTCAACCAGTATCTGCTGAACCTGGCGCTTGAGGGCGCGGCGCTGGTCCCGCGCCATGGCGCGGACGAAATTTCCGGGAGCGCGTTGGAAGAGCTGGCGCGCGAGTACTTGCTGGCCGAGGCGGTCATTCATCGGCAGTCCCATACCATCGACCCTGAAGTCCTGCACGCTCTGATGGACGCCAACATCGAGATCGACCTTTCCAATCGGAACGCCGCCGAGTATTGCGCCGATGCGATCATGAGCGCTGTCGGCGCCAAGAGTGAGGTCAGCGTCGTCGCCTGTTTTGACGAAGCGGACGAAAGTTGGCAGTTGCGGCTGGAAAAATTGCTGCACGGCAACCTCAAGCTGGGCGCAATCGACGAGAATTTCGTCGACAGCGGTGATTACGCGCAACTGCGCAAGACGGCGGTCCTGTTGTCGAATCTATTCGGACCGGGCGCCTGCATCAGCCGCGGGGAAAGGAAGCAGTCCGTCGCAGGATTCGGCGAGGCGATGCGCTGGCTGCAAAATGAGGTCGAGAAGGGCATTTCGAAACAGCGTTACAAAGGACTTGGAGAAATGAACCCCGAGCAACTCTGGGAGACGACCATGGACCCCAAGGTCCGCCGCCTGCTCAGGGTGCAGGTCGAGGACGCGATCAGCGCCGACGAGATTTTCACTACCCTGATGGGCGAAGTCGTCGAGCCGCGACGCAATTTCATCGAGGCCAATGCGCTGGCGGCGCGCAACATTGACATCTGAACGAGCGATGCACCGGCGTCCGTCCGCCTCATGACATTGACCGAACTGCGCTACATCGTGGCCTTGGCGCGCGAACGTCATTTCGGGCACGCGGCGAACAAGTGTCACGTCAGCCAGCCGACGCTTTCGGTCGCCCTGAAGAAAGTCGAGTCGCGTCTCGGCGTCGTCTTGTTCGAGCGTTCGCCGGCGGATGTTCATTTGACTCCGATCGGAAAAGAAATCGCCGAGCAGGCGGAGCGGGTGCTGCTGGAGGCGGAACGTCTCAAGGACATCGCCGGGCAGGGCAAGGATCCGCTGATCGGACCCTTGCGTCTGGGAGTCATTTACACGATCGCCCCCTATCTCCTGCCGCGGCTCATCCCCGCCCTGCACATTCACGCACCCCGGATGCCGCTGTTCATCAGCGAAAATTTCACGGTCACTCTGAGCGAGCAGCTGCGGCGCGGCGAATTGGACGTGATCATCATCGCGCTTCCGTTTGAGGAGACGGGAATCGTGGTTCGTCCGGTGTACGCCGAACCCTTCTGCGTGGCTCTGCCCAGCGGTCATCCGTTGACGTCGTGCGAGACGATATCGAGTGAGCAGGTCGCCGCCGAGAACCTGCTGCTGCTGGGAAAGGGGAATTGCTTCCGCGACCAGGTCATCGAAGCCTGCCCGAAACTATCCGAACCCGGAGGGATTGAAGGCGCGCTCGAAGGAAGTTCCCTGGAAACGATCCGGCACATGGTAGCCAGCGGCGCGGGCATCTCGGTCGTCCCCATATCGGCAGCCGACTCCTGGCCCAGGGATCCCGGTCTGCTTCAGATACGCCATTTTTCCGCACCGCAGCCGATGCGCCAAGTCGCGCTGGCGTGGCGAGTGACCTTCCCACGCCCGCAGGTGATCGACGTTCTGCACGCGGCCATAGAAGATGCACCGCCTTCCAGCACGCTCAAGATCCCGATGGCTCATCCGAAGCAGCGTGTTTCACGTGGAACACCGAACGGGCTCGACGCGGCGAACGCGGCGAAGTAGCGAACTGACGGGTTCATGAAGACGGCAAGAGGCCGCCGCAAATTGTCCCGGTAACGCAGCCCCGGTGCGGAACGTTCGCGCATGATCCGGGTTTCTCTCGCTCTTGCCGAAGCCGGGGAGTGCCGGCATTCTGCCGACAAGTTATACTGTCGAGCAGTCCGGCATTCAGACAGAAAATCGGATACGCCCAATGCACGGAAAGAAAAAGCAAGGAACCTGAAGCGGTAGTCCAAATGAATACCGGATTTCTCCTGGCGCCTTTGCATCTTGAGCGTTTTCCGCGTTGAAAGCCGTTTCAGTCAAGGTTTCCAACACATGGATTATGCACTGCGCATCATCGACGTCATTGCTCCGGTACTGATCATCTCTTCCATCGGGTATGTCTATGGGCGCCTGCGCCGGCCGGACATGACCTGGATCAACCTGCTGAGCACCGATCTTCTGTTTCCGCTGCTGATCTACACGGCGATGGCGTCGAAAGACTTCGACATCCGGGAATTTCTGCCGTTGATCGCCGGCGGCCTGCTGGTCATGTTCGGCGCCGGCCTGATCGCCTGGGGCGTCTCCCGGATGCTCGGCTGCGATCCGCGCGCCTTCGTGCCGCCGGCGATGTTCTGCAATGCTGGCAACATGGGGCTGCCGCTCACGCTGCTGGCATTCGGACAGGACACGCTGTCGGCCGCCGTGGCGCTGTTCCTGACCAGCAACCTGTCGCAATTCACCTTGGGCATCCGCATCTGCGCGCCCCATGAGAGCGCGAGGGGCATCCTGCGCGAACCGATGCTGTGGGCACTGGCGGGCGGCATCGTTTCCAGCCTGACGGGATTCACCCTGCCTGGATGGTTGGCTTCTTCCACCCGCCTGCTCGGCGATGCCGCCATCCCGCTCGGGCTGTTCTCTCTCGGCGTTGGCTTTGCCGCCTTCAAGGTGGAACGCTGGGGCGCCGGCTTCGTCGGCGCCCTGCTGTGCCCGGTCGCCCGGCTTGCCGTGGCCTGGCCGCTGGCGTATTTTCTGCCCCTGTCGCCGACCTCGCAAGGTATCCTGATGCTTCACGCCGCGCTCCCCCCGGCGGTGTTCAACTACATTCTTGCGCAACGCTACCGACAGGAACCCGGGCTGGTTTCGGCGATCGTCGTGGCAGGCAACTTCGTGTCGATCTTTTTCGTGCCGCTGACCCTGTATCTGTCGTGGTGAGGATTTCGGGGGGACAGGGGACAGGGGACAGAAGACGGAGGACAGTCAGTTACCGGGCGCTTCGCGCCCGCAAGAATTACTGTCTTCCGTCTTCAGTCCTCTGATACGACAAGAGGTTTTCAGGATAATTGATGTTCCCGCACCTTTCGGAGATTGACATGACAACGCGGCACTATTCGGTGGAATCACTCAAACGGCTGGCCGAGGCGCTTTTCGAGGCGGCCGGACTGGCCGGCGACCGGGCGCGGATCGTCGCCGACGTGCTGGTGGCCGGCGACATGGTCGGCCAGCGCACGCACGGCATGGCGCTGTGCCCGCTCTATCTCGACGAGATCGAGAAAGGCTCGATGGCAAGGCGCGGCGAGCCCGCGACGGTGCGCGATTCGGGCGCGACCTTCGTCTGGGACGGCAACTACCTGCCCGGCCCCTGGCTGGTGTCGAAAGCCTTCGAGCAGGCGGCCGGGCGCATCGCGCGGCACGGCGTGGTCAGCGCCGTGATCCGCCGCAGCCATCACATCGCCTGCCTGATGACGCTGCTCCGGCAGGCCACCGATCGCGGGCTGGTCATGATCCTCGCTTCTTCCGACCCGGCCTTCGGCTATATCGCCCCCTACGGCGGCAAGGAGCCGATGTTCACGCCGAATCCGATCGCCATCGGCTACCCGGGCACGGAGGCGCCGGTGTGGATCGACGTCAGTACCTCGATCACCACTGTCAGCATGCTGCGGCAGAAAATCGCGGCCGGCGAGTCTTTCGCGCATCCCTGGCTGATGGATGCCGAGGGCCGCCCGACCGGCGACCCGCGCGTCATCGACGCCGGCGGCACGCTGCTGCCGCTCGGCGGACGCGAATACGGACACAAGGGCTTCGGTCTGTCGCTGGCAATCGAGATGCTGACCATGGGACTCGGCGGATTCGGCCGCCTGGACAGCGAAAAGCGCTGGGGCGCCAGCGTTTTTCTGCAACTCGTTGATCCGGACGCCTTCGCCGGACGAGACGCCTTCCTGCGTCAGATGGATTTCCTGGCCGGCCGCTGCCACGCCAACGCTCCGATCGATCCCGCGAACCCGGTGCGCCTGCCGGGCGAATTGGCGCAGCGCCGCATGCGCGAAGCCGAACGCCTGGGGATCGAGGTGGCGCCCAAGGTCCGGGAGGCGCTGGCCTCCGCAGCCGCGAAGTACGGGGTGGCGCTGCCCGAGCCTTGGTGATCGGAATTCACGCCGCTCCGGCTTCCCCGAACGGATACGCTTTTTCTCCCGATTCCGCGGTCATGCTTGAATCGTATATACAGAAGGCTCTGACACAGGGGGCAGCGGTAGTCTAACGCCATGGCTCCGCCGCGACCACGCCGGAGGCGCGAAGATCACCGGCAGACCGGAACCGGCGTATCATGCGTCGGAAATCCCGGCTGGAGAACGGACGGACATGAATCTGGAAAAGGTCATTTTCGGTTTTTTCGTGATCTTCGCCTGCACGATGAATTTCGGCTTCTTCATCGGCGCGCTGAGCGAGGTTTCCGAGCACGACGCGGGGCATCTGTTCGCGGCGGTGGTGGTCAACCTGATCGCCCTGGTGCTGAAATTCGGTGACCGCACGCACATCGGCGCCACGCACCTGGCGACCAGCATCGTGGCCCTGCTGCAGTTGCTGGCGGCTTCCGTCGTCTGGATGTGGCACGTAAACATCAGTCAGCTGGCCATGAACGGCGGGACGATGGCGACCATCGTCTCGCTTTCCGGCGGCGCGCTCCTGGCCAACCTGATATCGGTGATTCTGCTGATCGGCGAGACCCTGCGCCAGACTCGTTGAGAGGGACGGCGCTTGAACGACGCTCTGTTCGTCATCCTGCGCCGGCTACGCCGGCCCCTGATCGCGCTCATCGCCGCCTATGCCGTTTCCGTAGGGGGCCTGGTGCTGATCCCCGGCCTCGACGCGGAGGGCAACAGCACGCGCCTGGGCGTCTTCCACGCCCTGTATTTCATCAGCTACACGGCGACGACCATCGGCTTCGGCGAATTGCCGAACGCCTTCACCGACGCGCAGCGGGCTTGGACCATCGCCTGCATTTACCTGTGCGTCGTGGCCTGGGCCTACACGCTGGGCGCCGTCTTCCATCTGTCGCAGGATCAGACGCTGCGCGATGCGTTGTCGCGTCGCCGTTTCGCCCGGCGCGTCGCGGCGATCGAGGAAGCTTTCGTCCTGATCGTGGGATACGGACAGAGCGGCATCATGCTGGCGCGCATGCTCGACCGCATGGGCCAGCGCATGGTCGTGGTCGAGCTGCGCGGCGAGCGCGCGGCAAGCATCGAAATCGAGGAGTACCAATACCCGCCGCTGTTTCTCGCCGGGGACGG
>JAITIQ010000255.1 GCA_031279425.1 Accumulibacter sp.
CGTGGCCCGCATCATCGATTACAAGAGTATTTTCACGGAGCAGCACACGAACCAGATCGCCTACCGCACCTATCTGATGTGCGATCATTACGGCCATGACGATGTACACAAGGGCCTGACGTACCTCGCCGCCGGCCTGCACGACCTCGGCAAGATCCGTACGCCGACGAGCATCCTGGAAAAGCCCGGCAGACTCGACCCGGACGAATTCGACATCATCCGCGAGCATGTCCTGCACACCTACCACTGGCTGCACGGCGTGCCCGGTTTCGACGACATCTGCCGCTGGGCATCGAACCATCATGAAAAACTCGACGGCTCCGGCTACCCTTTCGGCCTGTGCGCCGCCGACCTCGACTTCAACTCGCGCCTGCTCGGATGCATGGACATCTACCAGGCCGTCAGCGAAGCGCGTCCCTATCATGCGCGGCGCTCGCACGAGGAAGCCATGGAGATCATGTACCAAATGGCTGGCGAGGGGAAGATCGACCCGCGGATCACCCGGGACATCGACCGAGTCATGAAACCCTGGTCGCTCAGAAACGTCCCGGCGCCGGAAGCGGCGATGTTCTGTCAAATCTGAGCCGGCGGCCCCATGATCGTCTGGCGAACGATGGCCAGCGCTGCGCGCAGATCCTCGATGTCCATCTGTCCCGGCGCCGAGCTGCTCCGGCCCGCGGCAAACGTCGCCGCAGACCCGTAAACCCAGCCCATGATACGCGACAGCGATCCCATGCGCCCCATCGACATGGCGATCAGCGGGACGTCCACCGCTTCGCGCGCGCGGCTCGTCGCTGCCAGGAGCTCCAGCACGTCGCGTTCGTCGGCCGGCATGACCGCCACCTTGGCGACGTCGGCGCCCAGCTTTCCGGCCGCGACGAACCTGGCGTCGAGCGCGGCGGCATCCGGCGTCATGTGGAAATCGTGATACGACATGATCATGCCAATGCCGCTGGCTTTCGACACGGCGCGCAGGGTCTCGATATCCTCCGGCCGGTTGGACAATTCGTAGTCGATCAGCTCGACGCATCCCGCTTCACAGATGGCCCGATACATCGCTACCACCGCCGTTTCATCGATCGTCAACGGCTGGCCGCCCTCGGCCACGTGGCGCCTGGTGAGCAGCACCGGGATGCCGCCCGCCGCGCGGCGGATGGCCCGGGCCGTGTCGATCACCGTCGGGATGTCGCCGATCGCCTGGAAAAAGTCGATCCGCCATTCGAGCAGATCGGGTTTTTTGGCGACGATGGCCGCGACCTCGTCAAGCGCTTCTTTCCGGGTCCGACCCATCAGCGGCATGATGATCGCCGGCAGCGTCCCTCCGCCCAGCGGCTTTCCCCGTACTTCGATCCGTCTGGTTTCCTTCATGCTCACGATGCCTGCCAAAGCTTCTGGCGATTCAATTCCGCGTCCTCGTTTCTCAGCAGGACGGCAAACTTTTCCCGATCCAGGGGTTTGCTGAAAAAGAATCCCTGATACTCGTCGACCTCGCGCTGGCGAAGCCACTCCAGCTGCTCTTCCGTTTCTATCCCTTCCGCCACCGTGTTGTAGCTCATGGCTTGAGCCATCATGACGATCATTTCGGCCAGCTTGCGCTGTTCGGCTTCCACGTTGACGAAGGACCGGTCGATCTTCAGTCCTGAAAACGGATACTTCTGAATGTGCGAAAGGTTCGAATAGCCGGTGCCGAAATCGTCGATGAAGAACCGGAATCCCATGCGCTGTATGGCGTTGATGGCCTGGGTGACCGTCTCGTTGTCTTCCGGCATCGCGGATTCGGTGATCTCGAATTCCAGATGATTCGGCGAGCACCCGGTCTCGTTCATGATCTTTTCGATCGTCTGCACCAGTCCCGGGTCCTTGAGCTGATAGGGCGAGATGTTTACGGAAATCGTCAGGGGCCTTCCTTGGCGGAGGTATTTTTTCTGTTCGATGGCGGCCAGTTCGAACATTTGCGCGCCCAATTCCAGAATCAGGCCGAATTCCTCGCAGGCCGAGATGAAGACATCTGGTGAGACCATGCCGTAACGGGGACTGTTCCAGCGCGCCAGCGCCTCGGCGCCGACGATTCTTCCACTATGCACATGCACCCTGGGCTGGAGATGGATGGTGAATTCCCTGTTTTCCAGGGCGGCATGGAGCGCGCCGTCATGAAAGATGTCGGCGCGGCCGGCCATCTCGAAGCTCGGATCGTAGTAGGAGACGCGATTGCGGCCATGGTTCTTGGCGTGATACACCGACAGGTCGGCGCGCTTCATCAGCGTCGTGGCGTCCAATCCGTCCTTCGGAAAGAATACGACCCCGGTGGAGAGCGTAATGGGAATCGAACGGTTGGCGACGTGGAAAGGGCGGGAAAACTTTTCCTGGACGTTCTTCAGCAGTTTCCTGACGCGCGAGTCGATGTCCTTGTCCATCGTCTGCACCAGGAACTCGTCGCCGCCGAGCCGCGCCAACTGGTCCTGGCTGTCGATCATGCAGGAGCGGAGGCGGTTTGCCACCTCGACCAGCACGCGCTCGCCCTTTTCGTGCCCGACGGATTCATTGACGTATTTGAAATAGTCGATGTCGATGAGCAGCAGTGCTCCCTCGAATTTCTCTTCTCTGACCAGATCCAGGAAACGGGGGAAATTCTCCATCACGTACTTGCGGTTATAGAGCTCCGTCACCACGTCATGGGTGGTCAGATGCAGGGCGCGTTCCTGGGTCCGCTTCAACTCCGTGACATCCACCTCGCTGACCAGGGTCGCCGGATTGCCAGTGACAGCGTCATAGCAGAAACGGGCCGCCACTTCATGCCAGCATATTTCGGCCTTGGTGTTGACGGCGGCGACGACCCGGCTCGCGCCGCTCTGCTTGAGCTCACTGGCCAGCATTTCATAGACGCCGGAGTCGACGAAATGCTGGGGGAATGTTTCGCCGATGTCACTCACGACCGCGCGGGCGGCGGGGTTCCGATACAGCGCGTGCCCATCGTCCGCGAACAGCGTGATCATCACCTTCGTATGCAGAAGGGCTTCGGCGCTGCGCAGCGTTTCGTTATCGACGGACTGCTTTTCCATCCCCTCGCAGAGCATCGCCATGCGGCCGTCCTCGAGAACGACGCCGGAATGAATCACGCGCAGGGTGAGCGGCTTCCCCTTGGGATAAAGGCTCCAGTTTTCCGAAAAAACGGCATCCGAGGTAATGAAATCTTCCCGGTACTGGGCCAGACGCTGCGCGACCGACTGGGACATGTCGCGTCCCATGTCGCGCGACACCAGTTCTTCGAGACTGTCCGCCGCCCAGATCTCCAGGGAAGCCTCGTTCCCCCACACGACGTGCCCCTTGTCGATGTCGAAAATCCAGACGGCGGTGCGCAGACGGGAAAAAATCGAATACGCGCCGGCGTCAAGGTGAAAATGCCTCATTTGCTGTCAGCGCATCATACGGGAAGCAGTTCCTCCACCGAGGCGTAGCCCGGCGTTCCCTTGACGCGTTCGATCCAGGCCGTGACCGCCGGATAAAGCGACAGGTCGAATCCCCCCTGCCCCGCCATGTGGGTATAGCCGAAGACACCGATGTCGGCCACGCTGTAGCCCGCGTCGGTCACGAAATCGTGCTTGGCGAGATGGGCGTTCAGGTGGCTCAGGGCCTGGTTTCCGTTTTTCCGCCAGACGGGAAAATCCTTCTCGTGCGCGGCCTGCTGGTCGGGCAGGACGAAGGAGAAAAAGCGGGCCGGCGAGATATTGGGTTCCAGCCGGGTCTGCTCGAAGATCATCCATTGCACGGCCTGGGCGCGATGCAGCGCTTCCCTGGGCATCAGGGACGAACCTTCCGCCAGATACCAGGCCACGGCGTTGGATTCGCCGAGCCCCGTGCCGTCGGGCAGCGCCAGATAGGGAACGACGCCCAGCGGATTGATGCCGATGAAAGGCTCACGCCGCGTTTCCCCGCCCAGCACATCGACGAAGCGCACGTCCAGTTCCAGTTTCAACTGATGCTTGACGAGCATGGGTTTGATGCTGTTTCCCGAACCCCCGGTCACGTAAAGGGTGGGTAGTTTTCCTGTGGCCATCGTGGTTTTCCCTTTTTGGAATAAAGGCGCCGAATCATCCCCCGGCTTCTTTTTGATAATTATGGCGCGGGGAGCGGAGTCTATCCCAATTGCCGGATCGGAACAAGCTGGGGGTCAGAGAACGGAGGACAGAAGACAGTCAGTTTTCGGTTGCGCCGGAGAAGGCATCTCCCACCTAGGCGCCATCGTGATGGAAGCGACAGGCCGAATCGAACACGACGCGGCGATTGCACTGTGTGCCGCGGGATTGTCCGTCATGGTCATCCACCCCCCGCAGGCGCGCCGATTCGGCGAAGCGGCAGCTTATCTGTCCAAGACGGACGCCATCGACGCCCGTTGTCTCGCGATGCAGGCGTATTACCTTTACCACACCGATCAACGGGAACGTCTCTTCATGCGTCTGCCTACGGAAGAACCTAGCCCGGATATTTCACCCTATCCTTACCTGGCCGCTGGTTTTAATGCATACGCATGACTTTGGGAGGGTGGTGCAAATGGCACAAGGGCGAGCCTGGAGTTGCACAATAAACCGGCAGATTGCCGGAGGATGAGCGCAGTCTCCCCTAG
>JAITIQ010000266.1 GCA_031279425.1 Accumulibacter sp.
CAAGGATGAGAGAAATTTCACACCAGCCTTCCATGACACTGCTTGTATTTCTTGCCGGAACCGCAGGGACAGGGGTCGTTGCGGCCGATCTTCCGGCCGGCGCGCAGCGGCGGCATCGGCGGCAAGCTTTCCGCCGCCGCGGCCAGCGCTTCCTCGTAGTCGGCATGGTGATACTGGACGTTCTGCACGGCGGCGGCCGGCACGGTTTCCTGGGCGGTTTCGGTGCGCACCTGTACCGTCACCAGCAGGCGGGTCACGTCGTCGCGCACGAGGTCGAGCAGTCTCTGGAACAGTTCGAAGGCCTCGCGCTTGTATTCCTGCTTGGGATTCTTCTGGGCGTAGCCGCGCAGATGGATGCCCTGGCGCAGGTGGTCGAGCGCCGCCAGGTGCTCGCGCCAATGAGTGTCGAGGCTTTGCAGCATCACGTTGCGCTCGAAGGCATGGAAAGTCTCGGCGCCGACCAGCTCGACCTTGGCCTGGTAGGCCGCGTCGGCCTGCTCGACGATGCGCCGGAGAATGTCGCCGTCGTTGATCGTCGGCTCGTTCTGCACCCAGCCGGCGGCGGGAACGGTCAGCAACAGCTGGGAGGAGAGTTCCTTTTCCAGCGCCGGCAGATCCCACTGTTCCTCGACGCTGTCCGCCGGCACGTGGCGGCGGAAGATGTCGGTGAGCACGCCGTGGCGCATGGCGGTGATGGTCTCGCTGATGTCCTCGGTCTCCAGCAACTCGCTGCGCTGCGCGTAGATCACCTTGCGCTGGTCGTTGGCCACGTCGTCGTATTCGAGCAACTGCTTGCGGATGTCGAAGTTGCGGCCCTCGACCTTGCGCTGCGCCGATTCGAGCGAGCGCGAGACCATCGGGTGCTCGATGGCTTCGCCCTCCGGCATCTTCAGGCGGTCCATGATCGCTTTCAGGCGGTCGCCGGCGAAGATGCGCAGCAGCGGATCGTCGAGCGCGAGAAAAAAGCGCGAGGAACCGGGATCGCCCTGGCGGCCCGAACGACCGCGCAACTGGTTGTCGATGCGCCGCGACTCGTGGCGCTCGGAACCGACGATGTGCAGGCCGCCCGCGGCGACGACCTGTTCGTGCAGCTTCTGCCATTCGGCGCGCAGGGTGGCGATGCGCGCGTCCCTGGTCTCCGGATCGAGCGATTCGTCGTCGCGGATCGCCGTCACCTGCCGGTCGATGCTGCCGCCCAGGACGATGTCGGTGCCCCGGCCGGCCATGTTGGTGGCGATGGTGATCACGCCGGGCCGTCCGGCCTGCATGATGATCTCGGCTTCCCTGGCATGCTGCTTGGCGTTCAGCACCTGGTGCGGCAGCTTCTCGCGGTCGAGCAGGTTGGACAGAAGTTCGGAATTCTCGATCGAGGTGGTGCCGACCAGCACCGGCTGGCCTTTGCCACGGCAGGCGCGGATATCGGCGATGATCGCCTGGAATTTTTCGTCGGCGGTGCGGAAGATCTGGTCGTCCAGGTCTTCGCGGATCATCGGCAGATTGGTCGGGATGACCACCGTCTCCAGGCCGTAGATCTGCTGGAATTCGTAGGCTTCGGTGTCGGCGGTGCCGGTCATGCCGGCCAGCTTGCCGTACATGCGGAAATAGTTCTGGAAGGTGATCGAGGCGAGCGTCTGGTTTTCGTTCTGGATGGCCACGCGCTCCTTGGCCTCGACGGCCTGGTGCAAGCCGTCCGACCAGCGGCGGCCGGGCATCATGCGGCCGGTGAATTCGTCGACGATGACGATCTCGCCGTTGTGCACGACGTACTGCTGATCCTTGAGGAACAGGGTGTGCGCGCGCAGGGCCGCGTACAGATGGTGGATCAGCACGATGTTGGACGCGTCGTAGAGACTCGTGCCCCTGGGCAGCAGGCCGACGCGCGCGAGGATTTGCTCGGCGTGCTCGTGGCCCTCCTCGCTGAGCAGCACCTGGTGCGCCTTCTCGTCGACCCAGTAGTCGCCGGGACCGTTCTCTTCCTGGCAACGAACGAGCAGCGGCGCGACCTCGTCCATGCGCAGATACAGGTCGGTGCGGTCCTCGGCCTGGCCGGAGATGATCAGCGGCGTGCGCGCCT
Organism: Accumulibacter sp.; assembly: GCA_031279425.1. GTDB lineage: Bacteria > Pseudomonadota > Gammaproteobacteria > Burkholderiales > Rhodocyclaceae > Propionivibrio. The sequence continues at coordinate 2,075 of JAITIQ010000266.1, forward strand.
CGTCGATCAGGATCGAGTCGACCTCATCGACGATCGCGTAGTGCTGGCCACGCTGGCGGCGGTCCTCGCGCCGGTGTTCCATGTTGTCGCGCAGGTAGTCGAAACCGAACTCGTTGTTCGTGCCGTAGGCAATATCGGTGGCATAGGCGGCCTGCTTCTCGTCGTTCGGCTGCTGCGCCACGACGACGCCGACCGTCATGCCCAGGAAGCGGTACAGGCGTCCCATCCATTCGGCGTCGCGGTTGGCCAGATAGTCGTTGACGGTGACGATATGCACGCCCTTGCCGGTCAGCGCGTTGAGATAGGCCGGCAGCGTGGCGGCCAGCGTCTTGCCCTCGCCGGTGCGCATTTCGGCGATCTTGCCGTCGTGCAGCACCATGCCGCCGATCAACTGCACGTCGAAATGACGCATTCCGAGCGTGCGCCTGCCCGCTTCCCGCACCACGGCGAACGCCTCGGGCAGCAGCGCGTCGAGCGCCTCCCCGTTGGCGAGCCGCGTCTTGAATTCGGCGGTCCTGCCGCGCAGTTCGTCGTCGGAAAGCGCGCCGACGCCCGGCTCCAGCGCATTGATCCTGCGCACGACCGCCGCATACTGCTTGATCAGCCGGTCGTTGCGGCTGCCAAAAATCTTCTTGAGTAAGCCGGATATCATTCTGGTCTGGATGGGCGCAAAGGCTTTGAAAGGACAGGATTTTATCACGCGACGACCGGGCCGGCGGCGCAGCGGGGGATGCGGGAAATGACCCCGGTCATTTGCCCGAGCGGATGTCCGGCAGGAGGACGGCGAGCAGTCCGATCAGCGGCAGCAGCGAACACAGGCGGTATACCGTGACGATGCCCCAGGCGTCGGCCGCCAGCCCGAGCACCGCCGCGCCGATGCCGGCGAGACCGAAACTCAGGCCGTAGAACAGACCGGAGATGGCCCCGATCCGTCCGGGCAGGAGTTCCTGAGCGAAAACCAGGATGGACGGCGTCGCGGAGGCCAGGATGAAGCCGATGAGCATGGTCAGCGCGACCGACAGGCCGGGGCCGGCGTAAGGCAGCGCCAGGGAAAACGGAGCGGTGCCCAGGATGGAAAACCAGATGACTCTTTTTCTCCCGATGCGATCGCCGAGCGGTCCGCCGAACAGGACGCCCACGGCGACCGCGGCCAGAAAGTAGAAAAGGTGGTATTGCGCCGTCCGCGTCTCGAAACCGTACTGGCGCATCAGGAAGAAGATGAGGTAGCTGTTGATGCTGGCCAGATAGAAGTCCTTCGAGAACATCAGCGCCAGCAGCACGGCCACCGCGCGCGCGACTCTGGCGCGGGGCAGCGGCTGATTGGCCCGCGCGGCCTTCTTCGCCGGCTGCTTCAGGCGCTGGCGGTACCAGCGGCCGACGCCGATGAGCACGATCATGGCGAGCAGCGCGATCAGCGAAAAGAGGACGATGCTGCGCTGTCCGTAAGGCAGGATGATCCAGGCGGCGAGCAGCGGCCCGGCCGCCGAGCCGACCTTGCCGCCGACCTGGAAGATCGACTGGGCCAGCCCGAAGCGCCCGCCCGAGGCCAGGCGCGCGACGCGCGAAGCCTCCGGATGAAAGACCGCCGACCCGGAACCGATCGCCATGGCGGCCAGCAGAACCCATGCAAAGCTGTTCGCCAGCGAGAGAATCAGCAGCCCGGCCAGTGTGCCCCCCATGCCCAGGGAGAGCGAAAACGGCTGGGGCCGCCGGTCCGTGTAGTAGCCGACGACCGGCTGCAATAACGACGAAGTGAACTGAAAGGCCAGCGTGATCAGCCCGATCTGGGTGAAGGAGAGGTCGAACGAAGCCTTGAACAGCGGATAGCTGGCCAGGATCAGCGACTGGATCGTGTCGTTCAGGAAATGCGAGAAGCTGATGGCGCCGAGTGTCCTGAAAACCGGATTCGCGCCGGCGGGGTGAATGTCGTTCATGGACGCGGAAACGGCAAAACGCAGAGTATACGGCGAGTGGCGGATTCGTCCAGGCCGACATCCTGTGCCGACGCGTATACCTTCAGAACTCGAACACCTGATCGTTGCGCAGGACGCGAGGGTTGAAACGTCTGCCCGATCCGTCGATTTCCTCGGCGATGACGTCGATCCGTCCCGGCTTGAGATGGGAGACGAATACCTCGGTGGAAACCTTCAGTTTTTCCAGTTCCGCGAACAGCAGGCGCGGACACAGGTGCTTCGAACTCAGAGCCAGCGTCTCGTCCCGATTCGAGAACGCGGTCTCGACGATCAGGTAGCGCAGGTTGGCGATCCGGTTTACTTCCCGCCAGAACGGATCGTTGACCGTCGTGTCGCCTGTGAAGACCAGGCTGGCCTCGCCGGAATCGAGGCGATAGCCGATCGAGGAAGCCGTATGCTCGGCGGGAAGGGCGGCGATCTCGCGTCCGTTCAGCCGAACCCGCTGTCCGACGCGGATCGGCTCATAAACCATGACCCGGCACTTGCAGGCGATTTCGGAAAAATCCGGCCAGATATCCCAGTTGAAGATGTGCTCGCGGATCGACCCGATCGTCGCCGCGGTCGCGTGCACGGTGACCGGGGAATCCCGCAGGTCGGCCACCGAGTCGATCATCAGGGGCAGCGCGACGATGTGATCGAAATGGGAATGAGTGATGAATACGTGATCGATGGCGGCCAGTTCGGCGAGTGGAATTTCGGCAAGACCCGTACCCGCGTCGATCAGGATGTCGTCGTCGACCAGGAGCGACGTGGTACGCAGCTCCCGCCCGCCGATTCCGCCGCTGCATCCCAATACTCTGACTTTCATCCGCCCGCCCACGCCCGTTTTTTTGGAAGATTATCCGGGCGACATCCTCCTTGCCAGGAACTATGTCACAACCGGACCGGGGAGGCTCGAATTTCAGCTTTTCAGGAAGAACTCCATCTTGATGCCGGCGATGTCGATCACGTCGTGATCCTTGAGCGGATGCGCCTGGACGTCGAGCGGCTGGCCATTCACCGTCGGGAAGCTCGCCCCCTCGATATGGGTGATGAAGTAGCCCTGCGGACGCCGCGCGATCACGGCGACCTGTCTCCCCGGCTTGCCCAGGGTGGTCATGGACTTGGTCAGATCGAGCTCGCGTCCGGCATTGGCGCCGTTCAGCACCTGAATCGCGCCCAGCGCCATCGGCGCGGCGGCGGGCTCGGGAGTTTCCACGGCGTTCGGCGCGGCTTCCGGCGCCGGTTTCAGCGTTTCTTCCGGACGCGCCGCCGTGGTGATTTTGTCGAAAATGGCCGTGTCGGTCGGCTGGGCCGCCTCGGCGATGTATTTGAGCTTGTACTTGCCCAGTTCGACGACATCGCCGTTCTTGAGGAAATGCTTCTTGATCGGCTGGCCGTTGACCAGGGTGCCGTTGGTGCTGTTGAGATCTTCCAGGAAGGAATCGTTGAGGATCGTCACCACCGCCGCGTGCTCGCCGCTGATCGCCAGGTTGTCGATCTGAATGTCGTTGGACGGTCGCCTGCCGATCGTCATGCGTTCCCTGTTCAGTCCGATCTCCTTGAGGACCAGACCATCCATGCTCAATATCAGCCTTGCCACTGCCCGCCTCCCTCCTGTCATTCCTTGCCGCCCGGCCGTCCGGAAAAGGCGCGGAGCACCTTTACCAGGATGACCGAAACGTTGTCACGCCCGCCGTTGTCGTTGGCCATCCGGATGAGCTGGTCCGCGGCCAGTTCCAGACTGGCCGACGCGCGCAGCGTCGTATGGATTTCCTCGTCGGCCAGCATGTCGTTCAGACCGTCCGAACAGAACAGATAGAGGTCTCCCGGCGAGACATCGTATTCGTGAATCTCCGCTTCCACCAGAGGCTCCACGCCCAGCGCCCGCGTCACCAGATTCCTGTTTTGCGCGAAGCGCGCCTCCTCAAGACTGATCATGCCGCGGTCTATCTGCTCCTGCAGCAGCGAATGATCGTGGGTCATCGCGCCGAAGCGTTCGTCGCGCAGACGGTACAGGCGGGAATCGCCGATATGCGCCACGGCGATCCGGTTGTTGAAGAACACGGACATCACCAGCGTCGTTCCCATGCCGGCATACTGGGGTTCGTCGAGGGAGGCGTTGTAGATCGCCAGGTTGGCCCGCTCGATGCTTTCCTCCAGGCATTCACAGGCGGACCGGCGCGCGGAGAAACCGGACTTCTTCCGCACCGGGTCGAAGAAGGAGGTTTCCATGGCCGAGGAAAGAAACGCGATGGCCATGTTGCTGGCCACCTCGCCGGCGTTGTAGCCACCCATGCCGTCGGCCAGGATCACCAGTCCGCGCGCCGGGTTGGCGAACACCATGTCCTCGTTGTGTTCGCGCACCAGTCCGGGATCGGTCAAGGCAACGATCTCGAGCGCCTGGCTCAGCGTAACCACCTCATGTCCCCGTCGATTTTGACCTTCAAGACGACCTTTTCCTTCATTGTGCCGGTCGATATTCTCCCAGCGATTCCCGAGCCCCGTCAATCGGCACCGTTCAGCGGCACCGCCGGGCGCTCGTCATTTCGTTCGAGCGGCGGCGTTCCTGCCGGGCGATCATGATGCTGGCGATGGTCACCCCGACGGCCACGATGACCACCACCACCGTGGCGATGGCGTTGACCGAAGGGTTCAGACCCAGGCGGGCGCGCGAGAAAATCACCAGCGGCAGGGTGGTCGACCCCGGCCCGGACAGGAACGCCGACAATACCACGTCATCGAGCGACAGGGTGAAGGTGAGCAGCCAGGCCGACACGAGCGACTGGGCGATCATCGGCAGGGTGATCAGGAAAAACACCTGCCGGGGCCTGGCGCCCAGATCCTGGGCGGCTTCTTCCAGTTGCGGATCGAGATCCTTCAGGCGCGCGTGGATCACCACGGTGGCGTAGGCCATGCCGAGCAGCAGATGACCGAGCCAGATGGTCAACATGCCGCGTTCCGGCACGCCGAGGAGCCGCTGCAGGGAGACCAGCATGAGCAGCAGCGAAAGTCCGACGATGACGTCCGGCATGACCAGCGGCGCGCTCACCATGCCGGAAAACAGCGCGCGTCCGAAGAACCGGGGATAGCGATGCAGGGCCGCCGCCGCCAGACTGCCCAGGACGACCGCCGCGGTGGCGGTCAGGGTGGCGATCTTGAGCGACAGCCACAGCCCTTCCTTGAGATCGGTGTCGGCGATGAGCGCCCGGTACCAGCGCAGGCTGAAGCCGCTCCACACGTTGGGCAGGCTCGACTCGGTGAAGCTGAAGAAGACGAGCGAGGCGATGGGCAGGTACAGGAAGGCATAGACGCAGAGCATCCACAGCCGGGGCAGAAGCCTGGAAGCGCGATAGCCTTTCATTCGGCGAACTCCGAGGGAAAAGCTTTCCGGGGGAAACGCAGTCCTTGCGGCGCAACGCGGCCTTGGGCGGTTGCCTCCCCGGATTTGAAGGGGATGGAATGATTTGGGATTTCTGAACAGAGGATTTTCATGGAACACGACGAGGAGAAAAACCTTTTACTCGGCAGTCGGCAATTAGACCGGGAAACGCGGGACTCCATGCCTCACCAAAGCACTGGCGCCCACGGCAAGCCCGAAAAAGCCGCGTCGCCCGAAATCAGCGTTAGACTTTCCAGCGCGGCTTGCGCGGCGAGAATACGGTCGAACGGGTCGCGGTGCGCCCAGTCGATTTTGGCGGCGTAGCAGGCGTGCGATGAGCGCACAGGAAGCTCGTCCGCTCCCAGCTTTTGCGCGATTTCCTGATAGTTCTCGACGATGAGGGAATATCCCGGCAACTTGCCGAGGCGATATTTGTTGCCGATCTCGAAGGCGCTGATGGCCGAAACGAAGAGCTTGCTGTCCAGCCGTTCGATCACGGCGCGGGCAGGGGCGCTGAGTTTTCGATCTTCCTGCACCGCCCACAGCAGAACATGGGTATCCAGCAGATAGCCGTTCATAACGCCCATGCCCGTAATTCCTCTTCGGGCAAGGGATCGAAAAAAGTCTCCGGCAACGCGCCCTTGACGAAACCCAGCGACCTTTTCCCGAGGGGTTCGACGGGCTCCAGCCTGACCACCGGAACACCGCGATGGGCGATCACCACTTCCTTCCCCTGCGTCGCCGCTTTGACCAAGCGGGAAAGCTGTGTTTTGGCTTCCTGAATATTGACTGTGACCGTGGCGCTCATATGGCCTCCTTTGCCTTGGCGAAATCCGTTCCTGGAATGATAAGGCCAACTCGGTCAGATCGAGTAGACCAGTCGGCCGCCATCAGGTCTCTATCCTTGATTCCGAAGTCCTGGGCCGAGGCGCCCGCGCCGCGATTCATCCCGTCTCCCGCGCGTGCGCCTGGTTTTGCCCGAAGAGGGCGATCGGCACGATGATCACCAGGATCATCACCACGGCGACGGTGGAGGCCATCGGCCAGTCGTTGTTGGAGAAGAATTCGTCCCAGAGCACGCGGCCGATCATCAGGGTTTCCGGCCCGCCGAGCAGTTCGGGGATGACGTACTCCCCGACGCAGGGGATGAAGACCAGCATGAAGCCGGCGACGATGCCCGATTTCGACAGCGGCACGGTGATCCGCCAGAACGCCTGCCAGGGCGTCGCGCCGAGATCCTGCGCCGCCTCGATGAGGCGCAGATCCATTCTGGACAGCGTGGCGAAGAGCGGCAGCACCATGAACGGCAGATAGGTATAGACCATGCCCAGGGTGAGGCTGAACGGGCTGTACATCAACTGCTCCGCCGACGGAATCAGGCCGAGCCAGGCCAGTCCCCGATCGATGCCAAGCGCGTGAATCGGCTCGCCGACCCAGCCGTTGGGCTCCAACAGGCTTTTCCAGGCGTATACGCGCAAGAGGAAGCTCGTCCAGAACGGCAGCATGACGCCCATCAGCAGCGCGGGCTGCCAGCTTCGTTCGCTGCGCGCCATGAAGTAGGCGAAGGGATAGCCGATGGCAAGGCAGATCGAGGCGGCGATCAGCGCGTACTTGACCGATACCAGGTAGGTGGCGAGATACAGGTCGTCGCTGATGAGCTGGACGTAGCTCGAAAGATGCACACGGAAAGTCAGCACGGCGTCCGAGAGCGTCAGAAGCGGCGTGATCAGCGCCCCGTCCATCTGCGCGAAACTGATGCGCAGCACGAGCAGGAAGGGCAGCAGGAAGAAGACGGCGAGCCAAAGATAAGGCACGCCGATCAACGCCAAGCGCGCGCCCGATTTTCGGTCACTCGCAATGGGCATGGTCTGCCTTTATCCTCGTTGGTAAATCATGATTTTATTTTCAAACGGAACCATAGACATAGGATTGCTTGATTAGCAAGGAATCTCAGTGATCCTGAATTGGATGAAAGCGCGATTCTCGACGAATCCTCCCTCCGGCGCTGCGCGCCACCTTCCTCGAAGAGCTGACCTTTCCCCTTATCCCGAAAGCTGTGCGTGATCTTTTGCCCCACGAACGGTTTGCCGCCTTCTCTTCGAGAGACCAGTCTTCCCGTCCGCGCCGCCGCCTGCCTTCCCCTCCCCCGCCAAGCGGGGGAGGGTGCCCCGGCAGGGGCGGGAGAGGGCGTCCTTTCTCGCGGCGCAGCCGCAAATTTCACTCCGGACCTCATTCATGCGCCTTCCACCCTGGGGCGCGAAAGGGAGCCTGGTTCGTGGCGGCGGCAGTTGCACACGCGGCTGACGTTTCTTCGTTCCGTTGAACCGTTTTTCACCCTCTGAAAGGAAGCAAAATGAAACCCAGGACACTCTCACAAATCCTCTGCGCCGGGATCGCGGCCATGGGCCTTTGCTCGGCGGAAGCGCACGAGATCTGGCTGGAGCAGCCGGAAGGCGAAAACGCCATCCTCCGCTTCGGCGAATTCGCCGAGAACCTCCGGGAAGCCTCCCCCGGCCTTCTGGACAATTTTGTCGCGCCCACGGCAACGCTGTTTGCCAAAGGCAAGACCCAGGCGCTTGCGTTCACCAAGACCGCGACGGGCTTTGGCCTGCCCGTCCGGCTCGCGTCGGGGGAAAGCCTGACCGCCGAGGACGCCCGCCTGCCGATCCGCGCCTCCTCGCGGGAGGGAAGACCGGAGGACGGGACGGCGCCGCGGCAGCGGGAGGGAAGAACCGAATCCGGTACGCCGCAACAGCGGGAAGGAAGAGCCGAATCCGGTACGCCGCGGCAGCGGGAGGGGCGGGGCGGAACCCGTAGCTGGCACCGGCCCGCCGCGCGTCTCATCACGGATTTTTCCGCCCAGGCGCCCAGTCTCGCGCTCGACATCGTTCCGACCGGAAATCCCGGCGTGTTCCAGGTCACGTTCCACGAGAACCCCCTGCCCAGGACGTCCGTCGAAATTTCCGTGCAATCCGGCTGGAGCAAGCGCGCGCGCACCGACGACGAGGGTCGGGTGTCGTTCGATCTGCCCTGGCGGGGGCAATACGTGCTGAGCGTCAGCCACGCCGACCCCGCGCCGGGCGAGCGCGACGGGGAAAAATACGATGCGATCCATTACGCGACGACCTTGACCCTGGTGCAGCCCGCCGGCGTCGCGCCGTTTCCCGCCGGTCCGGCGGCCCAGCCGAATCCGGGAAGACAGGCGCGCTAGGGGTCAGAGGACAGAGGACAGTATTTTTGAACAGAAAGAAAATCGAGGGCACATGATGGAGCAGACACAAGGCAATGACGGCGCGGGATTGGCGGCGACGCCGCGCCGGGAAACGCGGGCGACGATTCTGGCGCGCACCGTCGTCGCTCTGCCGGGCAGTTACGCCGTCGCCTGGTTGGTGGCGGCGGCGATCGCCTGCGCGGTGTCGGACGCTTCCTTTCAGGGAAGGACCCTGGGCCAGATGATCGGGCCGCTGGTCTATGCGATTGCCGTGATCTGGGCCTTCGCGGTCCGTCGTCTGCGCGTCGCGGCGGGCGGGATGGCCGGCGCGGCGGCCGCCGCCATGCTGGTCTGGCTCCTGCTGGGAGGCGCGCGATGAGGAACATGGGGCTGCGCCAATCGATGAGTTGGCTGCATGGCTGGTCGGGGCTGCTGCTCGGCTGGTTGTGCTATGCAATCTTTCTGACCGGCACCACCGCTTATTTTCGCCAGGAGATCACTTCCTGGATGCGGCCGGAAGCCGTTCCCTCCGCTTCCGTCACCGCCGGGGACGCCGCCCGCGTCGCGCTCGCCAGGCTGGAAAGCCTCGCGCCGAGAGCCAGCCAGTGGCGCGTGGAACTGCCGGACGATCGCCGCGGCGACCTGAGAATCGCCTGGCAGATGCCTGGCGAGAGCGGCCGCAGCCGCGGAGGGCCGCCGGGGAATGCCCGCGCCGGCGATGGCGCGGATGCATCGGCATCCCGGCCGGACAGCGCGCCGTCCGCCGGCGCGCGCGCCGCGGGAACCGGGCCGGCCGCTCCGGCGGCCGGTCGTCAAGGCGGCGGTAGCCGGCGCGGCGGGCAGCAGGTGACGCTCGATCCGGCCACGGGTGAAGTCGTCAAACCGCGCGAAACCGCGGGCGGCGACTTCCTCAACGACTTCCACTACGAATT
>JAITIQ010000175.1 GCA_031279425.1 Accumulibacter sp.
CGTGGCAATCCATGCGGCGATTCAGCTTTCCGAAGCACCACGGCAACTTGCAAGGCTGATGGATTGCCACGGGCCTCTCGCTCTCGCCATGACGAAACTTCCTGTTCCCCTCGCCCCCCAGGGTGTACAGGCCGGGAGGAGGAAACTAGGCCTCCGGCGCGAAGCGCCGCGGTTTTCTCCGCGGGGGAGAGTGGAAGGGCGCTCCGTTCTTTCTTCCCCTTTTTTATCCAGCGGCACTACGTGCCGGAAGGAACGACGCCCTCTCCCGACCTCCGGACACCCTCACCCGTCATTGCCAGGGCTGCGCGCCGCGGCCATCCCCGTCTTTCTCCGTCATTGCGAGGCGCGCAGCGCCGTGGCAATCCAGATTCTTGTCGGACGGATCAGGAATTGGGAGAATAAGCAATTTTTTTCCGGTCGCCGCTTTCCTGCCAATGAGACGATAGACCACTGTATTGCCTTTCCCCTTGAGGCGCAGCGTGCGCGGCTTTTCGAAATCGAACAGTTGCCGGAGCTTGCCGTGTGTTGTCCGGTCGACCAGGATGCAGCCGGGGATGCCCTCGCCGGTGATGCGGCTCGCCAGGTTCACCGTGTCGCCCCATAGGTCATAGATGAATTTCTTCTTACCGACCACCCCGGCGACGACGGGGCCCGTGCCGATGCCGATGCGCACGTCGAGACGGTTCTCGTTGATCTCGAAATCGCGCCGCAGCAGGTCGCGCATTTCCAGCGCCAGGTCGGCGAGCGCCGCGCTGGAATCCTCCCGCCGATCGTTCAGGCCGCCGGCGACCATGTAAGCGTCGCCGATCGTCTTGATCTTCTCCAGGCCGTATTTTTCGGCCAGTTCGTCGAACGACGAGAATATGCGGTTGAGCATCGTGAACACCTGCCGGGGACTCATGTCTTCGGCGAGGCGCGTGAAATCGACGATGTCTACGAACATCACCGAAACGTCGGTGAAACCGTCGGCGATCATCTGCTCACTGTTCTTCAGGCGTTTGGCGATCGGCCCGGGGAGGATGTTGAGCAACAGCCGCTCGGAACGATCCTGCTCCAGTTGCAGCAGGCGATGGGCTTCTTCCAGCCGGGCCCGGGTCTTCTTCCGCTCGATCACGGCATAGCGCAGCAACAGGAAGACGAGAGTCGATACGGCGGAGAAATTCAAGGCGAAAAAGAACATCGTCGTGCTGGCGGGGATGCCGAGCGATTCCGGGGATTGGACGTCGGCCAGGTAATAATCGAAGCCACCGGACAAGGCGGTCAGGAAGAGGTAGGCGAAGAACCAGGCCAGCGCCTCGTGCGCCCCGATGATCAGCACCGCGCCGATCGGCGCGAGCAGCGCCCACAGGCTGATGCCGCTGGCGGTGATGAAGTCGCCCATGCTCCATTGCGCGACGAAGGGCATGAACAGGAACAGCGCCAGTTGCGTCTGCCGGAAAAATCCGAACCGGAGCGTCTTGAGATAGATGGCGAGATTGCCGGTGAGCAGCAACTGAAAGATGAACGGAATCGTCAACGAAATCCGGGGGCCCAGCTGCCAGTAGATGAACAGCCAGAACATCGAAGTGAAACTGACGAGGCCGGTGGCGAAGATCAGCAGGGTTTTCTGCAAGCGCACTTCCCCGGAATCCGTCGCCAGAATACCTGCCTGCCGGATTCCACCCGCGGGAATTTCAGGAGGGACTGTGTGGTCGTCGGACATGGCTCCGATTTAACTCTAAACGGCAGAGAGGGTCAAACGCGGAACTCCTCCGGAATGCGGCCGTGGTTCGGCGCACCGACGCTCCCTCACGATGCGATGATCGCGGGACAGGCCTGTTCCCAGGGACTGATTCCGGTCAGCGGCAACGTCCGCGAATTTGCGTGCCCGCGCGGGTGGTATTGCCGATCACGCCGTGACGATCGAACGGCGAAGAAATTTCAGGAGACGCGTGTCAAGGTTGGATTAAAAAACCGCGTTCAATTATAGAAAACACGACGGGCACGGCAAAAACGGAAACTCGGTTTCGCCGGGCCCGCCGGACCGCTGCGCTTACTGCTTTCTCGGGATCATTTCTCCAGCGAGACCTCCGAGAAACTGCCGCGGATGCCTTCGGCTGTCGGGAGGTAATTCTTCACCTTCTTCGCGGCAATGGTGATCTGCGGGTCCGTGCCGAATTCGACGGAAACGACGTCCGCATATACCAGCCTCTGGAAATCCTTGAATTCCTGATAGCGTTTGGCTTCGTCCGGCTCGATGGCGGCGGCTTCCAGCAAACGGTCGACTTCCGGGTTGACGTAGTGCGACGGATTGGCGAACGGCAGGCCGATCTTGAAGTTCTTCGACCAGAACACGCGCTGCACGCCGACCGTCGGATCGAACATGTTGGCCAGCTGCTCGAGCGCGATGTCGAAGGCGCGTTCGGTGTAAGCCTTGGTGATGTAGGTGGCGAAATCGTAGCTTTCGATCACCGCGTCGATGCCGACCCGGGCCAGCGACTGGCGCACGAAATCGGCGGAACGCTTGTCCTGGTACGGGTTGTACAAAAGGCGCAGTTTGAAGCGCACGCCGTCGGCGCCGCGCTTGTAACCGGCATCGTCGAGCGCCGCCTCGGCCTGCTTGAGATCGAACGGGTAATACTTGATGTTCGGATCGTGGTATTTGGACAACTGCGGCCCGACCGCCGCCGCCGCGATGGTTCCGTAACCGAACCAGACCAGTTGGTTGAACGCCTCCATATCCAGGCTCTGGGCGATCGCCCGGCGCACCTTGACGTCTTTCAATTGCGGCGTGTCGAAGTTGAAATAGAGTTGCTGCTGATTGCCCAGGTAGGGGAAGGAGCGGATGTCGACGGTGAATTTCGGCGAAACCTTGAAGCGTTCGACATCGGAGAACGGAATGACCTTCGTGCCGAGGTCGGCCGCCCCGGATTCGAGCGCCAGCGCGCGCGCCGCCGCGTCGGGGATGAAGCGTGCGACGACCCGGTCGACGTAGGGCTTGGGCTGGTCCCAGTAGTTCGGATTGCGATCCAGCACCACGTGGCTGCCCTTGACCCATTCCCTGAAAACGAACGGCCCGGTGCCGACCGGTTCCCGGTTGTACTTGCTGGTCTGGATGTCGGTGCCTGCGTACAGATGTTTCGGCACAATCGGCGATTCCGTTCCGGAGAGCGCCGTCAAGAGGTAGGGCACCGGCCTGGAGAGCACGAGCAGCGCCGTATGCGCGTCCGGCGTCTCGACGCGCTCGACGTTGGCGAAGGTGCTGCGCCCGCGCGGATGATATTGCTTCAGCGTCTCGATCGAGAAAGCCACGTCGGCCGAAGTGAAGTCCTTGCCGTCGTGCCATTGGACACCCTTCCTCAGCTCGAAGCGGTATTGCAGGCCGTCCTTGCTGACCGACCACGCCGTCGCCAGGAGCGGCAAGGGATTGAGCTTGTAATCGTAGGTCAGCAGGCCCTCGACGACCTTGGGGCCCAGGTCGCAACTGCTGCCGGCGCTGGTGGTCAGCGGCACGAAGAGCGCCGGCTCGTTGGCGATGATCCAGTTCAGCGTGCCGCCGCTCCTGGCTTGCGCGCATGCGTCCAGGGCCAGCAGACTGCCGGCCGCGACGGCCAGGCCGAGTTTCCAGAACGGCTTGAACGATCGATGAAATGAAGACATATGCCGCCTTTCCGTCAAGGGGAAAAATAAGGATTCACCTTACCGAACCGGGCCGCTCCGGAGAACGAAGTTTTTTTTCTATGCTTACTACCAATTCCCGCATATCGTCCCCGCAATCCTGCCTGGTACGCGTCAGGATGCCGGCGTCCCAAGGAAGCCGGCGCCCGCGAACGAGCTTGAAGGAAGAAGAGCGGGCACCATGCCCTCTTCGGCTGCGCACCAGAGTCCCAATGCGATCGCCCGGACGTACAGTCATTCCATAAATTTCGTTGCTCCGAAAGATATATTGGCGTATTTTTGTCGCGATGCCTTTCAAAGGTAAAAAAACGTTTTGCCGGATGGACGCCCCGCGAATCATCGGGGCACTTGCCGGCAAGCGGCATCCGGCATCGAAAATCACGAATGGCAAACCACCAAGGAAAGGATGAAACATGGCAGAGACACCCAAACCCAGCGGGCCGCTGAGTTGGTATTTTGGAACCAACCTGTTGG
>JAITIQ010000261.1 GCA_031279425.1 Accumulibacter sp.
CGCGCGGCGTATAGTGGCGGCATTCACGGCAAACGGATGAGGCTCATGGCCGCCGATCTCACTCACACGCTGGTCGTCGCCATTTCGGCGACGGCGCTGTTCGACCTGTCCGAAGCCGATTCGGTGTTCCGCGCCAAGTTCTCCGAAGACCCGGCGACGGCCATTTCCGAATACCGCGAATACATGTCGAAGCGCGAGAACGACCCGCTGGACGACGGTACCGGGATGCCGCTGGTGAAGGCGCTGCTGGGACTCAACCGGCACATGAAGGAAGACGACAGGAGCCCGCTGGTCGAGGTCGTGGTGATGTCGCGCAACAGCCCCGAAACCGGCGTGCGGGTGTTCAACAACATTCGCGCGCGCGGCCTGCGGATCACGCGCCACGTGTTCACCGGCGGCGAATCGGTCGTCGACTATCTGGAAGCGTTCAAGGTCGACCTCTTCCTGACCACCAACGTCAAGGACGCGCAGCGCGTGATCGACGGCCAGGGGTGCGCCGCGGCGATCCTGCAACCTCCGCCGGCCGACGCGCTGAGTCTGCCCGAAGACCAGGTGCGCATCGCCTTCGACGGCGACGCGGTGCTCTTCGACGAAGCCAGCGAGATGGTGTACAAACAGGAGGGCCTGGGCAGATTCTCGGCGCTGGAGGACGAAAAGCAGCACGAGCCGATGCGCGACGGCCCCTATGCCAACTTCCTGCGCAAGCTGTCCGTCCTGCAGAAACGACTGCCCTTCAGCGTCGAACTCTCGCCGGTGCGGGTGGCGATCATCACCGCGCGCGGCACGCCCGCCGAAATGCGCGTGATCAACACGCTGCGCAATTGGAACGTCTATGTCAACGAGATATTCTTTCTCGGCGGCATCGAGAAGAGCAACGTCGTCAAGGCATTCCGGGCGCATATCTTTTTCGAGGACCAGGACCTGTATCTCGAAACGACGGCGAGGCACGTTCCCTCGGGCAAGGTGCCGTACAAGTCGGGTTCGCGCCTGCGGGAGGCGGAAGACGGGAGAACCGCAAGGGCGTTTGCGGGGGAACCCGCCGGATAGCGCGTCCCGTTTCCGGATCGATGCAAGGCATCGTTTCCGTGGCCCATCGGAATGCCCGGAATCGAAAACGATCCCAAAGCGCCCCCTGCGCTGAAAACGCCTCCAAAACCGCCGTCGATGGGATCAATGCCCGCAGGAGGGCGCGACGCCATCCGGGCCCACGTAGTTCGGGCGCTGCTGGGTGCTCCGCACGATCCCCGTCGCGGCATCGAAAAGGACGTCGAAATATGCTTCCTGGTTCCAACTGTCGCAGAACAGGTAGGACCAGACCAGTTCGTCGCGCCTCTCGAAATAGGTTTCGTTGCGCGGCGAGGCGATCGGGCCGAGCAGCCGCAGGACCTCGTCCTCGTCGCTCCTGCCCGCCTCGATCCGCGCGAAATGTTCCCGGTCGAGCACCTTCTCTATCCGTTGCAGACGGCCGTCCGCAGCCAGGAACACCATGAACGTCTGCGTCCCGGCCGGCCCGCGCGGATAGGCCAACTGCCCGCGCCCGTCCGCGTCCCGCCAGCGCATCGCCGGCGCGCCCATGGACGCGATGACGTCCGCCAGCCTGGATTCGCCGGGTTTGAGATCGCTGCCGCCATAACCGGCGCAGCCCGAAAGCGCCAGGATCGACCCGGCCAGAATCCAGAAGCGAAAGAACGACATTCCGGGATCTCCGCGACACGACGGGAAGATTCTACTCCGTCACGGCGGACGCCCGTATTCGCAGATATTGCCGATATCCTGACGGTCTGGCGCGGACGCAGGATGTGCTGGAGGCGATGGAGGCAGAGTGGAAGGTGGCATGAATGAGGTCCGGAGTGAAGTTTGCGGCTTTGCCGCGAAGAACGACACCCTCTCCCGCCCCTGTCGGGGCACCCTCCCCCGCCGAGCGGGGGAGGGAAAGGCAAACGTCCGCGCAAGCAGGCCGCTTGTCGACTGGAAGCCTCCAGTCCAGGTTCATGAACCAGTCCAGGAACGACGCCACCCCCCCGGCGGGGGAGGGGAAGGCAAACGTTCGCGCGAATCGCCCGGGATGCGACCCCTGGGTACGGATTCGTGGCGACCTGCTAGACTCCTCCCTGTGGTCGAATGCGCGGGGGGCAGGCAATGCAGGGCGATGGAGCGGACAGGGCAAGAAAGATCAAACGACTGGCGGCCTGCTTCGGCGCGGGCGATCTGGCCGCCGCCGAGGAGATCGCGCGGCAGCTGCTCGCGGCCGATGCGCGCGACGGAGAAGCGGCGCAGCTCCTGGCGCAGATCGTCTTCAAGCAGGGGCGGGCGGAGGAAGCCATCGAGCCGATGCGGACGGCGCTCGACGCCGATCCGCTGCGCTCGTCGTACCACAACGATTACGGCGTGATGCTCGCTTCGCTCGGGCGCTGGAACGACGCCGCCGCGGCTCACGAAATGGCGGTGGTGCTCGAGCGGAACCATGCCGACGCGCGCTTCAATCTGGCGCTGGCGCTGTTTCGCGGCGGACAGCGGGAGCGCGCGCGCGCCGAACTGGATCAGGTGCTTTCGCAATGGCCCGATCTGCCGGAAGCCATGGTGCTCGAGGGCGAACTGCTGCGCGCCGAAGGCCGGCCGGCGGAGGCGGTCGAGGCGTTTCGGAAGGCCATCGAGCGCGGGCTGGAAACCCCGGAGCTGTACGTCAACCTCGGGCTGGCGCTGGAAGACGCCGGTCGCGGCGAGGAAGCGCGGCAGGCTTTACTGCGGACCAGGCATATCGGCGCCGATGCGGACGCCTGTTTTACGCTGGGCAATTTCTACCGCGGCAAGGGCAACCAGACGCTGGCCGAACGTTTTTTCCGCCAGGCGCTCGTTGCGCGTCCGGACTTCGCGGGGGCGCTCAACAACCTGGGGCTGCTGTTGCAGGAAGGCAGACGGCACGAGGAGGCCGCCCAATGTTTCGGCAAGGCGCTGAAGAGCGACCCGAAGCTGAGTGCGGCGCACATCAATCTGGGCAATCTGCGCGGGCAGGAAGGCTGGATGGAGGGCGCGATCGACTGTTTCCGGCGCGCGCTCGAGATCGACCCGGATTCGCCGGACGCGTGGAACAACCTCGGTCTCATCCATTTCCGCCTGCGCCGCATGGAAGAAGCCGAAACGGAGTTTCGCCGCGCCCTGGAAATCCGCCCGGACTACGCCGAGGCCGACCTCAATCTGGGGATCCTGCTGCTGCTCCAGGGCGAGTTTGGCGCGGGCTGGCCGCATTACGAGAGCCGCTGGAAAATGCCCCGAATGGCCGAGAACCGGCCGCGACTCGACGAGCCGGAATGGACCGGAGCAGCGCTCGGCAGCCGGACGCTGCTGGTGTACAGCGAACAGGGGCTGGGCGACAACCTGCACTTCGCGCGCTATCTGCCGCTCTTGCGCCGGCATCATCCGCAGGCCAGGATTTGCCTCTGGTGTCTGCCGCAACTCTATCGTCTGTTCGAGTCCTGCGCCGCGGCCTGGGGCGTCGAGACGCTGCCGCCGGTGATGCCCGGCGGCCTGCCGCCGTACGACGCGCAGATCGCGCTCCTGTCGCTGCCCTGGCGCATGGGCACGACGCTGGACAACATTCCGGCGGACGTTCCGTACCTCGCGCCGCCGCCGGCGCTCGTCGAAAAATGGACGGCGCGCCTCGGGCCGCTGCCGGGGAAGAAAGTGGGGCTGGTCTGGGCCAGTGGCGAGACCTACGCGCAGCACAAGTTCCGCACCGTGCGCTTGAAACAGCTCGAACCCCTGCTCGGCGTCGGCGGAGTTCGTTGGGTTTCGCTGCAAAAAGGCCGGGGCGCGAGCCAGATCGTCTCGGAAGGATTTTCGCATCTGATCCTGAATCCGATGGACGAGGTCGAGGATTTCGCCGATACCGCGGCGATCGTCGCCAATCTGGATCTGGTGATCAGCGTCGATACCTCGGTGCCGCACCTCGCCGGGGCGATGGGCAAGCCGGTGTGGCTGCTCGACCGTTTCGACACGGACTGGCGCTGGCTGCTCGAGCGCGCGGACAGTCCGTGGTATCCGACGATGCGCATTTTCCGGCAAACCCGTTTCGGCGAATGGGCGCCAGTGGTGGCGCGGATGCGCGAGGCTCTGCGCGCCTGGGTGGGCGAAGCGGGGGATGGCGACCCCGGCGTCCCGCCCTGGAAGAACGCCTCGCCGCGCGCGCCGGAAATCGCCGCGCTGATCGACGCCTGCCGGGACCGCCTGGCGCATGATCCGAGCGACGTCACGTGCTGGACGGAGCTTGGGCACGCCTGCGTGCGGGCGAACTTGCCCGATGCCGCGATCGCGGTCTATGAAAAAGTCCTGCAACTCGATCCGGGGCAAAAGGACGCGCGGGTCAATCTCGGCATGCTGTATCTCTTGACCGGCAACCTGCGCGAGGGCTGGAAACATTACGAAGCCCGCCGGCTGTTCCCCGAAACGCAGGAACCGCTTCCGCCGGGCGCGCCCGAATGGTCCGGCGAGCCGCTCGACGGCAAGACGCTGCTCGTGCACAGGGAGCAGGGATACGGAGACGACCTCCAGTTTGCGCGTTATCTCTCGCTGCTGCGCGACAGATATCCGGCGGCGACGATCGCCTATGTCTGCCCCAGGGCGCTGTGGCGTCTGATGGAGGGCTATCTGCGCCGGCTCCTGATCGTGCCGCTGAAGAACGGCGGCAATCCCGGCGGCGGCTTGATCGATTACCAGATCGCCTTGCTGTCCTTGCCGCGCCTGTTCGACACGACCCTGCAAAGCATCCCCCCCGTAACCGGCTACCCGCTCGCGCCGGAGCTTGCGGAACGCTGGAAGAACAGGCTGTCCGGATTGACCGGCCTGCGCGTCGGGATCGTCTGGTCGGGCGGCGCGCTGACCAAGGGTTTGGAAGAGCGCAGGCTACCGCGCGCAAACCTGCCGCGGCTGTTCGAGCCAGCCGGCGTCTCCTGGGTTTCGCTGCAATACGGCGACCAGGCTTCCAGTTGTCTGCGGGATGTGCCGGCCGGCGTGACGGTCGTCGATCCGATGGGCGAAGTCGAGGATTTCGCCGACACGGCGGCGATCATCGCAGAGCTCGATCTGGTCATTTCCGTCGATACGGCGGTCGCCCACCTGTCCGGGAGCCTGGGCTGCCCGACCTGGCTGATCCTTCCCTGGGCCGGCGAGTGGCGCTGGCTCATCGGGCGCGGCGACAGCCCGTGGTATCCGTCGATGCGCATTTTCCGGCAGCCGCGGCCGGGCGACTGGGATTCGGTCATTTCGCGCGTGGCGCAAGCGCTGGCCGGCTTGGTAAAGGCGGGAGGCGGCAAGCCGTCGAGGACGCCGGCGCCGGAAGCGCCAGCTATCGAGGCAGCGCTGACCGAGCAGGTCTTCGGCGGTGAGCACCTGAACTACAGGATCGTCCGTGCCCGGCACGGCTGGATGCTGGCCAACCCGAACGATTTCTATATTGGACGAGCCTTGCTGGAATACGGCGAATACGGCGAGATCGAGTCCGGATTCCTGCATCGCTGCCTGTTCAAACCCGGCCGCGTCGTCGAAGTCGGCGCCAATATGGGCAGTCATACCGTCGGACTGGCGAAGGCCGCGGCAGCCAAGGGCGAAGAGATGATGGTCTTCGAACCGCAGCCGGTCGTCTTTCAGAACCTGTGCGCCAACTTGGCGCTGAACGGCCTGCGCAACGTGCGCGCTTGGCCCTTTGCCTGTGGCGACGAAACAGGGATGGTAAGTTTCCCCGAACAGGATTACGGCCGCCCGGGAAATTTCGGTGGGGTAGCCATGAGCCATGCGCAGGAAGGTCCAGGACGTATCGCGGCGCCCTGCGTCCGCCTTGACGATTTTCTTGGCGAGGGGGCCGTGGCACTGATCAAAATCGACGTCGAAGGCTTCGAACTCGCGGTTCTGCGCGGCGCCGACGAGACCTTGCGACGCTGGCGGCCAGTCCTTTATGTCGAGAACGATCGCGTCAACGAATCGAAAGCCTTGATCGAATGGCTGTGGTCGCGCGGGTATCGCCTGTTCTGGCACGTCTCGCCGCTGTTCAATCCGGACAATCTTTTCGGCAAGTCGGCGAACGACTATGGCAACGTAGCATCGTTCAACATGGTCTGCATCCCGGAGGAGCTTGTCCGGAGCGAGCTGTCGGGGCTGGACGAGATTGTCGATTCATCGAAACATCCGCTGTTGCGCACGGCCCGTGAGGGATCGTGCCGGGCGCAGGAGATCAAACGTCTGGCGGCCTGCTGGAACGCGGGCGATCTCGCCGCCGCCGAGAACCTCGCGCGGGGCCTGCTGGCCAGGGACGGGCGGGACGAAGAGGCGCTGCACCTGCTCGCGCAGACCGTGTTCAGGCAGGGGCGGGCGGAGGAAGCCGTCGAGCGGATGCGCGCGGTGCTGGACATCGATCCGCTGCGCGCGTCGTACCACAACGATCATGGCGTCATGCTCGCTTCGCTCGGGCGCTGGGACGAGGCGGTGGCGGCCTACGAAATGGCGGTGGTGCTCGATCGCGGCGCCATCGACGCGCGCTTCAACCTGGCCCTGGCGCTCTTTCGTACCGGACAGAAAGCGCGCGCGCGCGCCGAATTGGACCCGGTGCTGGCGGCGCGGAGCGATCTGGCGGATGCCTGGGCGCTCGACGGCGAACTGTTGCGCGCCGAAGGCCGTCATCTTGACGCGGCGGGCGCGTTTTCACGCGCGGCGGCGCGCGCTCCGGAGCACGGGACCTACGCCGCGCTGCTCCTGCACGAAATGATGTACATGTGCCAATGGGATACGCTCGACGATCTCGTTCGGCGCGTGCGCGCGGCGATCGAGAACGATACGGCGGAGATCCCGCCGTTCATCGTCCTGTCGATGCCGGGAACGACCCCCGCCCTGCAACGCCGCTGCGCCGAAAATCAAAGCGCGCGGCTGGGCCGGGGGACGGGAGACGGGTGTCGGGAGACGGATGGACCGATCGCTCCCGCCTCCCGCCTCCCGTCTTCTGTTTCCCGCGGCAAGCGCCTGCGCGTCGGCTATCTTTCTTCCGATTTCAAGAACCACGCCACGGCGCTTTTGATGATGGAAATGCTCGAGGCGCACGACCGCTCGCGCTTCGAGATTTTCGCCCTCTCCCACGG
>JAITIQ010000262.1 GCA_031279425.1 Accumulibacter sp.
CGCTCCAGCAGATCAGGGAAAAGAAATACGCCGACAAATACCGTTCGCTCAATCAGCCCATCCATCTGATCGGGGTGGAATTCAGCAAGAAAAAGCGAAATGTCGTGGGGTTCGAGGTCGAGGCGGCTTGAAACCCTGGCAGTCGCGCGCCGCCGATGCTGCGAAGACACGGCTCCAAAAGGGTGAAAAGGACGGAAAAAAGATTCCGGTTCGGTCTTCCAGCAAAGGGATTTCGGTGGAAGTCATTTGAAATTCTGCCGCCACCTCATCTCTTCCAGGTGATGATGACTGTGTATGCTGCGCGCCATTCTCGTCCGACCAGCTTGATAAAGACGGGCAGCCCGCGATCCGTATTTCTTGCTGGCGCAACGCGCACCGGCAGCGAAGGCGGGCGAAGCGCCAAGTGACGCGGCAGGGGCGGGAATGACAATGGTTTCTCCCGCCGCGCGGCTCTTCGCGCTCCTGACTCGCGTCCTCAGAAATCCACCGTATCCGGGTCCATGGACCAGTTTTCACGGTCTTCGATGGTGTTGATCGCCGCCATTTCGGCGGCGCTCAATACAAAGTCGAATACCGCCGCGTTTTCCCGGATGCGCTCCGGCGTGGAGGATTTGGGCAGCGGGAGGCAGCCGTGCTGGAGACACCAGCGCACGCAGACCTGGGCCGGCGTTTTGCCGTGCGCGGCGGCGGCCTCCTTCAGCGCGTCCCGGCCGAATGCCGCCCCGCGGGCCAGCGGACTGTAGGCTTCGACCAGCATACCGCGCCTTCGGCTGTCTTCGACGATGTCCAACCGGTATTCGCCCGGACACAGGCGTATCTGGTTGACCACGGGCGCGACGCTGGCCGTCTGGGCGAGAGCGTCCAGATGATGCGCGCGGAAGTTGGAGACGCCCAGGGCACGGATCCTGCCGTCCGCGTAGAGTTCCTCGAACGCCTTCCAGCTTCCGGCGTTGGCTCTTTGCCAGTCGCTACGGAATTCGAGCGGATTGGGCCAATGGATGAGGTAGAGATCGAGGTAGGCCAGCCCCAGATCAGCGAGCGTCCTCTTGAAAGCGGCGTGCGTCTTTTCATGACCGTGCGAATCGTTGGGAAGCTTGCCGGTGACGAAAAGCTCATCGCGCCGAATGCCGCTCTCGCGAATGGCCCGACCGACGTCCATCTCGTTGCCGTACCTCGCCGCCGCGTCGATGTGGCGGTAGCCCGCGGCGATGGCGGCCCGGACAGCAGCCGTCACCGCGCTGCCATCGCCCATGTTGAAAGTGCCGAAACCGATGCAGGGGATGCCCACGCCATTTGCCAGAGTGAATCGATCGGATGGCTTTCCGGGTTCCATGAGAGATCCTTTCGTTTTGAGCTTGCAGAACGTTTTCGGCTGGGACGAAAGCCCTGTGCAGCGGCGAGACGCCTACGCCCCCCGTTTTTTTGCGCTAAGAATTGTCGCCCGGATTCTGCCTGACTTCCTCCAGCCGGATCAGCTTGTATTCGATCGAATCCACCAGCGCCAGCCAGCTCGCCTCGATGATGTCGGTCGACACGCCGACCGTCGTCCATATCGCGTCGCCGTCGGTCGATTGCAGCAGCACGCGTACCTTGGCCGCCGTCGCGTCGGCGCCGTTGATCACGCGCACCTTGTAGTCGGTCAGATGGGCGTTCGCCAGTTCCGGATAGAAAACTTCCAGCGCCTTGCGCAGTGCCCGATCGAGCGCGTGCACCGGGCCGTCGCCCTCGGCGGCGGTGATCTCGTCCTCGCCATTGACCCTGATCTTGATGATCGCCGACGAACCGTATTCGCCCTTGGCCGGCTGCTCGCCGATGATGCGGAAGTGCATCAGATCGAAAAAGGAACGGTATTTTCCCAGCATCTTGCGCACGATCAGTTCGAACGAGCTCTCGGCACCCTCGAACTGATAGCCTGCGTACTCCATTTCCTTCAGGCGCTTGACGACGCGGTCGGTCACCGGGTCGTCCCTGGTGACCGAGGGATCGATCTCCCGGATCTTGTCGAGGATCATGCTGCGTCCGGAGACCTCGCTCATCAGGAAGCGGCGCTGCCCGCCGATCCGTTCCGGGTCGATGTGCTCGAAGGAATGCGAAGCCTTGCTCACGCCGTCGATGTGCATGCCGCCCTTGTGCGCGAACGCGCTGCTGCCGACGAAGGGTTCGCGCTCGCTCAAGGCCACGTTGGAAATCGCCGCGACGTGCCGCGCCACGTGCGCGATGTTCCGGTACTGTTCCGGCGGCAGGCATTGGTAATCGCGCTTGACGCCGAGATTGGCGATGATCGTCGACAGATTGGCGTTGCCGCAGCGTTCGCCGAAGCCGATGTAGGTGCCCTGCACGTGCCGGGCGCCGTTCTCCACCGCCGCGACGCTGTTGGCCACCGCCATGCCGCAGTCGTTGTGCGCGTGAATGCCGAGCGGCGCCTCGAACAGTCCGGCCATCCGGCCGACGATTTCCCCGACCTCGGACGGAAAGGCGCCGCCGTTGGTGTCGCACAGGACGAGCGCATCCGCGCCGCCCTCGAGCGCGGCGCGCAGGGTTTGCACGGCATAGTCCGGATGGTTCTTGTAACCGTCGAAAAAATGCTCGGCGTCGAAGATGACTTCCTTGCCCCTGGCCTTGAAGAAGGCCAGGGTCTCGCGGATCATCGCCAGGTTCTCGTCGAGCGAGGCGCGAATGATGTCGGTCACGTGGAAATCCCAGCTCTTGCCGAAAATCACGGCGATCGGCGTATCGGCCAGCAGCAGCGACTGCACGTTGCCGTCCCGCTCGACCTCGATATCGCGCCGGCGGGTGCTGCCGAACGCCGCCAGCCGGGTGTGCTTCAAGCGGATGGCTCTGGCGCGGGCGAAGAATTCGAGATCCTTCGGATTCGAGCCGGGGTTGCCGGCCTCGACGTAATCGATGCCGTGGCCGTCGAACAGTTCGAGCAGCTTCAGCTTGTCTTCCACCGAAAACGAAATACCCTCGGCCTGCGCGCCGTCGCGCAGGGAAGAATCGAGTATCGTCACTTTCTTGCTCATATCTTGCCTTGTCTGCCCGTGAATTTACCACTCATGACCCCAATCATCATAAACGAAATTCGCAGCATCCCCGGTGGAGACGTTCCGGCCGCAAGCCGTCACGCAGCAGAGCCGAGCGCAGTTTTCTGCCCCAGGCTTCCGGCCCGCGGAACCAGACGCTCCCTGGCCGGTTTGCGGCTTCGCCGATGATCTCTGCGGCCATCGGGCCGTTGCGTTCATCGATGTGCCGATGCAGCGTGACCCCGCCTTTTCGCACAGGACCTCTCGGTGGCGGTGAGCGGCAGCGTCAGGAAGGGCGCGCGTCTCTTCACCCAGCGGTTCTCTTCGCCCTGTTCCCGGCAGCGCGCGCACCATTCACCGGGACGCGCCGGATCGCAGACGAAGGCGCAACCCCCGGCCGTTTCGATTTCCGGCAGAAGGGCCGCCAGCGTCGATTTGGCCGTGCCTTTCTCGCCCCGGACGAGCACGCTGCCGACACGGGGATTGACCGCGCACAGGAGCAGACTTTTCTTCAGATCGTCCTGGCCGACCAGAAGACGGAAGACGGAAAACGGAAGACAATCAATTACCGGGCGCTTCGCGCCCGCAGGAATCCCCCACACACACACAAGCGGGGGAAGGGAATCCATCGGAAGCTCCCTCGCCATTGTGAG
>JAITIQ010000007.1 GCA_031279425.1 Accumulibacter sp.
TGGAATTCGAGGATCAGATAGACCCACAGCCAGCGATCCTTGAGCCGCAACCTCCAGATCATGTCGTCGTGACGCTGCTTCTGGTCTTCACTCACGAAGCTGGCGTTGATGCGTTCCAGGGTGGAGAAGTCGGCTTCCTCGATCCACTCGCCCGATACCCAGTCGCGCAGAAGATCGCGTACCATCTCCGGATGCGAGAAGAAGAGCTTGTAATCGCTGTCGTGGGTGGCGGGCATGGTGGGTTGTAACGTGCTTCGTGGGAGCCGGTGAGATCGTCTGGCACTACCCGGACGCGATTCTCATTTCTCCGACCAGGATGGAACCCACCTGCCGCGATCCGCGCACCAGTACGTCGTTGCCGACGGCCGCGATGTCCAGGAACATGTTCCGCAGGTTGCCGGCGATGGTGATTTCCTCGACCGCGTGCCGTATCTCGCCGTCTTCGACCCAATAGCCGGCCGCGCCGCGCGAGTAGTCCCCGGTCACGTAGTTGATCCCGTGTCCGAGCAGCTCGGTGACCAGCAGGCCGCGCCCCATTTTCCGGATCAGGCCCTGGAAGTCCTCCTTGCCCGGCCGGACGATCAGGTTGTGGCAGCCGCCGGCGTTTCCGGTCGTGGCAAGGCCGAGCTTGCGCGCCGTATAGGCGCTCAGGAAATAGCCCAGCAGCTCGCCCTTCGCCACCACGGCCCGATCGCGCGTGGCGACGCCATCGTTGTCGAACATGCTGCTCGCCAGCGCGCCCGGCAGATGCGGGCGTTCGTCGATGCGCACGGCGGCGGGAAAGACGCGCTTGCCCAGGCAATCGACCAGGAAGGAGGTCTTGCGGTACAGCGCGCCGCCGCTCGCGGCATGGACGAAACTCGCGATCAGCGCGGCGGCGAGCGGCGCCTCGAACAGCACCGGCGCCTTGCAGGACTTGATCCGGCGCGGACCAAGCCGGGACAGCGCCCGCCGGGCGGCATAGTCGCCGATGGCCTCGGGCGAGGCGATTCCTTCCGGATCGCGCGCCGTGGAATACCAGTCGTCGCGCTGCATGCCTTCTCCCTTGCCGGCGATCACGGAACACGAGAGACCGTGTTGCGAGGTCGGGTAGCCGCCCATGAAACCGAGACTGTTGGCGGCGATGAACTGCCCTTCCTGGATGGAAACGGTGGCTCCCTCCGAATTGGTGACCAGCGGACTGACGGCGAAGGCAGCCTGTTCGCAGCGGCGCGCGAGATCGACCGCCGCCTCGACCGACAACGACCAGGGATGATACAGGTCGAGATCGGCGAATCCCTGCTCGTGGCCGGCCAGCAACTCTTCCTCGGGCAGTCCGGCACAGGCGTCCTCCGCCGTGTGGCGCGCGATGGCAAGCGCGGCCTCGACCGTCTCGCGCAGAGCCGTCGCGGTAATGTTCGAGGTGCTCGCATACCCCTTGCGCCGGTCCAGGTAAACCGTCACGCCGATGCCCTTGTCACGGTTGTATTCGATGGTCTCGACTTCGCCGCGGCGCACGGTCACCGACTGCCCGAAACTCTCCGAGACGTCGACTTCGCAATCGCTGGCGCCCGCCTTGCGCGCATGGGCAAGCACGTCCCCGGCCAGGGAGCGGAGCTCGTCGAGTGAATGGCCAAAGCGCGTTTCGGAAACGATCGGTGGGGATTTTCGCGGCATGGGGATGACGAAGGAAGCGGCAAAGTGGCTATGATATCAGCCCGCGCCGCATTCTCCTGTCCGGACGGCGCGTCCGAACGCATGGATGGGCAAGACGATGCCGCTGGAACGACGTGACGAGGAAACGGCCGGGATTTCCAAGACCCGGCGCAAGCGCGCCATGGAGGAACTGCAGGCGCTAGGCGAGGCGCTGGCGGCGCTGCCGGCCGAGCGCCTGGAAAAGATCGAGCTTCCCGCGGACCTGCGCGAAGCCATCGGCCTGTATCGAAGCATGTCCCGCAGGGACGAGGCGCGGCGTCGCCAGATGCAGTACATCGGCCGTCTGATGCGGCGGGCGGAAGAAGCGCCGATCCGCGCCGCGCTCTTTCAGACGCGCGGCGATTCCGCCGCCGAAACGGCAAGGCTGCATCGGCTCGAGCGGCGGCGCGCCGCGCTGATGGAAGACGAGGCGGCGCTCTCGGAAATCCTCGATTCCTATCCCGGCATCGATTCGACGCAACTGCGTTCGCTGCGCCGGGCGGCGCTGAGGGAAAAAGAGGAGGGCAGGCCGCCGCGCAACTATCGGGCGATCTTCCGGATTCTCAGGGATGCCGACCTGGCGAAGGATGCCGGAAGTCAGGACTGAAGGGCGGTCAGCTTCTCGAACTTGGCCTGGAGCTGCTCTTCGCTTTCCGGGTATTTCGTATCCCTGGAAATACAATCGACCGGGCAGACTTCGACGCACTGCTGCGTATCGTAGTGTCCGACGCACTCGGTGCACTTCGCCGGATCGATCACGTAGATTTCGTCGCCTTGCGTAATTGCCCCGTTGGGGCACTCCGGTTCGCAGACGTCGCAGTTGATGCATTCCTCGCCGATGATCATTGCCATGTGGTTTTCCTATCAGGGGTTGTCGCCGGCGCGCTTCTGGCTCGCCACTTTCTGCTTCAGGCGCTCGGCTACGGACGGGTGGACGAATTTTCCGGCGTCGCCTCCGAACAGCGCGACTTCACGCACCATCGACGCCGAAATGAACATGTATTTCTCGCTGGGCGTCAGGAACACGGTCTCGACTTCCGGGTGCAGATTGCGATTCATGCCGGCCATCTGGAATTCGTATTCGAAATCGGACACGGCGCGCAGGCCGCGCAGGATGACGTTCGCGCCACGCTCCCGGGCGAAGCCCATGAGCAGGCCATCGAAACCGCATACTTCCACGTGGGGATGGGGCAGCAGGACCGCCCGCGCCATTTCCACCCGCTCCTCCAGCGTGAAAAAAGGGCGCTTGGCGTGGCTCGCCGCGATCGCCACGATGACCTCGTCGAACAGATTGGCCGCCCGGCGCACGAGATCCTCGTGCCCTCGCGTCAATGGATCGAAGGTTCCGGCATAGATCGCCACCCGCTTATCCCGCGTCATCGGATTTTTCCGCCCGCATCAAATGAAAAAAAACCTGCCCCGCCCTGCCGCTCTTCACCGCGCGCCATCGGCCGCAGGCATCCTGCGCCGTCTCGGCCTCGACATACACCACGCCTTCGTCGGCCATCAGCCTCGGCAAGAGAGGCGCCAGGCGGGCGATCCAGCCCTGATGATACGGAGGGTCGAGAAAGAGCGCGTCGAAACGCGGCGCGTCCGCGTCCCGCAGAACCATGAATTCTACCGCATCCGCCCGCATGATCTCCACTTGCCCTGCCGCTCCCAGTTTCCGGACGTTGGCGCGGAGCGCGGCGACCACCGCGGCCGAGCGATCGACCATGAGCACGCGGGATGCGCCGCGCGAGGCGGCCTCGAATCCCAGGGCGCCGCTGCCGGCAAAGAGATCGAGACAGGACAGGCCCGCGAGATCCTGTCCCAGCCAGTTGAACAGCGTCTCGCGCACCCGATCCGGCGTCGGACGCAGACCTTCAGCGTCCGGAAAGCGCAGCGCGCGCCGCCGCCAGGCGCCACCGATGATGCGTACCGAGTTCATTCAAAACCATTGTGCTGTAATCTCTTTTACTTCCAAATCATGCCAACGGAATCTGATGGCCGCCGTTTTCGGGGCGAAAGGTTTCGCCCGGTCCTCCTCGCCGCTTCACTGCCGCGATTCCTTGATGATGCGCCCGGACAGAGCCTGCGCGGGGCGGGCGTTGGGCGGGTAGAGGCGCCGGAACATCGCCAGTTGTCCGGCGGAAACCTCCTGCGGCGTCTTCAGGACCATCCAGAGCACGTCCTCGGTACAGGGAGGCGCGGTCAGGGAGCCCATGAAGGTAAAGTAGCCCTGTTGTTGCGGAAGCAGCGGCGCCAGGTCGACGGTCAGTCCCGGCGGCGCGGCTTCGCTGCCCCGTTCCAGCGGCAGATGGTTCAGCGCGGTCTGCACGACGGGATTCTCGGCGCCCTGCCCGAACAGGACCGAGACGACGGCCTGCTTGCCGTCCTCGGCGCGATGGACGAGCTGCGCCTCCATCTCGTAGGTCTTGCCGGCGACGGAGAATTCGGAAGGATTGTGGAAGCGGACGCGGTCCAGGCGATAGCTTTTGCCCAATAGCTCGATGCTGCCGTCCTGCACGGCGAGTTCGAGATAGCGGCCGGTGTCGGCGACGCGGAACGGAGCGGGCGGGTAGAGAAACCGGATCGGCGGCAGGTCGACCGCGAAAGCGTCGACGATGTCGATCGGCGACTGGCGGACTCCGCTGGCGCAAAGAGCGAAATCCGGACTGAGGCTGCCCCAGTGCGCCGGGCCGGCGGCGCCTTCGTAGGCCCAGTCGCGGGCGGCGGCCTTCGGCGATGCCGGAGTCTTCCCGCCGGCGAGGATCTGGTTCAATTGCCGCAAATCCTTGCGGACGGCCTCGTCGACCATCGACTCGTTGGCTTTGCGCAGATCGGCGGTGGCCTCGTTGACCTTGCCGAGCGCCTGGTCGATCGTCAGGGCCGCGCCGTCGCCCCTGGGCCGGCACAGCTCGCGCAGGATGCGGTCATCCGGCGTGCCGCTGCGTACCGGCATTTCCACCGGGTTGCGCACTTCCTCCTGGCGCAGCACGCTGTCGTCCTCGCGGTAATAGGTGCGCCTGAGCGTGGCATGCGTGCGTCCGGCGCAATCGTAGCTGCTTTCGATCTCGATGCTGCGGTAGGAGGCCGAGGTCCTGGGGTCGACGATCGGCCGGTCGAGTACGATGCGACTTCTGACGATCCGGCGGGTATCCGCCCTCTGGACGCTGTCCCGGTCGATCTCGACCCGCCTGCCTGGCGCCTCGGCGACTGTATGCCAGGCCGCCGCCGGGGCGCTTGCCGGCGTCGCCGCAAGGAAGGCGGCGGCAAACAGGCGCGCGGACAGGCTGGAATTTCCCGGGCTCATGGTCTACTCATGGTCGTTGCGAACGGCTTGGGAAGGCTATTTCATCTCGTCGCGCGGCGCAAGCCCGGAGTGCAGTCCAGAGTTTCCAAGAATTCCAGTGAATCGGCGTGTTCCTCGAAGAATTACGCATCGGTGGTCACCGCTACCTGGAACGCTCCTGGCTGGAGCCAGAACACTTTCTTTCAGCTGTTCCGCCTTGCTCCGCATCCGGGCGGCAGCAGTTTGGGACGGTCGAGCAGATGGCCGAGATCGTCCAGGTCGTAGAGCGCTGGCGGGCGGGCGACCGTTTCCAGCGCCGCGCCGCCATGGACCGAGATGTCGAGCACGGCGCCCGCGCTTCCTTCGCTTTCCGGTCAAGCCGCTCCAGACCGCGCAGGATGTCTTTTTTTTGCAGGATCGTCATTTTCAACCGAATGCCGGCTTATCGCGGCGAGGACGATGGAGGGGGTCGGCGTCGACGAAGATCATCCTGCACCAGAAGGCGATCGGGCTTTCGCGCAGCAGTGTCGCCTCGAGCGATTCCAGCCCGCAGGGAAACCACGCGAGACGCAGAAACCGTTCCGGGCGCTCCGTCCAGTCCGGAATCGGCAGGCCATGCCAGCGCGCGAGGTGCTCGCTTGTTCGATATAGAACTCGTCGCGGAATTCCCGCACGAACGGATCAAAAACGCCGAAATGCCCGGCGCATTCCATGACCTGCGTCAGAGCGCGCAGGCGGCGCCCCTCGAACCCCGGCGCGAGATGCCGGGACGTTCCTGGATCGGGCTGGGTCCGGGCGGCGGCGATCATTCAGCGGTTCGGGTGCTTGGTGGGCAGTACTGGGATCGAACCAGTGACCCCCGCCGTGTGAAGGCGGTGCTCTACCGCTGAGCTAACTGCCCGACAGAGGGGGCGGATTACACCACAAGCCGACGGTCGGGTCAAACGGCATGAAATCTTTGATCGACCAGTTTCTTCATTGCGACAACCGCCCGGCGCGGCGCGGCAATCCATGCCTTTCTCCGGCGCAGCCGCAAACTGACTGTCTTCTGTCCTCTGATCAAGGGACGCCGCGGCCGCGCCTGCGGCGTGATGAGCCCGGCTCCGGCCGGTTGTCACCCGGATGGTATGAGGCTTGCGCCGCAACGGCGGACGGAACCGGAGACTGCTCCGGCACGCCCGTATCGGGCTGGGTCACGAAGCCGATCTTGCCCACGCCCGCGCGACGGGCGGCGCTCATGATTTCGGCCACGGTCTCGTAGCGCGAGGCGCGGTCGGCCATCAGATGCAGTTCGATCTTCGCGTCGCGCCTCACCGCCTCGCGCAGCCGCGTTTCCAGCAGCGGAAACGGCATCGGCTGGCCGTCGATGGAGATCCGCCCGCCGGCGTCGATGCCGACCTGCAAGGCGTTCGGCTTCTGTTCGACCGGCGCGCTCGAGGCGCGCGGCAGATCGACCTTGACCGAGTGCGTGAGCAGCGGCGCGGTGATGATGAAAATGATCAGCAGGACGAGCATCACGTCGACCAACGGCGTGGTGTTGATCTCGGCCATCGGCGCTTGCGCGCCGGAAGAATTGAAGCTGCCCATGGACATTTTCAGGCCTCCCCGGATGCCAGACGCGCGCGCATGGGATGAATCTGCGCGCTGTTGGCGACAAAAGGTTTACCCACCGTGAAAAAAGCGTGCAGATCGTGCGCGAACGCGTCGAGATCGGCCATGACCACCCGGTTGGCGCGGGTGAACGCATTGTAGGCGAACACCGCCGGCAGCGCCACGGCCAGCCCCGCGGCGGTCATGATCAGCGCCTCGCCGACCGGGCCGGCGATCTTTTCCAGCGCCGCCTGGCCGGAGATGCCGATGGCCACCAGCGCATGGTAGATACCCCACACGGTGCCGAACAGTCCGACGAACGGCGCCGTCGCGCCGGTCGTGGCCAGGAACGTCAGCCCGTTTTCGATGGCCGCCTGCGTGCTCAGGAGTTGCTGGCGCAGGGCGCGTTCCATCTGCTCGGCGGGGTCGAAGCGCGACAGCAGACGGCCGTCGGCGGCCTCGAATTCGCTGTTGCAGCAGTGGGCCTGCATCGCCAGCTGTGCGTAGGGACTGTTGACGCCGCCTTCACGCAGTTTGTCGAGGCCGGCGAGCACCGAATCGGCGGCCCAGAAGCGCGCGACGCAACGCGCCGCGCGGCCCATGCGCCACCAGTCCCATACCTTGGCCAGGATCAGATACCAGCTGGCCAGCGACATGACGAAGAGAAGTATCGCCACCGCATGCGATATGGTGTCGCCGCTGGCCCATAGATGGGCGAAACCGAAGGTGTTTTCCTGCAGGGGCGGAACGTTTTCCGGCATGGGTGGAGGCGCTTCCGGCATGGGCGGAGGCGCTTCCTGCGCGGCCGAAGGCGCTTCCTGCATGAGCGGAGGAGGCGCTTCCTGCGCGGGCGGAGGCGTTTCCTGCGCGGGTGGGATGCTTTCCTGCGCGGGTGGGATGCTTTCCTGCGTGGGTGGGATGCTTTCCTGCGTAAGCGGGGGGTTTTCCTGCATGATTCACTGCTCCAGTTTGAAGATGATGGGAACCAGTACCCAGCTTTGCATGGGCGTATTGCCACGTCGCGCCGGAATGAACTTCCATTGGCGAACCGTGCGCAGGGCGGATTCGTCAAGCCGCGCGCTGCCGGAGGAAGTCTTGATTTCGAGGCTGCCGGCGGCGCCCTCGGAGGTCACCAGCACGCGCAGGATCACCTTGCCTTCTTCGCGCATGCGCCGCGCGGTCAGCGGATACGGCGGTTTCGGATTTCTGAGGTAATCGGCGTCGAAACGGGCCGGCTCTTCGCCGCTGCCTGACACGGCGCTACCGCTGGCCACGGCGCTCGGCCGGTTGCCCGCCGGCGCGTCGTTCGGCGCGCCGCCCGATGCCGGCGTCGCGCTCACCGGAACGAACGGGACCGGCTCCGCGGCGACCGGCGGCTGGGGAGCCTTCACCACCGGCTTGCGCGGACGTTTGGGCTTCGGCGGCGGCTGGACGATCGGCGGTTCCGGTTCGGGCGGCGGTTCCGGTTCCGGCTCTGGCTCTGGCTCTGGCTCTGGCTCCGGCTCCGGCGGCGGTGGTTCCGGCTGGGCCGCCGGACCCGGTCCCGCCTGCGGGTCTTCGGTCTTCAACGGGCCGGGAGCCATCGGCAGGAGGTCGACCATGATGACGCGGTCGTCCGCCGGCAATACCGGCGCATTTGCCAGGCTCAGCGCCGAGGCCAGAAACAGGAGATGGGCGCCGGTAACGAAGCCGAACAGGCCGCCGCGCTGCGCGCCGGTATGAGGAAAAAGCGCGCCGCTCATGCCGAAATCCGAAAAGAACGGCCGCCGTCCGTCGGTGCGCAGGGAACGAAGCCGCGGCGCGCACGCGGGAAGACTCCCGAAGCACGGAAGAATCTCTGTTCGATGAAGCTCATGGATGTACCTGCCACGCCCCGCAATCGAAGTTTGAGATGATAACACGGATAACGAGAACTATTATTATTATGGACCGAAAATGCAAGGCTATCGCGTTTGGAACCCTGGGAGCGGACCGCGGAGTGTCTGAACGGAACGAAGTGGAAAACCATGGACGCAGGTCGAGCAGGGCTGCCCGACCTGCGCGAAGCCGATTTCGCCGCCTTTTCTCTTGTCCTTACGCTTTTCATCGCCTCGCCCTCTTCGGTTGCGCAACCAAAGTCCAAATGGCGATCGCCCCGACCGAAAGCGCGCGTGATGGTCATGATTTCGAATGAGCGGGGTCGGAAAACGATGTCTGGCTCCCAGAAAAGACCCGTATCGTCTTGAAAGACGATCCGCGCGCCACTTTCATCTTTCGCGTTTCGCAAAAAAAAAGCACAATGACTTCCCACTCGACCCATGCCCACAGGAGGCAAAAACCGTGAAGACAAAAAGGACGAGAAAAAACTGGTTCATCGCGCTGCTCATCCTGTTGGTGGCCGTGGCCGCTTATTTTCTTTTCGCCAGGGACGAAACGCCGCCTCCCGCAGCCGTGGCGAACGTCGAACCCCCTTCCTTGCCCGCGCCCGAGACACCCCGACCGATCCAGACGATGCCGCCCGTCGAGCTCGTTCCCGAGCCTGTTCCCGAACCCGAGCCACCTCGGGCACTCAATCCCATCGAGCCCCTGTCCCCGGAGTTGCCGCTTCCCGAATTGAGCACGAGCGACGAACCGTTCCGCCTGGCGCTGGGCGAAGTCACCGGCAGAACGGGACTGACGCAGGTGCTGTCCGAGGAACTGATCTACCACATCGTCGCCACCGTGGACAATCTGCCGCGCAAGTACCTGCCGGCCAGCATCGTGCCCTTGAGGCGCGCCGAGGGCGTCTTCATCGTCGAGGGCAAGGGGGAATCCCTCGTCATCGGCGCGAGGAACACCAAACGCTACGCGCTCTACACGGCCGCGGCCAAGGCGATCGACAGCGCCCGGCTGGTCGAGCTGTATCGGCACTATTATCCACTGTTTCAGCGCGCCTACCAGGATCTCGGCTATCCCCAGGCTCATTTCAACGACCGTCTGGTCGTCGCCATCGACGATCTGCTCGCCGCTCCCGAGCCGCCGGCGCCGATCCGGCTGGCCCAGCCGAAAATCCTCTACGAATACGCCGACCACAGGCTCGAAAACCGCTCGGCGGGACAGAAGATCATGATACGCATCGGCCGGGAAAACGCCGCCGTCCTCAAGAGCAAGCTCCAGGACATCCGCGCGCGCATCGCGCGCTAGAAAATCCGGAAAAACTCCTTTCGATGCCTTCGGCCTTGTCCAGGCCGCGAGTCCGGCTGCGCTGGCTGCCCTGTCTCGGCCGCTTTTTCAGCACATAGTGATCGGCCAGCAGACCGGTGATGGGTTGCCCTTCCATGTCCAATTGAATCAGCCTGCCTTCGCCGACCCGGTAATAGGGAGGAATATCCTTCGCGTCCAGCGTGACGATGCCACCAGTTGCGTCCCATTCGAAGGTTCCGGTGGCGGTAAAGTCGCCGTCCTGTCTGCCGACGTAGTGGTATCGCACCGTGTAAGTCGAGTCTTCGCGCAGGATGATCGTCACGTCGATGCCCGACCCGGACGCCGACGGGATCGTTCCGGCATACACGCCGTCCCGATCCAGGCCGTTTCTCGCATCGGGGAGCGCATCGACGACCCCGGGCCCCGGTTCCGATGCCTGGGCAGGAGCGTTCGTTCCAAGCGCGAGCATGACGGCAAAAAATATCGAAATGGTTTTCATGCGTTTATCATCCAAGGTGGTTGGCGTTCATGAACAGAGCGATAAGAGGCCGATGTCGGGTCTGTGTCATTCGATTTCCCTAGCCGTGTTTCCATGAAACCCTCCGGTTCCCGGATTCGAATGACACCGATCCCGGTCTCCAATCAGCGGCGCGGAATATTGTAATCCGCGTTTTGGCTTGGCCCTCGTGTTCCTGTGGTTAAATACGCCTCCTTCCGAAACGGAATTTCACGATGGATACCGACCGCGTCAAAACCCTCATCGCCGGCGGCCTGCCGTGCGAGACCTTGCAAGTCGAGGGCGACGGCCATCATTTCGAGGCCCTGGTCGTCAGCTCCCGCTTCGCGGGCTTGAGCCGCGTGCGGCGCCAGCAGGCGGTCAATGCCCTGTTGCGCCCGTATTTCGACAGCGGCGAACTGCACGCGCTATCGATGAAAACCCTGACGCCCGAGGAATGGAAGGAATGGAGCGCGCTCGGTGGATAAGCTGCTGATCGGGGGCGGCGTTCCGCTCGCCGGCGAAGCGGCGATCTCCGGCGCGAAGAACGCGGCGCTGCCGATCCTCTGCGCCGGACTGCTCGGCGGCGAACCTTTGCATCTTGCCAACGTGCCGCGCCTGAACGACGTGGCGACCATGCTGCGGCTGATCGGG
>JAITIQ010000050.1 GCA_031279425.1 Accumulibacter sp.
CCAGTCATGCCCGCAGCCGCAGATTTCATGCACGAAACGAGCCAGGATTTCCCTGCCCTTCGAGGTGTGCGTGACCTCCGGATGAAACTGCACCCCGTAGAACCGGCGCGCCTCGTCGGACATGGCGGCGATCCGGCAGGAATCGTTGGCGGCGATCGCGGCGAAACCCGGCGGCAGTTCGGTAACCTTGTCGCCGTGGCTCATCCAGACGTCGAGACGAGGCGATGATCCGTCGCAGCGGTCCCGGATTCCGTCGAACAGCGCCGAATGTCCGCGCACTTCGATCTCGGCGTGGCCGAACTCGCGTTTGCCGGAACTTTCCACCCGGCCGCCCAGTTGCTGGGCCATCGTCTGCATGCCGTAGCAGATGCCGAGCACCGGCACGCCCAGTTCGAAAACGGCCCGCGGCGCCCGCCATTCCTCGGCCTCGTACACCGAATTCGGCCCGCCCGAAAGGATGACGCCCGCCGGCGCGAATCCGCGGAGGAAGGCCTCGTCCACGTCAAAGGGATGCAGTTCGCAATAGACCCGCTGCTCGCGCACCCGGCGGGCGATCAGCTGCGTGACCTGGGAACCGAAATCGAGGATGAGGATTTTCTGGCGTGCCATGGGAAATCCGAGATTCATGAACCGCTTTCGACACGGAAGCTATCGTTTCTCCGTGTCGAAAGCGGTTCGTCCAAAATCAATCCACGTGGTAGTTCGGCGCTTCCTTGGTGATCTGCACGTCGTGCACGTGCGACTCGCGCATGCCGGAAGCAGTGATCTCGACGAATTCCGCCCGCGCGTGCATCTCGGCGATCGTCACGCAGCCGAGATAGCCCATCGCGGAACGCAGGCCGCCGATCAGTTGATGAACCACGGCGAGCACCGGGCCTTTGTACGGGACGCGCCCTTCGATCCCTTCCGGAACCAGCTTGTCGACGTTGGCGGAACTGTCCTGGAAATAGCGGTCGGCCGCGCCGTCGGCCATCGCGCCGATCGAACCCATGCCGCGGTAGGATTTGTAGGAACGCCCCTGATAGAGCTCCACCTCTCCCGGCGCCTCCTCGGTGCCGGCAAACAGACTGCCGAGCATGACGCAGTGCCCGCCGGCGGCGATCGCCTTGCAGATGTCGCCCGAGTAGCGGATGCCGCCGTCGGCGATCAACGGAACGCCCGTATCGCGGAGCGCGTCCGACACCATCTGGATGGCCGTGACCTGCGGCACGCCCACGCCGGCGACGATGCGCGTCGTGCAGATCGACCCCGGGCCGATGCCCACCTTGACGCTGTCCGCGCCATGGTCGACCAGTGCCCTGGCGGCGTCCCCCGTGGCGATGTTTCCGCCGATCACTTCCACCAACGGGAAGTTCTTCTTGACCCAGGCCACGCGCTTCAGCACGTTCTCGGAATGCCCGTGCGCCGTATCGACGACGAGCACGTCGACGCCGGCCTCGACCAGCAATTCCGCGCGTTCCTCCGTCCCGGCGCCGACACCGAGGGCCGCGCCCACGCGCAGGCGCCCGTGCGAGTCCTTGCAGGCATCCGGATGCTCGGTCGTCTTGATGATGTCTTTCACGGTGATCAGGCCGCGCAGCTCGAAAGCCTCGTTGACCACCAGCACCCGTTCCAGCCGGTGCTTGTGGATCAGCGCCTTGCCCTCCTCGACGGTGGCGCCTTCCCTGACCGTGATCAGACGCTCCCTCGGGGTCATGATATCGCGTACCGGCTGGTCCAGATGGGTTTCGAAACGCAGGTCGCGGTTGGTCACGATACCGACCACGCGCGCGCCCTCCACCACCGGGAAACCCGAAATCTTGTGCTGGCGCGTGAGTTCGACGACTTCGCGCACCGACATCGTCGGCGGAACGGTGATCGGATCCTTGAGGATGCCGGATTCGAAACGCTTGACCTTGGCCACCTCGGCCGCCTGCGCCGCCGGGGAAAAATTCTTGTGTATGACGCCGATGCCGCCTTCCTGGGCCAGGGCAATGGCCAAGCGGCCCTCGGTCACCGTATCCATGGCAGCCGAAACCAGCGGCATGTTGAGCGTGATGTTGCGCGTCAGCCGGGTCTGCAGGCGGACTTCGCGGGGAAGAACGGTGGAATGGGCAGGAACGAGCAGAACGTCGTCGAAAGTCAAGGCTCGTTGCAGGACGCGCATGGTCTTTGATCCGATGTCACAAAAACGTATTATACCGCTTGCCGCACCCCAGTAAGGACGACCATGCACAAGCCCACCCTCCCCATCCTCCTGGCCGCGCTGTGTCTGGCGCTGCCGGCCAGCGCGCAGATCTATCAGTGGAAGGACCAGGACGGCAAGACCGTGATTTCCGACAAGCCGCCCGCCGGTCAGGTCCCGGCCCAGAAAGTCAATACCTACGGCCCGGCGGATGCGCCGAAGCAGCCGACGCTGGCCGAGCGCGAGCTGGAATTCCGCAAGCGGCAGAAGGAAGCCCAGGAAAACGCCGAAAAGGCGCAAAAAGAGGAAGCCGCCGCCGCCGAGAAAAATCAGAACTGCCAGACTGCCCGCCGGCAGTTGCGGGCGCTCGAATCCGGCGAACGGATCGCCCTGCGCGACGAAAAGGGAGAGCGCTACTTCATGGACGACGCTCGGCGCGCGCAGGAAACGGAGCGGGCCAGGCGCTTCATCGAAACGGAATGCCAGCAGCAGTGAGAGCGGGGCCGCTCGCCGCGCCGCATCCATCGCCGGGGCGCCGCGGTGTCGAGCAGCATGCGGGAAGGGCCGTGCGGCATTTCGCGTCCGTGAAAAGCGGAGGAGTGCATACCTTGGAACTGCCCAAGCTGCCGGAACGGGGAGATGAGGCAAAGCTGCGCGTCTGGCGACGAAGGAGAAGGAATTCGAGATGCTGGCGCAACGAGACCCGGGCATCGGTTTGGCGGTGGTGAAGCCGAAAGAAGGTCACCGGGCCGCGGAGAAATCCGCAACGCGCCTCGATTCGTTCCGACCGGCGATGCCACTGCGCATGCGCGGCTTCACGCTGTTGGAGACGCTGGTGGCGCTGGCCGTCATCGGCATTGCCATGGCTGCCGCAATGCGTTCGACCCGTTTTGCCGTCGATACGGTGACCGATCTCAAGGCGCGCGCCGCAGCCGGATGGGTGGCCCAGAATCTGGCCGCCGAATTGCGCGCCACGCGCGCTTTTCCGGAAATGGGCGCGACCAGCGGCCGGGCGACGCAGGGACGGCAGGAATTTCTCTGGCGGCAGGAGGTTGGCGGAACGCCCAACTATAGTTTCCGGCGCGTCG
Source organism: Accumulibacter sp. (assembly GCA_031279425.1). Taxonomy (GTDB): domain Bacteria; phylum Pseudomonadota; class Gammaproteobacteria; order Burkholderiales; family Rhodocyclaceae; genus Propionivibrio. The sequence goes on from JAITIQ010000050.1 coordinate 3,253, forward strand.
AGATCAAGGTGTTCTTGCCGGAGCGGCCGGAACGCGCCGTGGCAAGGCAGATCGTTTATGCCGCGCGTCAGCAGAACTGAAGCGGCGTCCCGCGAGGGCGGCTTCACGCTGCTGGAAATCCTGGTCGCGCTGGCCATCTTCGCCTTGGCCAGCGTCATCGCTTATCAGGGACTCGACTCCGTGGCGTCGACGAAAAGCGCGCTGGACAAGGAAATCCGTTTCTGGCGCGAGCTGGGCCTGGTCTTCGACCGCATGGAGGCCGATTTCCTGCAAAGCGTGCCGCATCCGCTGCGCGACGGTCCGGAACTCCTGTTTCCGCCGTTGCGCGGCGGCAATGCCGGCGACGGCGGCGAGAGCAAGGGCTTTTTCGTCGAGCTCATTCGCCAGGACGAAAACCGCGCCCAGGTGCGCGTGCTTTATCTTTGCCAGCAGCAGCGTCTGGTGTTGCGGGTGAGCGCCGCGAGTCCCGCCGGCATGGTGGAAGCGGAGGCCGCGCGGGGAAGCCTCGACACGCTTTTGCTGCCAGCCGTCGAAGCCTGTGACACGGCCTTTCTCGGCAGCGCCAACGCCTGGCTGGGAGAATGGCCGGGCGACCAGGCGCTCGCGCGGCCGCGGGCGATCCGCATACGCCTGGCGCTGGCGGGGCAGGGCGCCTTTGAACGGGTGTTCCACATGCCATGAACAAGGTTCCACGCCGTCGCCGCCGGCAAAGCGGCATGGCCTTGATCACGGCGATCCTGGTCGCCGCGCTGGTGGCTTCGCTGGCTTTCGCGCTGAGCGCCAGGGAGCGGCTGTGGCTGACCCAGATCGGCAACCGCGGCGATCTCTCCGAGGCCCAGTCCACCGTGCTCTCCGCCATCGATCTCGCGCGCCTGTCGCTGCGTGACGACATGCGCAACAATCACGTCGATCATCTGCTCGAGGCATGGACGGTCCCGGTGCCGCCGATCAACGTCGAAGAAGGGCGCGTCGGCGGACGGATCGTCGAATTGCAGGGACGCCTGAATCTCTACACTTTGCAAAGCGACGGCAAGGTCAATGCGACCGGCATGATCGCGCTGCAGCGCCTGCTCTCCGCGCGAAACCTGCCGACCGGATGGGCGGGCAAGCTGGCCGAGGCCATGGCGGAACAGGCGATGCTGTGGCAAAAGGCGCGACAGACGGATCCGGCGGCGGGCCGGATCAACGGCAAGCTGCTGCCGGTGCTCAGCCTGTCGGAACTGGCGGGCCTGTCCGGATTGACCGGCGCCGACGCCGAAAGATTGATGGTGATCGAGCCATGGACGGTGTTTTTGCCCGAATCGCTCCCGGTCAACGTCAACTTCGCGTCGCCGGAAGTCCTGATGGCGGTGACGCCCGGCCTGTCGCTGAAGGACGCCGAGTCTCTCGTCAGCCGCCGGGCGCGGACGCATTTCTCGTCGACGCGGGAATTCGTCAATGTCCTGCCGGAAAAGCTGCGCGCAACCGCGCCCGTCAGCCTGTATACCGTCGAGAGTCAGTATTTCCTGTCCGAAGCCGAAGCGTGGTACGGGAGGGTCCATGTCCGAATGCAGGCCCTCCTGTATCGCCAGCGCGGCAGAATGCCCGAGATCGTGTGGGTCAGAAGGGATTGATGGCCGACCAATCCGACACTCCAACCCAAGGCCACGCCGTTCGTCCCTTCAGTACACCAGAATGCCGCGGGCAGGGCTTTTTAGGATAAACGCTTGGTTTTTCGCGCATCCTTCGTTCCTCCTTCCATCGTTTTTTTCGTTGTATGATCATGGTCTTCAATCCTCATTCGATGGAATCCAAAAATGGCCACCCCTTCCCAAGTCGCAAGCAAGAAAGCCGCTCCGACCAAGGCATCCGTTTCCGCGGCAGCGGCTCCGGTCCGGATCGGCAAGGTCGTCGGCCGCCAGATCCTCGATTCGCGCGGCAATCCGACGGTCGAGGTCGACGTCGTGCTCGACAACGGTTTCCTGGCGCGCGCCGCGGTCCCGTCCGGAGCGTCCACGGGCGAATTCGAGGCTTGCGAACTGCGCGACGGCAACAAGAAGGTATACCTCGGCAAGGGCGTGCTGAAGGCTGTGACCGCGGTCAACGGCCCGATCGCCAAACTGTTGAAAGGCGGGAATCCGCTCGAGCAGCGCGCGCTGGACGAGGCGATGATCGCGGGGGACAGCACGCCGAACAAGTCGAAGTTCGGCGCCAATGCCATTCTCGGCGCCTCGATGGCGCTCACCGTCGCCGCCGCCAGCGTGAGCAGACTGCCGCTGTGGAAATACATCGCCAAGCTGCACAAGAACCGGGAATTCGTCCTGCCGACGCCGATGGCCAACATCATCAACGGCGGCAAGCACGCCGACAACCTGATCGACTTCCAGGAATTCATGATCATGCCTGTCGGCGCCAAGACCTACTCCGATGGCCTGCGCTGGATCACCGAAATCTTCCATGCGCTCAAAGGCATCCTCAAGAAGAACGGCCACGTCACCGCCGTCGGCGACGAGGGCGGCTTCGCGCCGAACCTGTCCAACGACGAGGCGCTGGAAGTCATCATGCAGGCCATCGCCGCCGCCGGCTACAAGCCCGGCAGGCAGATCGCCATCGCGCTCGACTGCGCGTCGTCCGAACTGTTCGACGAGGGCGGTCGCAAAGGCTACAAGTTCTGGAAGTCGAACCCGGCGAAGCTGTTCACGGCCGACGAGATGATCGCCAAGTACGAAGCCTGGTGCAAGAAGTATCCGATCGTCTCGATCGAGGACGGCCTGGATCAGAACGATTGGGACGGATACGTCCGATTCACCCGGGCGCTCGGCAAGAAGGTTCAGCTCGTCGGCGACGATTTTTTCGTCACCAATCCGGCGCGCCTGAAGAAAGGGATCGAGATGGGCGCGGCCAACGCCATCCTGATCAAGGTCAACCAGATCGGCACCGTGACCGAAACGCTGGATGCCATCAAGATGGCGCAGCGGGCCGGCTACGGGGTGATCGCGTCGCACCGCTCGGGGGAAACCGAGGATTCGTTCATCGCCGACCTCGCCGTCGGCACGGGTGCCGGGCAGATCAAGACCGGCTCGCTGTCGCGCACCGACCGCATCTGCAAATACAACCAGTTGCTGCGCATCGAGGAGCAGCTCGGCGCCAAGGCCGTCTTCAAGGGTCTCGAGTCGATCAAGGGCGCGGGCTTCTGAGCGCGGGACGAAATATCCGACCGTAACCGGAAACCCTGGCGCGGCGACGGAGCAAGCGCCATGACCGTTGGGGCGAAACCATGAAACCACGGGCTCGCTTTTTCCGGCTTTTTCTTTTCGGCGTCCTGTCGGCGGGATTTTTCTCGAGCCCGGAGATTCCGGCCCAGGGCGTTTACGTGACGCGCGGCAAGAACGGCCCGGTATTTTCCGATCGGCCGCAGCCCGATTCCGAGGAACTGGAACTGAGGCCGCTGACGGTAATCCAGCCGCCCGCGAAAGTGGAGATCCCTCCCGAGCCGGAAGAGGGAGACCCGCAGGAACCCGCGCCGCGGGAGGCTGCCGTTTCCTACCGGAGCCTGGCGGTCGTCTCGCCGGCGGACGGCGCCGGCGTGGCCGGCGACATCTCCTTCCTCGAAATCCGCCTGGCCGCCGCCCCCCCTCTGGCGCGTTCAGCCGGGCACGCCTTCGTCGTGAGCATCGATGGCCGCCCCGTCGACGCGTTGTTTACGGCGCCTGAATTCGCGATTCCGCCGGATTTCTGGCCGAAAGGCTATCTGCCGTCGAATCGCAGCCTGCGCCTCGATGCGGCCATCGTCGACGCCGGCGGGCGGGTGCTGATGCGCGCGCCGCCGGTGAGCTTTCGCACGCTCCCGGTCATCGTCCGGTCGCCACCCTATCCCCTGCCTCCATGGGTTCGTCCGCCGCCGGGCGTTCGTCCGGCGGAACGCCCGGCGAAGTCGCCTGGCGGCTTGCTGCGCCACAACATTTGGTTCAAGGAGAAAATTCATGACCGGGGAGGGCGCCCAAGTCCAAGTTATTCCAATTCCTGATCAATCCGACAAGAATCTGGATCGCCACGGCGCTCCGCACCTCGCGATGACGAGCAAAAATCTCCGTATGGATGCAGAATGAAATTACAGGCAGGGTAATCGTGAGCGAACCAGGTTTTTCGCGAGTGGCGGCATGAAGTGTGGGGACGGCTTGTCGGGTTTTTGGTCTCCGGTCGCCGCGAATCCCGCGATACGACGCGTGGCGCACATCTGCGCGTGGGGCTTCTGTGTCGTTTATTTTCTGTTCATCGGCCTGGTCCTGTCGCTGCGTTACGTCATTCTGCCGCGCGTTGACGCCTTTCGTCCGGCCATTGAGCGGGCGATCGGGGACGGCATCGGGCGGAAGGTGAGCATCGGACGCATCAAGGCGGGCTGGAGAGGCATTCGTCCCAACCTGACCTTGCGCGACGTGACCGTCGGCGACGGACAGGGGCGTCCCGCGCTCGAGCTCGGGCGCGTCGAAACGGCGCTGTCGTGGTGGTCCGTACCGAGGCTGCGCTTCATCCTTTCCATGCTGCGCGTCGAGGCGCCGACGCTGCACCTGCGGCGCGACGAAGATGGCCGCTGTTTCATCGCCGGCATCCCATTGGCAGGCGGGGAAGGACGTTCCGGCGGCCGGGGCGGGCTTTCCTCCTGGGCGCTCGATCAACGGCGTATCCGCATCGACGGCGCCACGCTGGTCTGGAAGGACGATCTGCGCGGCGCTCCGGCGCTCCCCCTGGCGGAAGTGAATTTCGCCCTGGACAACGACGGCAGGCGGCATCGCTTCGCTTTCACGGCGCGGCCTCCCGGGGAACTGGCCTCGCGCATCGACGTGCGCGGTGATTTTCGCAGTCCCGGCCTCGCCGCGCTCGGCGAAAATCGCGGCTGGCACGGACAGGCGTTCGCCGAAGTCGACTACATCGACCTGGCGGCATGGAGCCGCTGGCTGGATTATCCGATCGCCCTGCCTCGCGGGCGCGGCGCAGCGCGCGCTTGGCTCGGTTTCGCCGGCGGCGGCGTGCGCGAGGCCACCGCCGACGTGGCGCTGCGGGACTTGAGTCTCGGATTCGCCGGGGATCTGCCGGCGCTCGATCTCGAAAGCCTGTCCGGCCGGCTGCAGGCGAGTTTTTCGGACGGCGGCCTGACCCTCAGAGGACGCCAAGTGGCGCTGTCGAGCCGGGCGAACGGCGGCAGGAAAGGGATACGCATCGAACCCGCCGACTTCGATCTCGAGTGGAAGGAAAATGAAGGCGCGCGAAGCGGCAGCATCGGCGTCGGCCATCTGGACCTGGACGCGCTGGCGCGGCTGTCGGCCTGCTTGCCATTCGACATCCGCTGGCGGCAATGGCTCGCCGATCATGCGCCGCGCGGACGGCTTGACGCCTTCACCGCGCGCTGGTCGGGCAGCGCGGAAAGCCCGCGCATCGACTCGCTGAAAACCGAGGTGCGGGACCTGGGTCTGCGCGCGCAAGGCAAATTCCCCGGCTTCTCCGGCCTCAGCGGCACGCTGTTCATCGATGAAACCGGCGGAAAGGCCGTCGTCCATTCAGGAGCATCGTCGATCGATCTGCCGATGGTTTTTCCGGAATCGCTGATCCGTTTCGATTCCCTGGACGCGGAAGTGGCCTGGAAGTCCGAGCAGGGCCAGTGGATGGTCGATCTGGCGCATGCCGATTTCGCCGGTCCCGAGGCCGCCGGTTCGGTGCGGGGAAAATATCGCACGGCGGATGACGGTCCGGGCCTCATCGACCTTGACGCCGCGCTGACCCGCGCCGACGCGCGCGCCGTCTGGCGCTACCTGCCGCACGTCGTGGGCAGGGGCGCGCGCGACTGGCTGCGCGAATCGCTGCTGGCCGGCGAAGCCACCGGGGCGCGCCTGACCCTGAAAGGCAACCTGAAGGACTTCCCCTTTGTGGACAAAAACCGCGGGCAATTCCTGGTGACGGTCCAAGCGCGCGATGCCGTTCTCGACTATGCCAGGGGTTGGCCGCGCATCGACGGCGTCCGGGGCGAGCTGCGCTTCGAGGGCAAGGGTATGGCGATCGAGGCGCAGCGGGGCCACATTCTCGGCGCGAGGCTTTCCCATACACAGGTACGCATCCCCGACTTCGACGCTCCCGTCTCCACTCTCCACGTCCAGGGACAGGCCGACGGCCCGACCGCCGAATTCCTGAAATTCATCGAGAAAAGCCCGCTGGCCGGGGCGATCGATCACTTCACCGAGGGCATGCGCGCGGCGGGCGACGGGAGGCTCGACATCGATCTCGTCATCCCGCTCGACGAGAGCGCGCTCGAAGAATCGAGGGTGGCGGGCGTCTATCACTTCATGAACAACGAAGTGACGGTCGATTCCGCTCTGCCGCCGCTGCGCGGAGTCAATGGCAGCCTGCGTTTTTCCGGCGACGACCTTTCCGTGCCGGAAATCGACGCCTGGCTGTTCGGCGGCCCGTTGAAGATCCGGGGAGGGCGGCAGAAGGACGGGCGCGTGCTGATCACCGCCGATGGCGCGGCGGACATCGGCCGGCTGCGCCGGGAATCCGGCCATCCGGCGCTCGCCGGCCTGTCGGGAACGGCGTCCTACCATGGGGAAATCCGGATCGGCGGGCGCAACGCGGATTTCGTGGTCGAATCGAATCTCGTCGGACTGGCGTCGGTCCTGCCCGAGCCGCTCGGCAAGGCGGGGAGCCGGGCGATGCCCCTGCGCTTCGAGAAAAAGCGCCTCGCCGCGGCAAGCGACCAGATCGACGTGTCGCTCGGAACGATCCTGAAAGCGCGCGTCATGAGGCGCAAAACGCCCGGCGGCTTCGTGCCGGAAAACGGCGCCGTCGCCATCGGCCGGCCGTTGCGTCTGCCCGGCAAGGGTCTTGCGCTCGGCGTATCGATGAAACACCTCGATCTCGACGCCTGGAGGAGCCTGTTCGACGAGGCGCCTTCCGGCGGCCAGAAGGCTTCCCCCGGGGTTTCCGCGTGGATGCCCGACGCGATCGAAGTCGCGGCGGATGAAATCGTCGTGCTCGGCACTTCCTGGAACGAGGTCGATCTGTCGGCGGCCTCGTCCGACGGACAATGGAAGATACGCGTCGATTCCCCGCGGCTTACGGGAAATGCGACGTGGAACGGAACGGGCGACGGAAGGCTCGTCGCGCGCCTCGACCATCTGGCCATCGAGCAGCCGCCGTCCAAAACCGAGGGCGACGGGAATGCGCCGACGCGCCTCCTGCCCGCGCTCGACCTCGTCGCCAATGACTTTTCCGTGCGGCAGAGGAAGCTCGGACGCATCGAGGTGCGGGCGAATAACGACGGCATGGGCTGGAATATCGATCACATCAAGGCGTCGAACCCGCACGGCAGCTTGACGGGAAAGGGAAGTTGGCGGCACGAAGGCGGCGGCCGCACGCAGCTCGGTTTCAGGCTGGACAGCGGCGACGTCGGCGGCCTGCTCGAGCGCCTGGGTTATCCCGGCGCCGTGCGCGCCGGAAGCGCGCAACTGGACGGGAAGCTGGCGTGGGACGGCGCGCCGACGGAAATCGACCTCGCGTCGATGCAAGGAGAGCTCCAGCTCGAAGCGGCCAAGGGGCAGTTCCTCAAGCTCGATCCGGGCGCCGCCGGCAAGCTGTTCGGTCTCATCAGCCTGCAGAATCTGCCGCGCCGGATTTCACTCGATTTCAAGGACGTGTTCAGTGAGGGATTGGCTTTCGACACCATCAGCGGCAAGATCGCCGTGCAGAACGGCATCCTGCGTACCAGCCGCCTGCGTATCCACAGCCCGTCGGCGCGCGTGTCGATGAGCGGCGAAGTCGATCTGGCGCGCGAAACGCAGCGCCTCGAAGTGACGGTCCAGCCGGAAATCGGCGACACCGCCGCGGTCGGCATGGCCATCGTGAATCCTGCGGCGGGCGTAGCCACGTGGCTGGCCAACAAGGTGTTGCGCAATCCGTTGGGAGCCGTGTTCAGCTATCGCTACCGGATTACCGGCGCATGGGACGACCCGAAGGTCGAAACCCTGAACGCGCCGGCCGTAAACGGCACAACGCCCGATACCAACTGAC
>JAITIQ010000230.1 GCA_031279425.1 Accumulibacter sp.
AATCCGCTCTTCACGATCTGTACCGAATGGCAATTCTTGCACTCCACCATGATCACGCCTCCTTTCTTTACGAGCAGGTTTTATCTTGGCATAAAACTATCTATAGGGCAACACTCTCCAGGAAGCTTCGTCATGGCGGGGAGGGCGAGAGGCCCGGGGCAATTCAGACGGCCTTGCAGGTGGCTCCGGTGTTTTGGAAGACTGATCCGCCGCATGGATTGCCGCGTCGCTACGCTCCTCGCAATGACGGGTTCAGAGGACAGATGACAGAGGAGAGGACAGTAGGGGCGGGTTTCAAACCCGCCCCTTCGCGCCCGCAAATATTATTGTCTGTCTTCTGAACCCCTCGCGGTTTCGTCGGGGGACGCCTCGCGAAGCTTGGCGGTCTCCGTTGTCCCGCGGCGCGCGTTTCCGTCCCTGCTGCTCTCCAGTTCCGAGAACAGCCATTCGTGGAAATTGCGCACTTTCGGCAGATCGACGGCGGATTTCAGGACGTTGAACGTATAGACCTGGACGATCAGCCCGTCCGGACCGAAAGGCATTACGAGGCGGCCTGTTTCGAGCTCGCGCTGCACCAGCAGCAGGCTTTCGAGACACACGCCGTGACCATCGACGGCCATGTTGATCGACATGAACGAACGATCGAAACGCGGGCCGCGCTTGAGATCGAGCTCAATGCCGCTGTGCGCGCGCATCCAGTCCCGCCAGCCGATTACGCAGCCTTCGCTGTGAATCAGGGTATGGCCGTTCAGATCCCTGGGCGAACGGATCGGGCGAGGCCCGTTGGCGAGTTCCGGCGAGCACAAGGGGACGACCATCTCCGATGGAAAGGCGATCGTCATGACGCCAGGGTGCTGGATGATCTTGGGACCGTGGCGGATATCCACGTCAACGTTCCGGGGCGTCAGGTCGACCGGGTCGTTGGAAGCGTTCAGGCGGACGTCGATGTCGGGATTCCCGGCGCTGAACCGGGCCAGCCTCGGCATCAGCCATTGGGTGGCCAGGCTGGGCGTGGAATGGACCGTCAGGATATCGCTCTTCGTCACCCTGCCGAGATCGCGCGTCGCCGCCTCGATCCGCGCGAAGGCCACCGAAATCTCCTCGGCGTAGCGCCTGCCGGCGTCGGTGAGAATCACCGCGCGATGCACGCGATGAAAGAGCAGCACGCCGAACCGCTCCTCCAGCAGTTTGACCTGATGACTCACCGCCGACGGCGTGACGAACAATTCCTCGGCCGCCAACACGAAGGACGACAGGCGGGCGGCCGCCTCGAAAGCCTGCACCGCCTTGAAGGAAATCCGGTTCGACATCGCTTCTCACATGAATTCAATTCACTAATTTTGAGTAATTATTTCGTTTGAGCGAAAAAAATCAAGTGCGTAGACTTTCATTCGCCGGAGATACAGGGGGATGGCACAGCCAGGACAACCGGCACAAGGGGAGAACACGTTTTCCGCTCATTCGCGGCGTCGCCATGCCGGCGCGTATCCAGAACCGGCACAGGGAGGATCTCGTGGACATGAACATGGCGGTGAATTTTCATCTTTCCGGCAGCGATCGGTGCGCGCCGGCGCTGGCCGGACTCTTCCCTCGCGCCGGAAGACACCCGTGGAATCCGGATTCTCCGGCGCGGCGATCGCCAAGAGTCTGCCGCGCCCGCCGCCGGGAAAGTGGTCGAAAACCATCCGCTGTCTTCCAACTTACCGAGAAGGGGATTCACCAATGTTGCTTGCAAACCGCGTAGCGATCATCACCGGCGGCGCCGGAGTCAACGGGCTGGGATTCGCCACGGCCCGCATGATGGCCGAGCAGGGCGCGAAAATCGTCATCATCGACCTGGCCGGCGCCGGCCCGGACAAGGCGGCGGCGGCGCTGGGCGGCGGCCACCTCGGCATCGTCGTCGACGTTACCGACAAGACGCAATGCGAAAGCGCCGTGAAGAGAGTGCTGGAACATTATGGCCGCATCGACATCCTGTTCAACAACGCCGGCATCACCCAGCCGCGCGGAATGCTGGACATCACCGACGCCGATTACGAAGCGGTCCTCGACGTCAGCCTGCGCGGCACGCTGCACATGTCGCAGGCCGTCCTCCCGGTCATGCAAAAACAGAAAACGGGCTCGATCATCTGCACGTCTTCGGTCTCCGCGCAGCGCGGCGGCGGCATCCTCGGCGGCCCGCACTATTCGGCGGCGAAAGCCGGCGTGCTCGGCCTGGCGCGCGCCATGGCCCGCGAGTTCGGCCCGGACAACATCCGCGTCAATTGCATCACTCCGGGGCTGATCGCCACCGACATCAACAAGGGCAAGATTCCGGAAGACCGCCGCGCGTCCATCCTTGAATCGATTCCGCTCGGGCGCATCGGCGAACCGGCCGACATCGGCGGCGCCTGCCTGTTCCTCGCCAGCGATCTGGCGAAGTACATTACCGGCGTCACGCTGGACGTCAATGGCGGCATGTTGATCCACTGACGCGGCCAGGCGCGCACCCTGATCTCACGATGATGATCCTGTACCAATGTTCCCTGGCATCGCCTTTCGTCATGTAGTAGGGAGATGCCAGACCGCGGCTGAAGAGCCGAACTTGTCCATGTGTCCATATACAACAGGAGGGAAGTATGAGTGCCAAGATGAATCGGAGGACTTTTTTGCAGAGCGCCGGAATCGTGGGAGCGGCGGCGCTGGCGGGCGTGCCGGCCGTGTCGAGGGCGGCGCCGCAGAAACTCATGTTCGGACACGAGCAGCCGCCGGGCAACCCGCGCTCGCTGGCGGCGGACAAGTTCGCCGAACTGGTCAATGCCAGGTCCGGCGGCGCGCTCGAAATCACCGTGGCGGGCTCGGGCCAGCTCGGCGGCGACGCGGCCATGCTGACCAGCCTGCGCACCGGCACGCTGGCCATCTCCGCCAACAGCCAGGGCTCCACCTCGGCCATCGTGCCCGAACTTGCCGCCCTCGGCCTGCCCTTCCTGTTCACCCGGAGCGACGACGGCGTGAAGATTCTCTCGGGCAGGATCGGCGAGCTGCTCCGCCCCAAGTTCGAAGCCGTGGGGCTCGTGCCGCTCGGCTGGTGGGACAACGGCATCCGCCACATCACCAACAGCAAGCGTTCGATCCGCGTTCCGGACGACCTGAAGGGCCTTAAGTTCCGCACGCCGCCCGACCCGGCCACCGTCGACATCTTCCAGGCGCTCGGCGCGGCCACCGTGCAGATTCCCTTTCCCGAACTGTACGTCGCCCTGCAGCAGAAGGTCGTCGACGGCCAGGAAAATCCGCTGACCAACATCAACAATTCCAAGCTCTATGAAGTCAATCCCTTCATCAGTCTGTCCGCGCACAAATGGGAATGCACCCCGGTGCTGATGTCCAGGGCGGCCTGGGAAAAGCTCGACGCCAAATCCAGGGAGGTCGTCATGGAAGCCATGGCCGAGGCCACGACCCTGCAGATCAGCGCCTCGAACGAAGCCAACCAGAAGCTCGAAAGGGACTTCCGCGCCAACGCCGCGCTGACGGTCAATGACGTCGATCTCGAGGCCTTCCGCAAGCAGACGGCCCAGGTCTTCGACAAGTGGGAGCAAAAACCCTTCGGCGCCTTCGTCAAGGATCTGCGCAAGGCCGTCCTGGGCTGAAAAGTCATGAGGGCCGTCGAATCTTCCGGGACGGCCAATGAATCTTCCACCGCCATTCGCTTCCTGGATGGCGTGGACCGGTTCATCGGCTTCGTCTGCAAGTCGGTCGTTCTGTCCACCGGCATCGCGCTCCTCCTCGCCATCATCACCGGCGTGATCGCCCGCTACCTCATCCGCGTGGGCGGCATCGACTGGGCGGAAGAGCTGCCCAAACAGCTCTTTTCCTGGTTCATCATGGCCGGTGTGGTGCTGGCCTTGCAGTACGGCAACCACATCGCCGTGGAACTGATCTTCAATTTCCTGCCCGCGGCGGGCCAGCGCCTCCTGATCGTCCTCACCAACCTGCTGCTTTGCGGCGCCTACCTCACTCTGTGCGTGGTCGCCGCGGACGTCGCCGAGATCGCCTCGGCGGAGATCAACCCGATGCTCGGAACGCCGAACAGCATCCCCTTCCACGCGCTGGTCTGCGGTTCGCTGCTCACCGCGGTCGGCGCCCTGTCCATCGCGATCCGCGTCTTCCTGCTCGGCGCACAAGCCCGGCCGCGGGGCGCCCCCGAGGAGAGCGTCGTATGATTACCTGGCTGATCATCGGATTCTTCGTCCTCCTGGCGCTTGCCGTGCCGGTCGGTCACGTGCTGGTCATTTCCTCCGGCGCGGCGATCCTGGCGGCCCGGGAGTTCCCGGTGGCGCTGGTCGCCCAGCAGATGGTCAACCAGACGCTGTCCTTCCCCATGCTGGCGCTGCCTTTCTTCATCCTCTCCGGCAGCCTGATGATGAGCGGCCGTCTGGGCGAGAAACTGATCGGCTTCGCCTCCGAACTGGTGCAGCGCTTCCGGGGCGGACTCGGCTCGGTGACGGTGCTGGGCAGTTGCGTCTTTGGCGGCGTGTCCGGCTCGGCCGTGGCCGACGCCACCGCGCTGGGCGGCATGCTGATTCCGTGGCAGACGCGCGAAGGCTATCCGGCCGGCTTCGCCGCGGCCAACAACTCGGCGGCGGCCACCATCTCCATCCTGATCCCGCCGTCGATCCCGTTCATCCTGTATTCGCTGGTCTCGAACGTGTCGATCGCCGACCTGTTCCTGGCTGGCGTGCTGCCCGGCCTGATGCTGACCGGAGGCTTCATCGCCGTGTGCAACGTCTCGGCGCGCCTGCGCGGATTTCCGATGACCGACACGCCCTTCGACGCGGTGAAATGCCGGAGGCTGTTCGTCGAAGCGTTGCCCGCGCTGGTCATGCCGGCCATGATCCTGGTGCTGCTGCGCTTCGGCTTCGCCACGCCGACGGAAGTCTCGGTGATGGCGGTGTTCTATGCGCTCTTCGCCGGCGTCTTCCTCTACCGCGACATGACGGTGAAGCGCTTCCTGCGGGCGCTCCTCGCCGCAGGCGTGGCCACCGGCGTGGTGATGCTGGTGATCATGGGCTCGGCCGTGGTCGGCTGGATGATGACCTACGCGCAAGTGCCCCAGCTGTTCGCCGCCTGGTGCCTGGAGACGCTCAGGGAACCCTGGCTGATCATCCTGGCGATGATCGCCATCATGTTCATCACCGGCATGTTCATCGACCTGCCCGCCGCCATATTGCTGCTCGGCCCGATTTTCGTGCCGCTGGCGAGGACCATCCAGCTCGACCCCACCCAGCTTGGCCTGATCATGGTGCTCGCCCTGGCCATCGGACTCTATACGCCCCCGGTCGGAACCACCCTCTTCATCTCCAGTTCCATCGCCAGGGTCTCCATTCTCAAGACCTCGCGCGAACTCGCTCCGTTTTACGCCGTCGCCCTGGGGACCACCCTCGCCTTCGCCTACGTGCCGGCGCTGACCTTGTAGCCGTCCACCGTGTTGGAGCGCGGGCATCCCCCCTCGCCCGTCCTCCTCCGGGAAAGCATTCACAAACGACGGGCGCGGGATGGGGGTGGGGAAGGCCCCGAGCCGCCGCCTGAACTTTCCATGCGCAGCGCCTCGACCACCAGCGA
>JAITIQ010000031.1 GCA_031279425.1 Accumulibacter sp.
GCGCCGCTCCCGATCCAGCGCGCGGGCTTCCGCGAGCGCGCCGGAGTCGAGACCGAGGATCGCGTGGATGACGGGGCCCCGGTTCTCGTAGGCGGCGATGCGGGCGAGATAAAGGCTCATGAGGCGTTCGGCGCTCAGCGCGCCCGCGTCGATGGCCGCCTGGATTCGGAGGACGTCGGCGTCGCCCAGCTCGAAAGATTCGGCGTGCGCGGCAAGCGGCGCCCCCAGGAAGAGCGCCAGGGCCAGCAGCGCCGCCTTGCTCCCGCGCCACGCGGACGACGCGCGCGGCCGGGCATTGATCTTTGCCATGTCCGTTCGCTCCGAACCGGATCAGAACTGGTAGCGGTAGCGCAACCGGAAGCTGCGCCCCGCCAGCGGGTAGTCGCCTTTTTCCGCGTAGTGGCGGTCGAACAGATTGTCCGCCTGGAAAGTCACGCTCTGGCGCGAATCGATGGCATAACGCAGTGACACGTCCGCTACGGTAAAACCGGGTTCGGTGATGATGTTTCCGCTGCCGCCCAGTGTCCAGTCGTTGTCCTTCCAATCGCCGACCTTGCGCACGCCCAGGCGCGCATTCCAGGGCCCCTGCCGCAGGTCCGCCGCGAAACGCAGCACGTGCCCCGGAATGTTGCGGATGTTTTGGCGCACGCCGCTCAGGGTCTCTTCGGCCTTGAGATAACGGGTGCCCGAAAGGGAAAGCGTCAACCATCGGGCGGCCCGCCATTGCCCCTCGATCTCGATCCCCCGTATCCGCGCCGAATCCGCGTTCCGGTAAGAAATATAGCGGTTTTCCGCGTCCTCGCCGACAGACACGCGCGTGATTTTGTCCTTGACGCGGGTATGGAAGTAGGTGACATCCGCCTGCCAGACGCCGCCCGCCCAACCGACGCCGAGGTCCCAGGTGATGCTCGATTCGGGGTCCAGGTCGGGATTCCCGCTGACGACACTGTTGGGAGTTCCAACCGTGGTGGCGCTGCCGGTGAGTTCGGGGGCGGAAGGCGGTATGAAGCCCTTGCCGATGGTGCCGTGCAGGGAGCCGCCGCTGCCGACGCGCTGCCGGAAGCCCAGGCTCGGGTTGACCGTGCTGAAATCCGCGCTGCCGGTAGTGTAATTAGTCTTCAGCGGGGTATCGAGAAGCTTGGTAGTGATGACGTCGCGCCGGATGCCGAAATCGATCACTGTGTCCCCGCCATTGAAAAACAGCGAATTCTGGATGAACGCCCCCAAGGATTCGCGCTCGCTATAGGCGGAAGACGGCGCCTTGCGCGTACCGTCCGCGTTGTAGCTGAACGACTTGTATTCGTCCAGATTCTGATCCACGCCGAACACGCTCATTCCCCAATCGCTCCATGTCCATTGATCCTGGATTTGCCAGCCCCTGGACTTGATTTCGGCGCTGTAGCTCAGGAAGGGCAGGTAAGGCTGATAGGATGCGACCGTGCTGGTTTTGGTGTAGGAATCATAGGTTTCCTTGCCGCTGAATATCCGCGCCTTCAGCTGGTGATCGCCCAGTTTTCCGGTCAGGGACAGGTCCGTGCCGTAGCGATCCATGTCCTTGTTGGCCTGGCTGTTGGTACCGTAACTCAGCCCGCCGGGCACGGCGATATCCCGCCCGCGATAGAGGTCGCCGTTGAAATTCAGACGCCAATCCCGGGTGATGTCCCAACCCAGGCGCAAGGCATGGTTTTGCTGCTGGTAATTCGTATTGGGGCGGGTCTTGCCGTCGCCCATCTTGAAATCGTCGTTTTGCTTGATGTAGGAGCCGGAGTAATCAAAGTCTACCCCCCCCGGAGTAAACAGCACGCCGCCCACGCTGGCGCGCGCTTCGCGGGTGTCATAGCTGCCGTAGCCGAGTTCGCCGAAGCCAGTGAGCTTGCCCTTGTTCTGGCGGGTGATGATATTGATCACCCCGCCCATGGCGGACGAACCGTACAGCGCCGAGGCCGGTCCCTTGAGCACTTCTATCCGCTCGATCTGGTCCGTGTTCACTATCGCCAGGTTGTAGGACATGGCGGGACGGCCATCGATCAACAGCAGCGAGTGCTTGGCGCCGCCGGAGTATTCGGGTATGTCCGGGCGAAACCCGCGGATGCCGATACCCGATGTGTTTCCGGGATACTGGATGACATCCACGCTGCTGTTCTTTTTCAAGAGGTCGGCAAACTCGCGCGCCGGGGTGTTTTCGATCTCCTCGCGGCTGATCACCTCGATCCGCTGCGGCGTCATTTCCTGACTGGATTCCGCCCGCCGGCCGGTGATCACCACCTCGCCCAGCACGGGCTCGGCGCCGCCGGCCGTCTTCCCGTCATCGGCCGCCTGCGCCGCGCACGCGGCTCCCGCGCCAAACAACGCCGCCAGCGCCAAACGCCTCTTCCGTGAAGATCCGCCCGCCCGCGCGTCATCGTCCACTCGCCATTCGGTAGTCATGAATGCCTCCATCGATAGAAATTGAAATTCGAGCCACCCCTCCCCGGGATGGTGGAGGCATCACTTTATTATCAATGATAATTATTTGCAACAGCAAATGATTATCGTTTGAAGCCTCATGCAAACCCCGGCAGGCCGTCCCCTGCCACACCACCCGACATGCGGTTTTGCGCCGGGCGGTTCGGGAAGTTGAGGTGATGAGAGCCGGCGCCATGGCCACTGAACCCGTGTCCTTGAACGGATCGCCCGCCGTGTCGCCGACCATCGAGGCGGCGCGCAGTCCGGTTTCGACGACCTTCCTGGCGTTGGCCCAGGCGCTGCCCTCGCCCGGATCGGCCTCGACGGATCAGGAGGAAACCCACTTCATGATGTGCGTGGCGACCGCGACCTCTTCGCCTTTCTGGTTGGTGACGACGACGCTCGACATCGAGCGCCGCCTCACCACGTCGGTCTCCCTGACGGTATAGGTCACCGTGATCGTATCGCCGATGCCCACGGCGCCCAGGAAGCGCACCCGGTCGTAGCCGAGGGAGACCGGCGTTTCCCTGCCGTCTCCGGGATCGGACTGCTCGATGATCTTCGTGCTGGCGGTGGACATGTAGCCGATCATCAGCGCGCCATGGGCGATTCTTCTGCCGTATCTGGTGCGCTTCATGAACTCCTCGTCGACGTGGTTGGGCGAAAGATCCCCGGTGATGCCGGCGAACAGATAGATGTCGGATTCGCTCACGGTCTTCGAGAAAGAAACCGAATCACCAACCCTTACGTGAAAATCGGACATGTGCTCTCCTTTCGTGAATGGTGAATAGGCGGGCCGCGGAAGCCCGGTTGTCGCCCGATCATCGATCAGCGGGCCCGCGCAGCGTTTCGGGATACCCTTTTTCGTAAATCCGGCCGGAGAGGAACGGCGCCCAGTTCTTTTCGAAAAAGAATTCCCCCGGACTGGTCATGGAACGCAGTTCCCGCTCGTGCGCCTCGAATCTTCCTCCCTCGTAGCGCACCCTGATCTGCTTCTTCCTGTCGGCATCGCGCTCGGGCAGGAAACGGTATTCCTCCAGCTTTCCGTTCTTCGTATCGGGAACCTCCGTGCCGGATGCCGAGCAAATCAGGCGCGCGCCGCGGCTGCCCCCGTTCCTCCCGATGTACAGGGACAGCGCGCTCAGCACGGCCGCGGAAGTCAGCGCCATCTGTCTCCACAGCATGGCCTTGGCGATCTGCGCCGGGTTCTCGATGCGAATGCCCTGTTCACGCACGGAGGCGTTCAGGGCCAGGGCCCGCTCGAGCGCCCCGGCGACTTCCGTGTCATGGCAGATGAATCCCGCCTGCTCGCTCATGCGCGCCTGGATTTCCTTTTTCACGTCCTCCACGCGGAGGGCTTCGGGGTTTTTCAGATCCCGCCGGATCAGGGCGGCGCACTCCCCGGCCGCGCCGAGGAACGGCTCGTCGTCCATGGCCGACATGGTCGATCCCGATCCGCTCCAACGGGCATGGATGTGTTCGGCGCAGCGGATGCCGAACACCTGCCCCGCGTTGAGCGCCGCCCCGCCGGGACGGGTGACGCCATGGGTTCCGGCGGCCTCGCCGACGGCATAGCATCCGGGGAGGCTCGACTGCGCCCAGATATCCACGGCGATGCCGCCGTTCATGTGCTGATTGTTGATGTCAAACGGCAGCGGCGCCGTGTCCAGATCCACCCGGTGGCGCCGGTACAGCTCGATGGCCAGCGGATTCATTCTGCGCAGGCGCTCGATCGGCAGGGGCAGCCAGGCGTCGTTGTTCTTCAGATAAGCGGCGACGTCGGCATCCAAGCGATCGAGGGAAAACGGCGCGTCTTGCGGCACGCGCTCCGGATTGCGCCGGAAATCCATGTAGACGGTCCGCCCGGCGCGGGATTCGCGGTATACCGCGAGGTCTACCAGGCTCGACTGGAAATCGAGCGTCCTCATCGCGTGAAACGGCCACTGGTAGCCCTTGCGGAATACGTTCGAGGCCAGTTCCCCGGTCGTGCGGTAGTAGTCGGCCAGGAAATTGCGCTCGCTCCCCGACGAATCGACGGAATAGAGGTAGGGCATGGCCTGGACGTAGGTGCCGGAGAGATTCCACGGAAACCCTTCCCGCCTCGTGCCGATGCCGAATTGGCTCTCGCTCAGGTTGACAAGCTCGATGCCGGCCTCCAGCGCCATGCCCAGCGATCCGAAACAATGCACCGGATAGACGCTGTCGCGGTAGAGTTCGCCCGGCCCCCCGGTGGCCAAAACCACCGCCGGACACTGGAACAGCGCGAGGCCGTAGGGATTGTCCGGGCCGCGGGCATCGGCCTTCACCACGAGCAGGCCGGCCGCCGAACCGTCCTTTCCCCGGATCAGCTTCAAGCCGGTGCAGCGGTTGACGAAGGGCACGCCCAGCCGCAAGGCTTCTTCGGCCAGGACCTTCGCCATCAGCCGCGAAGTCCGCGGCCCGCAGCTCGTCGCCCGGCCGGCTTCGTCGTGATCCGTCCGGTAGCGCAACACCCCGCCATAGCAATCCTCGGGCAGCGGCAGGCCCAGATATTTGAGCGCCATCAAGGCTTCGACCGACCCGACGGCCTCGACGTAGGCCGTGTCGGCGTCCATGGCCCCGCCGGCGCCGAGCGCCCGGGCGAGCGCCAGGAAGTCGTCGCCCGAAGCGCCGGTCGAAGCCGTATGCAGGGTCTGCTTGTCGGAGCCCGAACAGACGGAAGTCCCCCAGAACAGGGTCTGCGTCGCCACGACGACGTCGATCTTCCTGCGCTTCAATTCCACCGCCGCGCGCAGACCCGCGGCGCCGCTGCCGAGCACCAGGGCCTGTCCCCGGTAGACGGGCAGCCGCATCCCGTCGAGCGGCAGGGATTTCCATACGGCGCGCGCGGCCATGCGCCGAGGAAACTCGACGTCGGTGAGAGCGTCCAGGATCGATTGCGAAACGAGTTCCGTCATCTGCGCCTCCGGTTCATACGCATTTCCTATGTCTTTGGATGCACGTATCCAGCACGCGCTCCCCCGGCTGGCTCCACCAGAAATCCGAAAAGATTTCGACCTCGGAAAATCCGGTGTAGCCCGCCTCTTCCACCCACTGGCGGCATTTTTTCAGCTCGATGACGCCGTCGCCCATCATCCCGCGGTCGCACACCAGATCCTTCGTCGGCACCAGCCAGTCGCACACGTGGTAGGCGAGAAGGCGGTCGCGGCCCGCGCGGGCGATCTGCCGCTCGAGTTTCGGATCCCACCAGACGTGATAGAGATCGACGGCCACGCCCAGCCTCCGCGCCCGTTCCGGATCGAGCGCGTCGCAGAGGTCGAGCGCCTGTTCGAGCGTATTGACGCAGGCCCGGTCCGCGGCCTGCATCGGGTGCAGGGGCTCGATCGCCAGGGGCATGTCCGCTTCGATCGCGTATTCGAGCGACTTGGCGATCCCCTCGAAAACCTCCCCGCGCGCGCGCGAAATGTCGTGATGGACAGGCGCGCCATCCAGGGCGCCCGGCAGGGAGCCGACCACCAGCACCAGGCACGGCGCGTTCAGCCGCTTCGCCTCGTCGATCGCCCTCCGGTTGTCGTCGATCGCCCTCGCCAGCCCGGCCTCGTCGGCGGCCGGGAAGAAGCCGCCGCGGCAATAGCCGGACAGCGCGATTCCCGCGTCCTTCAGTTGCCGGGCGACGGCCCCGATGCCAACCTGCGCCACCTGATCCCGCCAGGGGCTGATGGCGCGGATGCCGCGGCGCGCGCACTCCTCGACGATGCGCTCCAGCGGCCACTGTTTTCTCAGCGTCGCGGTGTTGATGGACAGCGCTTCGTGGTTCGATGAAAAGTCACGCATGGATACTCCCTCGGTTCGTCAAAATCCGCATGATTCAGAAGGCGGTAAACCGCCGTCATTCCCGCGCGGGCGGGAATCCAGTCCGCCGCCGCGAGGTTCGCGCCCGGCAGGAGGAGCGCCAGCACGCATGGCTTGGGGTGAGCAAAGCGACCCCAGCAAAAAGGATCGGTACCATCTCATCCCCGCTTCCCCCATCTCTTCCGTGAAGCGATGCAAGAATTCCATAAGATACCCGTCTTCGCGGGTATGACGAAGTAATCCGATTTGCCCTGCGCCCTCTGCATGGAAAGCCGTTCCAACTGCCGTTTTCAGGATCATTCCGACGGTTCCGCCCGTCACTGCAACAACTTGCGGGCGATGATCACGCGCTGGATCTGGTTGGTTCCCTCATAGATCTGCGTGATCTTGGCGTCGCGGTACAGGCGTTCCACTTCGTATCCGCGGATGTAGCCGCTGCCGCCGAAAATCTGGATGGCGTTGGCGGTGTGCAGGACGGCGGCATCACCGGCGAAACACTTGCCCATCGACGCCGCCATCGCCGCGTCGACCCCGGCGTCGAGCTTCGTCGCCGCCGAGCGCACCAGCAGGCGGGCGGCTTCCGCGTCCTTGGCCATGTCGGCGAGCATGAACTGGATCGCCTGGAACTCCGCGATCGTCTGTCCGAACTGCCGGCGCAGCTTGGCCTGCCCGATCGACGCTTCCAGCGCGGCCTGGAGGATGCCGACGGCCAGCGCGCCGATGCCCACCCGCCCCTTTTCCAGCACGCTCATCATGATGTGGAAGCCGCGACCCTCCGGCCCGAGCAGCGCATCCGCGGGAAGCCTGACCTCGTTGAAGGAGAGTTCCCCGATCTGGGACGATCTTTGCCCCAGCTTGTGCTCCTTGGGGCCGCGAAAGACGCCTTTCTCGTGGCAATCGACGATGAGGATGCTCATGCCGCGCTTGCCGGCCTCCGGATCGGTGCGCGCCAGGACGAAACCGACGTCGGAGACGGGCGCATTGTGAATCCACAGCTTGCTGCCGTTCAGCACCCAGCCCTCGCCGTCGCGCACCGCCGTGGTCTTCACCCCGCCCACGTCGGACCCGGCGCCCGCCTCGGTGATGCAGTAGGCGCCCCGCTTTTCGGCCCGGATCAGCGGGCCGATCCAGCGCCGCTTCTGTTCCTCGGTCCCGTATTTGCACAACAGGGTGGTCAGCAGCTCGACGAGCCCGCACTGGTCCGCGACCGAAGCGTAGCCCCGGCTCAGTTCCTCCATGACGATGCTGTAGGCCAGGCAGTCGAGTCCCGCGCCACCGTAAGCCTCCGGCGTGGTGATGCCGAACAGTCCGTTCTGCGCCATCCGTTCGTAGATGTCGGCGGCAAAGGCCTCCTCCCGGTCGAGCCGCTCGGCTTCCGGCCGGATCAGGTCGTCGGCGAAACGCCGGGTCATGTCGGCGATCTGCCGGTGTTCACTCGAAAGAATCATCCTTCTTCTCCTCGGCTTGCTGATGGAATCGTTCAGATCCTGCCCTGGAGCGGCTCCCAAGCGCCATGCTCGGCGCTTCCGAGGCACGCTTCGATGAAGTCGACTCCGCGCGCGGCGGCGGCGAAATCCCACCCTCCGCCACGTGGCGCAGGAAATTCCAGCATTCCGCCAGGAAGGGATTCGGACAGCCGTTTTCTTCGCCAAAGGCCGTCCACGTCGATCGGGTCCGGAACGAGGATCTCGCCGTTCTTCAGCGGCGCCCCCTGCCTCACGGGCTCCGCCATGACGTTCGGCAAATGCTGGCTGCTGCCGACTCTTCCCGTGACACCGTTCATCACGATGCCGATTCTCTTTTCCATGGCCTTCTTTCCGTTTGCCTCGCCCCGTCGCAAGGAGACAAATGCGCCCCTGTCCGACTGCGGGATGCCCTCTTCCAAAATCACGGTTTCGACCCAACACCGGACACCTTGAACCGGTTCAAATCATAAGTCAACACCTGACCCGCTTTCCTTCGCTGTTTCATCCGCTTACGAAGCCTGCGCCAATGACATCCCGAGCCGCAGGAACTCGTCCCACACGTCTCCCTGGCCGATCCCCTTGACCAGCCGGTCGATGCGCGCCGCGAGACACAGCGCCTCCCTCGCCTGCCGCGGACCGATCCGCTGCGCGGCCTTCCTGAACGGCGCCTGCCGGGCGCCCCAGACCCGCGCGTCCTTCAAGAGAAGATCGAGCGGGCAGCCGGAGGCCAGGCCGGCCTTGACCTGCGCCAGGGCGCGGACTTCCTCCGCCATCGCCCACAGCACCAGCGGCGGCGCTTCGCCTTCCTGGCGCAGCCCTTCCAGCGTTCGCGCCAGACGCGCCAGGTCGCCCGACAACAGGGCTTCGCGCAGGCCGTCCAGGTCGTAACGCGCGACGTTCAGCACGGCGGCGCGTATCTGCTCGAACGACAGCGCTCCCTGCGGATACAGAAGACCGAGCTTGAGGATTTCCTGATGCGCCGCGAGCAGATTTCCCTCCACGCGCTCGGCGATGAAGCACAGCGCCTCCCTGTCCGCGCTCTGTCGCTGGCGCTGCAGGCGTCCGGCGAGCCAGGCCGGCAGTTCCCCGAGATTCGGCGGCGTCAGCTTGAGCACCGCGCCGGCTTCGGTGAGCGCCCTGAGCCAGACGGCTTTTTCCTCGCTCCAGTCGAGTCCCGGCAGGCTCACCAGCAGCAGCGTGTCCGGCGACGGCCGAGCGCAATAGTCCTGCAGCGCCGCGCCGCCGTCGCGGCCGGGCTTGCCGGTCGGAATGCGCAGGTCGATGAGCTTCTTTCCGCCGAACAGCGACAGGTTGCGCGCCGTGACGGTCAGATCGCTCCAGTCGAAGCCGGCGATGGCCGTCAGCACTTCGCGCTCGCTGAAACCCTGTTTGCGCGCTGCCGCGCGAATCGCGTCCGCGGTTTCGATGGTGAGCAGCGGCTCGTCGCCATAAACCGTGTAGATGGACTGCAGATCCCGTTCGAGATGGGCTGCCAACTGTTCACTGCGCAGCCGCATGATCCTGTTCCGGCGGTCTCGGCCTCGCCGCGACCAGGCGGCGCATCAGCTGCTGCACGAGATCGTTTTCCATGTCGCGCCACAGCAGTTCCTCTTCCTGCGTCTTGGCCAGCGTCGCTGAATCGGCATAGGTCACGTCGCGGGAAAGTTCGACATACGACTGCGGCACGAGATCCCGTCCCTGGCCGTCGACGATGCGATAAGCATAGCGGTAGCGCAGGCGCTTCTCGCGCACGCGCCCGGAACCGGAAAAGGAAACGATGATGGCGTCGCGCCATTCCCTCGCGGGCAGGAAAGTCGCCTGGGCGTCCTTCGGCTCGTCCGTGATCCGCGTCCCCCCGGAGGCCTGGATCTGCCGCCTCAATCCGGCGGTGATCACGTTGTCCAGGGACGGCACGCAGATGCTCTCGAAGGGCAGCGCATACGCGCCGCGCAGTTGAAAGCCGCAGCCCGCCGCCAGCCACAGCGCGAGGAAACAGAGAATGCCGCGGACCGCTCGCATCATGTTTTTCTCCGCGTTCAGATCACGATGTTGACCAGGCGCCCGGGCACGACGATCACTTTTTTCGGCGCCCCGCCCTGGAGTTGCCGCTGCGCCGCCTCGGAAGCGACCGCCGCCGCCCCGATCGCGCCCTCGTCCGCGCCGGTCGGCACCTTGATGCTGCCGCGCAGCTTGCCGTTGACCTGCACCACCAGCTCGATCTCGTCCCGCGCCAGGGCGCCGGCGTCGGCCCGCGGAAAGGCCTGTTCGCCGGCCGCGTGGCCGGGGCGCAACTCGGCATACAGCGCTTCGCAAAGATGCGGCACGATCGGATAGAGCATCAGCGTCACCGCTTCCAGCGCCTCCTGCCGGATGGCGCGGGCCGGCGCCGAGTCGTCGTTCAGCCGGGCGTAGGCGTTGAGCAGTTCCATCACCGCGGCGATGGCCGTGTTGAATTGCCGGCGGCGACCGTAATCGTCGGCGACCTTGCCAATCGTCTGGTGCAACTGGCGCCGGAAAGTCTTCAATCCGTCGGGCAGCTCTCCGCCGGCAAAGGCCGGCGCGATACCCACCGAGACGTGCTCGAAAACGATCCGCCACAGGCGTTTGAGAAAACGGTAAGCCCCCTCGACGCCGGCGTCGGACCATTCCAGCGACTGGTCGGGCGGCGAGGCGAACATGATGAACAGGCGCGCCGTGTCGGCGCCGTACTGATCGATCAGCGCCTGCGGATCGACGCCGTTGTTCTTCGACTTCGACATTTTCTCGATGCCGCCGATCGACACCGGCTGCCCGTCGGCGCGCAATCTGGCGGCGACCGGACGGCCGCGCTCGTCGGTGGATAGCTCGACCTCGGCCGGGTTGATCCAGGTTTTCCTGCCCTCCGCGTCCTCGCGGTAGAAGGTCGGCGCGACGACCATGCCCTGGGTCAGCAGATTGGCGAAAGGCTCGTCGAGTCTCTCTTCGCCGAACAGCCCGCAGTCGCGCATCAGCTTGGTCCAGAAACGCGAATACAGCAGGTGCAGGATGGCGTGCTCGATGCCGCCGATGTACTGGTCGATGCCGCCGCGGCACCAGTGGGCCACGCGCTCGTCGACCATCGCCCGGTCGTTGTCCGGGCAACAGAAGCGCAGGAAGTACCACGAGGATTCGACGAAAGTGTCCATCGTATCGATCTCGCGCCGCGCCGGCCGGCCGCACTTCGGACAGACGCATTCATGGAATGCCGGCATCTTCGCCAGCGGGCTGCCCGCGCCGGTGACGCTCACGTTCTCCGGCAGCACCACCGGCAACTGCTCGTCGGGCACCGGCACGTCGCCGCAGGAATCGCAATGGATGATCGGAATCGGGCAGCCCCAGTAACGCTGCCGCGAAATCCCCCAGTCGCGCAGGCGAAACTGCACCTTCTTGCCGCCCAGTCCCAGCGCGGCGAGGTCCGCGGCGATGGCGTCGACCGCCTGCTGGTAGGCAAGCCCCGTGTATTTGCCGGAGTTCACGCAGTAGCTGTCCTTGCTGGCGTACCACTCCTGCCAGGCGTCGGTCGAAAAGACCTGCTCCTTGCCATCGATCGTGGCGCCGACCGATTGCACGATCGGCAGACCGTATTTCTTGGCGAAGGCGAAGTCGCGCTCGTCGTGCGCCGGCACGGCCATCACCGCGCCGTCGCCGTAGCCCATCAGCACGTAATTGCCGACCCAGACCTCGATCTTCTCGCCGGAGAGCGGATGCGTGACGAAAATCCCGGTCGGCAGGCCCTTCTTTTCCATCGTCGCCAAGTCCGCCTCGGCGACGCCGCCCTGCTTGCATTCCTCGATGAACGCGGCGAGTTCGGGATTAGTCTTCGCCGCGTGCGCCGCCAACGGATGCTCGGCGGCGACGGCGACGAAGGTCACGCCCATGATGGTGTCGGCGCGGGTGGTGAACACCCACAGCTTTTCCGCCTTGCCGTCGATCTCGTACGGGAAGGCGAAGCGCACGCCCTCGCTCTTGCCGATCCAGTTCTTCTGCATCAGCTTGACCTGCTCCGGCCAGCCGGGAAGCCGATCGAGGCCGGCCAGCAGTTCCTCGGCGTAGGCGGTGATCTTCATGTAGTACATCGGGATTTCGCGCTTCTCGACCAACGCCCCGGAGCGCCAGCCGCGCCCGTCGATCACCTGCTCGTTGGCCAGCACCGTCTGGTCGACCGGGTCCCAATTCACCGTGCCGAAGCGCTTGTACACCAGCCCTTTCTCGAACAGGCGCGTGAACAGCCACTGCTCCCAGCGGTAGTAATCGGGCCTGCACGTCGCCAGTTCTCTTTCCCAATCGAGCGCGAAACCCAGGCGCTGCAACTGGCCCTTCATGTACTCGATGTTCGAATACGTCCACTCCGCCGGCGGCGCCCCGTTCTGGATCGCCGCGTTCTCGGCCGGCATCCCGAAGGCGTCCCAGCCCATCGGTTGCAGGACGTTGAAGCCCTGCATCCTGTAAAAGCGCGAAAGCACGTCCCCGATCGTATAGTTGCGCACGTGCCCCATGTGGAACTTGCCGGAAGGATAGGGGAACATCGACAGGCAATAGTATTTCGGCTTGTCCGCGTCTTCGACCGCGCGCGCGGCGCCGGTTTTCTGCCAATGCGCCTGCGCGGCGAGCTCGACTTCCTGGGGCTGGTATTTTTCCTGCATGGCTCGGGCGGCCTGAAATGAAACCAAAGATTATACGCAGTTCGCTGGCGGGGATTCAAAGACCGCGGCGGCTAAGGCGCGCGGCTTTCCGCCTTCTTGATTAGCAAGGAATCTCAGTGATCTTGAATGGGATGATTTTTTTGCCTGACCAACGGTTTGCCGCCTTTTCTTCGAAGACCAGGCTTCGAGAGACCAGGTTTCCTTTCGCGCCGCCGCCTGCCTTCCCCTCCCCCGCCCAGCGGGGGAGGGGAAGGCAAACGTCTGTGCGAAGGCACGCCCAGCGGGGGAGAGGAAGGCAAACGTCTGTGTGGAAGCAAGCCGGGCGGGGGAGGAAAGCAAACGTCCGTGCGGAAGCAAGCCGCCGATCGACGGGAAGTCTCAAGTCATGAATACGCCCTCTTGGCGGAATTTCGTTGCTAATCAAGTCCGCCTTTCACTTTTCCCCCTTCATCACATCGCTCGCCACCAGCCCATCGACGAACCTCACCACGCGGTCGGCATAGCCGGCCATGTCGGGTTCATGCGTGACCATGATGACGGTGATGTCCTGTTCGCGGTTGAGCGCGACGAGCAGATCCATGATTTCGTGGCCGCGCTGGCTGTCGAGGTTGCCAGTGGGTTCGTCGGCGAGCAGCACCAGCGGGCGGGTGACGATGGCGCGGGCGATGGCCACGCGTTGCTGCTGGCCGCCGGAGAGTTCGGCGGACGTATGGTGTTCCCATCCGGCGAGGCCCACCTGCTTCAACGCCTCGCGCGCTGCCGCGTGCCGCCTGGATGCCTCGGTGCCGCGGTAGAGCAGCGGCAGTTCGACGTTCTCCTGCGCCGAGGTGCGCGAGAGGAGGTTGAAGCCCTGGAAGACGAAGCCCAGATAATGCCGGCGCAAGAGGGCGCGCTGGTTGCGCGAGAGATGCTCGACGGCGATGTCGCGGAAGCGGTAGGCGCCGCTGCTCGGGCCGTCGAGGCAGCCCAGGATGTTGAGCGCCGTCGACTTGCCCGAGCCGCTCGGCCCCATGATCGCCACGAACTGGCCGGGGGGAATGTCGAGGTCGACGCCCTTCAGCGCCTGGAAGGCCGCGGCGCCCTGGCCGTAGGTCTTGGTGATGCTGGAGAGGGAGATCAGCGCCGGCGTGCTCACGTGGCCCTCATCCGATTTTTTCCTGGTAATCGACGATGACCGCGTCGCCGGCCTGGAGATCGCCATCGACGATCTCGGTCAGGCGGCCGTTGGAAACGCCGGTGCGAACCGTCACCGCGGCGGGCTGGCCGTTTCTCAGCACCCATACTTCTCGCGTCATGCCGGGCGCCTCGGCGCCCCGCGTCTGCACCCTCTTCGGCGGCCGCGGCGGGCGCGGAAAGATGCGCGAGAGAATGCCGCCGGACGACTCCGCCGCAGAGGGCGCGGGCGGCGTGAAACGCAGCGCGGCGTTGGGCACCAGCAGGGCATTCTCGCGCTGGGCGGTGATGATGCGCGCCGTGGCGGTCATGCCGGGGCGCAGCGCCAGGTCGTCGTTGACCACGATGAGCACGGTCTTGTAGGTGACGACGTTGTCGGTGATCGTCGAGCCGAGGCCGACGCGCCGGATGGTCGCCGGAAAGTCGCGCCCCGGCCAGGCCGCGACGGTGAAGCTGGCGGGCTGGCCGAGCCGCACCGAACTCACGTCGGCCTCGTCGACCTTGACCTGGAGCTCCATCTGGGTGAGATCCTCGGCGATCGTGTAGAGCACCGGCGTGGTCATCTGCGCGGCCACCGTCTGGCCCGGCTCGACCTTGCGCGCGAGCACGACGCCGTCGATCGGCGAGCGGATGACCGCCTTCTCGATATTGGTTTCATCGGTCTGCAAGGTGGCCTCGGCCTGCGAGACCTGCGCGCGGGCGCTGGCCAGGTTGGCCACGGCGCGCCGCCAGGCGGCTTCGGCGGTGTCGAGCTCGCTCTTCGACGGCACCTTGCCGCCGGAAAGCCGGGCGACTTCGCGCAGGCGCTCGCGGCTGGCGCGCGCTTCCGTGAGCGTGGCTTCGTTCTGCGCCACGGCGGCCCGGGCGGCGGCCAGCACGGCCTTCGACTTGGTCACCGCGTCGGAGAGCTTGGCGGTGTCGAGGCGGGCGATCACCTGGCCTTTGCTCACCTCGTCGTTTTCTTCCGCGAGCACGGCTTCCAGCGTGCCGGACAACTCGCTGCCGACGTCGACCGAGCGCGTCGGCTGCAGGGTGCCGCTCGCCGAGATGCTGACCACCAGCTCGCCGACGGCGGCGTCCTCGGTGAGGTAGTGCCCACTCACGGCGCCGCCGTTGCCGAAATACAGATGGAACGCGGCGCCGGCGGCCGCCGCGGCGGCCAGGATGGCGAGCATCCAGCGCCGGCCCCGCCGGGAAGGGGCGTCCGTCCTGAGAAAATCCGGGCTGGGTTCGTTGCTCATGATCGGGAAGGCTCCGTCGCTGCGGTGTTTTCGGCGGAGGTCCAACCGCCGCCCAGGGCTTTGTAGAGTTGGATGACAGCGACGAGCACCTCGGCCTCGGCGCTCACCAGGCCATCCTGCGCGGAAAGCAGCGTGCGCTCGGCTTCCAGCACGCGCGCGAAATCGACGAGGCCCGCCCGGTATTGCGCGCGCGCGAGTTCCGCCGCGCTGTCCGCCGCCGTCGCCGCCCGGCGCCGGGCATCGACGCGCTCGCGCCCGTTGGTGTAGGCCGACATCGCGTTCTCCACGTCCTCCAGGGCGGTGAGCAGCGCTTTTTCCCAGGCCACGAAGGCTTGCTCCTGCGCGGCGCTCTGTTGGGCGATGCGGCTCTCGATGCGGCCGGAGTCGAACAGCGGCGCCGTCAGGCCGGCGGCCAGCGAACCGACGAAGCTGCCACTCCCGCCCAAAGCGGACAGGCTGAGGGCGCGCCAGCCGAACGAGCCGGAAAGCGTCAGGTTGGGATAGCGCTCGGCCTCGCTCTGCGCGGTGCGGGCGATTTCGGCGCGTAGCGTCCATTCGGCGGCGCGCACGTCGGGACGCTGGCGCAGGGTATCGGCCGGAACGCCGACGGCGATCCCGTCCGGCGCCGCCGGCAGCGCCCCGGTGGCGCGCAAGGCTTCGCGCAGGCTGCCCGGCGCCTGCCCGACGAGAATGGACAGGCGGTGCCCGGCTTCGGCGCGCGCCTGTTCCAGGCTGGGGAAGGTCGCGCGGCTCTGTTCGAGATTGGCGCGCGCCTGCTCGACGTCGAGGCGCGTCACCAGACCGGCCATCTCGCGCCATTCGCTGATGCGCAGGGTCTCGGCCTGGCTGTCCGCGTTGGCGCGGGCGACGGCCAGACGCTGCTGGGCGAGGCGCAGGTTCAGGTATTCGAGCGCGACCTCGGCGCAGAGCGAGGCGCGCGTCGACTCCAGGCTGGCCTGCGCCGCAACCGCGTCTGCCTCTGCCGCGGCGGCGGCGTCGGCAAGACCGCGACCGCCGAAGATCGGCGGCTCCCAACTGGCGTCGAAACCGGCGTTGTAGAGCGTTTGCGATTCTCCGCCGCTGCGCGAGCGGGTGGCGCCGGCAGACGCGCCGAGGCTCGGATAAAGATTGGCCACGGCCAGATCGCGCGAGGCGCGGGCCTGGCGCAGCCGGGCCCGCGCCTCGCGCGCGTCGGGCGCGGCCTCGAGCGCGGCGCCGATCAAGTGTTCGAGTCGTTCATCGCCAAATTGTCGCCACCACGCGGCCAGCGCCGCTGGCTCGCGCGCGCCGCCGAACCACGGCGCCGACGCCGACCAGGCGCCGGGAAGCGCAAGCGTGCCGGCGGCCAGGGTTCCGGCCTGCCGCTCGTCGAGTGAAGCGCAAGCGCCGAGCGCCAAAAGGAGCGCGGCGGCAAATGGAATCGTCCGGATCATGCGTGCGGAATGGCTGGGGTTCGTTGCCAAGGAACAGTCGAATACAAGAATGAACATATTATTTCGAGAGTTTTTGCATGGTACGTGCTTCTGTGCGAAATGTTGTTCAGGTTGTTCATCGACCGATCCTGATCAGGAAAATGATTTTTTCCGTGATCTCCGTGTCTCCGTGTGTTGAAAGGGTTTGCTTTCAGGAACCTCGCCGATGGCCGCGCCGCGGGTGATCCTTGGCGCGTTCCCTGGTCCACTCGGCGAAGCGTCCCATCTTTTCCAGACCGTCCTTGAAGAACAGCCGGACCTTTTCCTTCTGTCCATCGCCGAGCGAGTCATAGACGGCGAACCAGCGCTCGCGCGCCGCGTCGTGCAGCTTCCGTCCCTCGGCACGCAGTTCGCCCACGCGCTTCTCCACGGCGCGCAGATCGGCTCCGGGCTGCTCGAGCAGCGCCTTGATTTCGGCGCGATCCCTGTCCAGGCGCTCGCGCGCGGCTTCATGCCGGGCACGGACGAAATGATCGGCCTCCTTCCACAAGGCTTCCTGCTTCTCGTCGAGTTTCAGCTCGTCGTGCAGGCGCGCCAGGGCGCGCTCGTGAAACAGGGGAATCATGGCGTGCGCGGCGGGAACGCCCTTTCCGGGCACCGTTCCGTGGCAATCCTCGCGCGGCGCGGCAAGACTGCCGCCGGCGGCAAGGCCAAGCGAGAGGGCGAGAACGGTGACGAAAACGCGAGGACTGGCAAATCGTTTCATGAGTTTCTCCTTTTCAGATGGTCCGGCAGGCGGGACGCCTTGGCCGACGCCTCTATTTTCAGCGGCGCTCCGTTGCAAAGAATTTCGCGGCCGGAAATCTTCGTTGCAAATTGTATCCCTCGCCGGCGCGGCGCGCCGAACGCGTCTCCCGGAAAACCTTGTTTTCGGCGCGTACCGCGTTTTCCCGCGATTGCAAATTGTTGCAAGGAGTGCTCGCGCGGCACGCGGAAGCCTAGAATGCCCCATCCCTCACGCATTCCGTCCGAGATGAAGAAGATCCTGCTGATCGACGACGACCCCGAGCTGCGCCAGCTGCTGGCGACGTATCTCAGACGGCATGGCTTCGACACCTTGCTGTTGCCCGACACGCGCCAGCTCGACGCCTTTCTCGGACGCTATCAGCCGCGGCTCGTCGTGCTCGACCTGATGCTGCCGGGCGAAGACGGCCTCACCGCCTGCCGGCGCCTGCGCGCGCGCGGCGAGAGGCGGCCGATCATCATGCTCACCGCGCGCGATGAGCCGGTCGACCGGGTCATCGGACTGGAGACGGGCGCCGACGATTACGTCGGCAAACCCTTCGACCCGCGCGAGCTGGCGGCGCGCATCGACGCGGTGCTGCGCCGGGGAATGCAGAGCGCCGCCGTGCCGGTGGCGCGGGGCGGCGTTTTCTGCTTTGGCGGCTGGGAATTCGATCGGGCGGCGCGCCGGATCTCGCGCGCCGGGCAGGCGGTGGCGCTGACCAGCGGCGAGTTCGCCCTGCTCAATGCGCTCATCGCCAACGCCGGCCAGCCGATGAAGCGCGAACGGCTGCTCGAACTGACGCGCGGCGAGGACAGCGAATCGTTCGACCGGGCCATCGACGTGCGCATCCATCGCCTGCGCCGGCTGATCGAGGAAGATCCGGCGCATCCGCGCTACTTGCAAACGGTATGGGGAGTGGGCTACGTTTTCGTGCCGGACGCCGATGACCTCGTTTCGGACGGAGGACCATGAACCTGAAAACCCTTTACTCGGCAGTCAGTGATTTCGGTTGCATGAATATGCCAAATACGAAAACAGATCCAGGCTGCGTCATTGTCCTGGCTGCGCGACGCGGCGGGTCAGGGGACAGAAGACAG
>JAITIQ010000088.1 GCA_031279425.1 Accumulibacter sp.
CGGCGACATCGAGCGGCGGCAGGGGATCGTTCCCCAGATCGCGCGTTGCGACCCGCGCTTCGGGGTGGAGCGCCAGCAAGCGTTCGACGATGAGACCGGCAATACGGCTGGAATGGCTGTTCTTGCCCTGGATGCTGGAGTTGATGTGCAGGATATACATGTTGGCCTCGCGGCGTTGAGAAAGCCGCGGATTCTAACCCGTGTTGCCCGCCGGGAAAAATGGATGCCGGAAATGGACGGTATTCACCTACAACGCGCGGACTGTACAAACCATCTTTCCCTGGGGCCTTTCATGCGCATACCGCTTTCGGAATCGCATCGCTCGCGCGCCGGCCTTTCCGTCCGTATTTCCTGACCCTGTTCGCGCTGTGCGCGGGCGAATTGTGCTTCGGGGTTTTCTATCTGCAAGAAGTGAAAGGGCTTGCGCCCTGCCCGAGGTGCATCATGCAGCGCTGCGCCCCGTTGGCCGCGGGTCTCATCGCGCTGCCGCCGCCGTCCACAACCGCGGTCCGCGCATCTACGGCGCCGTTCGTCACGCTCGCCGCCCTGGCGGGCAGCGGCATCGCCGCCCGCCAGTCGAGAAGGGAAAAGTCCCCGGAAGCTCCGTCGCCCAAAGAAATTTTTCGTTTCGGACATGCCTTGGACATATCTCTGATAATGATTATCGTTTACATGGAATGGCTTTTCCATTATCATTCCTTCCTTGCCGCGGTCTGCGGCTGGCGGTATTCGAGACATTCGAGACCGGCGCTTTCACGGGCGCTTTTTCCGTCCCGCTGGCCGCTGCCGTGAATGCGCCGCACGAGAGAAGAAGGAGAAACGATGAAAACACAGGGCTGGCTCGTCTCCAACCCGACGGTTCGCCACCGGATCGACGTCGGCCTGCGTACCGGACTTGCCGCTTTCGGCGGTTACGGCCTGGCGCTGCTCGGCGCGGCGGCCCTGGCGGCGGGGCTGCCGTTCGACTTCAAGCCCGACGCCGTCTCGCTGGCGGTCATGCTCGGCTTCCTGCTGCACCTGACCGCCGTCCTCTGGGCTTTCGCCGCCGCCACGCTCCTGCGCGCCGCGCTGGGACTGGCGGTTCCGGCGGCTTTTTTCGGCCTGTGGCTGCTGTCGCTGCACTATAGATGAGGCAAACCATGACCACATTCGATCAAGCGCGCCCGCTGCGCCAGTCGATGAGCTGGCTGCACACCTGGTCCGGGCTGACGCTGGGCTGGCTGCTGTTCGCCGTCTACGTGACCGGCACGCTCTCCTATTTCCGCAACGAGATCACCTTCTGGATGCAGCCGGAACTGCATCGCGCGCAAGTGGTGGCGCCGGAGCGGATCGCCTACGACCGCGCCCTCGCCCTGCTCGCGCGCGAAGCGCCCGATGCCCAGCAATGGACGATCACGCTGCCCGGCGCGCGCAATCCGACGCTCGGGCTGAGCTGGCAATCCCCGCCGGCGGAAAACCGCCAGCCCGGCGCGGCGCGGGAACGGCCAGCGAATCGGGAAGGCGCGCGCGGCGAGGAGGGCGCGCGGGAAAACCGCGGGCGCGACCGCGGCGCGGCGACGCGCGAACGTCCGGGCGCCGACGGCGAAGGCGCGCGGCGGGAAAACCGTGAACGCGTCCAGGCGGCGACGCGCGAACGCCCGAGCGCCGACGGCGAGGAAAGCGCGATCGATGACGTGGAACCGCTGGAAGCAACGCGACAGGCCGAGGCGAACCCGCCGCAACGGCAGGCGGGACCACAACGGCAGCAGCAAGGTGGCGGCGGGCATCGCGGCCCGCGCCTCGTGCTCGACCCGGCCAGCGGCGAGACGCTCGAAGGCCGCGCCACGGCGGGCGGCAATTTCCTCTACCGCTTCCACTTTGAACTGTATGGCATGGATCGCATCTGGGGGCGCTGGATCGTCGGCATCGCCACGATGTTCATGTTCGTGGCGCTGGTCAGCGGCGTCATCGTCCATCGCCGGATCTTCAAGGATTTTTTCACTTTCCGCCCCGGCAAGGGCAAACGTTCCTGGCTGGACGGGCACAACGCCAGCAGCGTGCTTTCGCTGCCCTTCCATCTCATCATCACCTTTTCCGGGCTGGTGCTGTTCGGTCACATGATGATGCCCACCGCATTCCAGAGCGCCTACCAGGGCAATTTCCTCGCCTACCGGGAAGCCATGCGCGCGCGCATGCCGCAGTCCGAGACCCCGCGCCCCTCGGGCGAACGCGCGCCGCTGACCGATCTCGCCGCGCTGGTCGCGGCGGCGCAGCAGACCTGGGGCGGCAAGCCGGTGGGCAGCATCGCCATTACCCTCCCCGGCGACCGCAACGCGGTGGTCGAGCTGCGCCAGATGGGCTTTCCGAGTCTCACCAACGGGCGCAACGTTCCCGCGCTGCGCTTCAACGGGGTGACGGGCGAGCGGCTGGCCACGCCCGCCCTGCCGGAGCCCGGCGCGGTGCAGGCGATCGGCAGCGCGCTCAACCTGCTGCACCGGGGATTTTTCGCCACGCCGGTGCCGCGCTGGCTGCTCTTCCTTTCCGGCGTTGGCGGCTCGCTGATGATCGCCAGCGGCCTGCTCGTCTGGTCGGTTGCGCGCGCCCGGAAAACGTCCGGAGCGGCGCGCGCGCCCTGGGGTCATCGCCTGGTCGAAGTGCTGAACATCGCCTCCATTGCCGGACTGATGGTCGCCATCGCCGTGCACTTCTGGGCCAATCGCCTGATTCCCGCCGATTGGCCGGCGCGCGCCGATTGGGAAATCCGCGCCTTTTTCATCGCCTGGGCGGTGACGTTCGTCCATGCCATCGCGCGTCGTCCCAAGGCGGCGTGGGTCGAGCAACTGGCCTGCGCGGGCGGGCTGTCCGCGCTGCTGCCGCTGATCAACGCGGCGACCGGCGGCCTGGCCTTGCCCGGCAGCATCGGACGGGGCCTCGGACTGTTGGCCGGATTCGATCTTTGCGCGCTGGCCATCGGCGCCGGGCTGCTCTTTGCCGCCTACAAAGTTCGCCGCCACGCGCCGCCCGCGCGTTTCGCCGCGTCCGGCGACCCGGCAACGGAACCCGGCGCGCCCCTGCGCGAAGCCGCGGAGGAAGCCGCGTGATCGCGCCCGCCACCGCTCGCGCGGAGATCGGGCCGGTTCGTCGAATCTCCGTCCCACCGAGGTTTTCAGCATGAATCTTTTGTCTCTCGCATTGGTTTTCTGGGGATTCGCGGCGATTGCCGCCGGCATGGAGCGCCATGCCAGGGATATCTTCGCCGCCTCCCCTTCCTCCATGCGCTCCCCGCGCGTCCGCCGCCTGCGCCTGCTGGCCGGTTATCTCCTGCTGGCGCTGGCCCTGCCGCCGGCCATTGCCGCGCACGGTCTGTCCATCGGCGTCTCCGTCTGGTTCGGCTTCCTCGCCCTCGCCTCGACCGCGCTGGCGCTGATCCTGAGCTGGCGGCCGCGCATCCTGCGCCGGGTGTTGCGCTGACGTAACGGAAGACCAGAGGACAGAAAGTCGGTGGCGCTTCGCGCCGTTTATCAGGTTCTCAGAACGGCTCGACGAGCGAAAATCCTATGCCGATGTAATTGGCCCGGTAGTTGTAGTCGATCAGGCTTTCGCCGTAACCGGAAAACCACTGGAGGTGTCCGCGCAGCCCACGGGAAATCGGAAACGCCCAATCCATGCGCAGCGACCCTTTGGCATTGCCGGACCCCAGCGCCGGATAGCGTATCTGCGCCGTCAGCAGGTGGCCGCCGAACTTGCGGGTCAGTTCGAGTTCGCCGTGACCCAGGTACTTTTCGATATCGGGATTGTCGTCGCTCGACGAATCCTCCCTGATCCTGTGCCATCCGCGCAGGGTCGCGGTCCAGTTTCCCTTTTCCATTCCCGCCTGCGCGATCAGCCGGTTCCAGCTGCGCGACAGTTCGCCCCCGCGGCCGTTCGACTGGTGATTGAGGCCCAGACCGACGTAACGCAGATTGACGCCCGCGATGCCGACATTCGTTCTCCATACGAAGAGGGCTTCCGGTTCGTAGACCGTCTCGCGGAAGGGACGCGAAATCCCCCTGGAATAGACCTGCCAGCGCGAGGACTGCGTGTAGCCCAGCCAGAGATCGCCGTTGTCGCCGAAAAGACGGGTGGCAGCCTTGGTCTTGAAGCTGATCTGGAACTTCGCTTCCGTGGAACGGATTCCGTCGAGTTCGACCGGCTGGCGCGTCGGGCTGGCGGGCGCCGCGTTGATGCGGGACGCGGAGAATACCGGCAACAGGTACACCGAATGATGGGAATGGATCTCGAAGGTGTCCGCAGGCGACTCTCCGAGGTCCCAGGCTTCCTGCATCGGAGTCGGGGCTGCTGCGCTCGCGCCGGAACCCGGCGGAGCGGCCGAGGCTTCCACGCGCGCGGCCTGGCGTCCGGCCGCCCGGTCGTAACAGGCCAGGCGTTCGTCGTCCCGGTCGATGGCGGCGCACTGCGCGATCTCCGCCGCCGCTCCGCCACAGGCAAAAGCCGCGCACGCAACCCATGCGGAATGTTTGATGAGGCGGGCGATGACGGGCATTTTCCCTCTTCGAGACGGATGTTCGTAACGGACGAACCGGCAAAACCATTGATCCCGAAAGTACGCCGGTGTTCCCGGTGCAATCCGGAGTGGAGGAGATTCCGTCATTGCGTGGAGCAAAGCAGCGAGGACAATCCACAAGGCCGCGTCGCTACGCGCCTCGCGATGACGAAGCGCGCCGGCGTTCCCTCGGGGATTGCGGGAAGCGGTAAAAGACGGCACGATACTCCACTTTTCCCCTCCCCGCGGCCGACCGGGCCGCGCCGCTTCCGACACTTTCCGACACCATGACTCCGAGTTCTCACGAAGGTCTGCCCCGGCAGGGCCTGCTCCTGCTGGCGATGCTGTCCCTTTTCTGGGGAGCCAACTGGTCGGTCATGAAAATGGTGTTGAGCGAAGTGCCGCCGTTTTACTTCCGCACCATGTGCCTGCTGGGCGGCGGCACGGGGCTGTTGTGCGTGGCGCGACTTTCCGGCGTGCCGATCCGGGTTCCGGAGCGCCAGTGGAAGAAGGTGCTGTGGCTCGCGGCGTTCAACCTGGCCTGCTGGAACGCGCTGGTGATCATCGGCGTCTCGCAGCTTTCCTCGGGCCGCGCGGCGCTCTTGGGCTATACCATGCCCTTGTGGTCGACCCTGCTTTCCATCCGTTTCCTCGGAGAACGGCTGAGGGCGCGTACCGTGGTCGGCCTGCTGCTTGGCGTCGCGGGCATCGCGGTGCTGCTCCTCGACAGCATGGAAGGTATGCAGCAGGCGCCGATCGGCGTGATCTGCATGATCCTGGGCGCCTTGAGCTGGGCCATCGGCATGGTGCTCTTCAAGCGCCTGCCGGTCGCCATGCCGCTGGCCTCGCTGACCGGATGGATGATGCTGGTCAGCAGCGCGCCGATGCTCTTGCTGGCGGTTCCGCTGGAAACCTCCCGTCTCGTCATGCCCGGCATCGGGCCGATCCTCGGCGTGCTCTACAACGTATTCATCGCCTTCATGCTCTGCAACTGGGCGTGGAACCGCATCATGCAGATGGTGCCCGTCTCCGTATCGGCCCTCTCCTCGCTCGCCGTTCCGCTGATCGGCGTCCTCTGCGGCGTGGTCTTCCTGAACGAGCCGCTCGGCTGGCAGGAAATGGCCGCTTCGCTGCTGATCGTGGGCGCCGTCGCTTCCGTGTCGATCCGGCGCTGATTACGGGTTCAGGGTTCAGAAGACAGAGGACAGTCAGTTTGCGGCTGCGCCGGATTCTTCCGATGGATTCCCCTCCCCCGCTGGGCGGGGGAGGGTGCCCCGCAGGGGCGGGAGAGGG
>JAITIQ010000243.1 GCA_031279425.1 Accumulibacter sp.
GAACCATGACTCAAATCTGAACCATCCCCCGTTGGGGGATGACTTCAAAAAGTGTGCCCAAGATTGTGCCCATGTTCCAGACTGGAACCCGAACAACCAAGCAACGGCGCGGCTTTGCGCCTGTTCGCTAGCTTCTGCATCGCAAGCTTTCCCCGTGCCGTGGTGGTGCGGGTTTCGATTTCCGCGCTCTGAATGATGGGATTCTGTCCGTGCGGACGCAAGCATCCGTGCTTTCCTCCCGCGCCGTTTCGTTCCGGTTCGCGGCTCGCAGACTCAAAACCCCTCTTGCATCATCGCAGTCCGCCGCCTAACATTGCGCTCCAGAGGGACAGGCCAAAAGCTGCGCTTTTATCCCGTTTCTGAGCTTTCGCGTCAGGAGCCATCATGCATATCGAGCCAAGCATCATTGTCGCGCTTGTTCTTGGAATTGCCGTCTGGCTGTTCATGCGTTGGAGATCACCACGCCCGAAGTATGAACCGATGGCCATAGACCTGGACGACCCATTGATGGTCGATGCGCTTGCAAAAGCGAAAGACGGCATGGCGCAATTTCTTCGCCTTGCGCGTACAAACAAGGACAGCGCGCTGGTAAAGCTTCGTTTCGTCAGCAGTTCCAATCAAGTGGAGTATCTATGGGCCGAGGTTCTGGAGATTATCAGCGATCAGGAGATCGGCGTTCGCCTGCTTACCCCGCCTGTCACGCATTCCGGAGAATTGGATCGCCTCTATCGCTGCGACACGGAAGACATCGAGGACTGGCAGGTGCGCGATGACAAAGGCAAGCTATATGGAGGATTCTCTCAACGAGCCATGTTTGCCATTGCGCGCCGCGATGGAATAAAACTTCCACGTGATCTTCTGAAAAACGAATATGAATACCGAGACGTTTGATCCGCAAGTAATAGCGCTTAGCAACCATCCCCCGGAAAAGCCGGGGGCTTTCGTTTGTGAGCCGCTCAAAGCGGGGGCAATCGTCTATGCGTCGGCCAACGCTTCCGGCAAGCAACCTGCGGGGCGCACGGGCGCGGCGCGGGTCGTGGCGGAATGGCGCACCTTTCTCATTTCCACGGGGGAACGCAGCATCGCCGCCGCGATGAGCGAAGGGGGATACCGGGCCAAGGCGGGACAATAGGTGCGGATACTGGACATTCCGGCGGCGCGGCGACCTCTCCATTCACCATCCTCGCAGCATGGCGACGCCGTGCGCGCCGTGCGCCTGGGCCGTGGCGATCGATCCGGCGCGCAGGCCGCCCAGGGCGAAGACCGGGATTGCCGCGTCGGCGACCCATTGCGCGAAAGCCTCCCAGCCGATGCCCGACGATTCCGGATGCGAAGGCGTCGGCAGGACGGGGCCAAGTACGGCGAAGTCGATGCCCAGCT
Source organism: Accumulibacter sp. (assembly GCA_031279425.1). Lineage (GTDB taxonomy): Bacteria > Pseudomonadota > Gammaproteobacteria > Burkholderiales > Rhodocyclaceae > Propionivibrio. Next base: position 1,381 of record JAITIQ010000243.1, read on the forward strand.
TTTCCGTCCGTTCGAGATCGTCCGGGCCGTGGCAGGACGCGGCCACCCAGGCGAACTCCGGGCGGCGGGATGTCGCGCCGAGACGCGCCGACGAGAGATGGACGCCGCGCGCGCCAATCTCGCGGGCCAGCATTTCGTCGTCGCCTACCAACAGGAGCGTTCCGGGAACAGCGGCGATGATTGCCGCAGCCTTTTCGGCGAAGCGCCGCCGTTCGCCCGCGGCGAGCGTCTTGTCGCGCAATTGCACGAGGCGGACGCCGCGCGACAGAGCCTGCCGGAGGCGTTCGAGTTCGGCATCGATGCCATTTTCCGCGGCGTGGGTGATGGCGTAGATCCCGGGCAGGGCGAGCGCGCGCAGAACCGGGCCGTTGGCCGGCAGGATCGGCGCCACGCCGGGCGCCTCGCCAACGCGGTTCCAGGCCAGCGCGGTATGTTCGAGTCCGCCGATTTCGCCCCGCCAGCCAGTGACGCGGAAAAACTTGAGGAGCACTCGCGCGTGCGGATAGGTGAATTCGCGGCACAGCCAGGGGGCGGCGGCGGTCACGGCGATGCCCAGTTCCTCGGCGAGTTCGCGCGCCAACGCGGCACGGAAGGATTCACCCGGCTCGACCTTGCCGCCGGGAAATTCCCAGTAGCCGGCATAGGCTTTGTCCGGCGGGCGCCGCGCCAGCAGGTACTCGGCGCCGTCCGCCGTATTCCGCAGCAGGACGCCCGCCGATACCTCGACGATATCCCTCGCCGGCCGCATCCGCGTCAGGCGGCGCGCGTGCCCGCCCAGTCCTTGGCGAACTGCCAGGCCACGCGCCCGCTGCGCGAGCCGCGCTGCAGCGCCCAATTGAGCGCGTCGCGCTCGGCGCCGGCGATCTCCGCGTCCTGACAGCCGAACGAGCGCAGCCAGTGGGCGACGATATCCAAGTAGGCGTCCTGGTCGAACGGGTAGAACGAGAGCCACAGGCCGAAACGCTCGGACAGCGAGACCTTCTCCTCGATGGCCTCTCCGGGATGGATTTCCTCGCCAACGCGATGTGTTTCCAGATTCTCCTCGAAATACTCGGGCATCAGATGCCGCCGGTTGGACGTGGCGTAGATCAGCACGTTGTCCGGCGCGGCGGTGATCGAGCCGTCGAGAACGACCTTGAGCGCCCGGAAGGTGGCGTCGCCGGCGTCGAACGACAGGTCGTCGCAGAAGACGATGAAACGCTCCTTCCGGCCTTCCACGAGATCCACGATGTCCGGCAGGTCGACGAGATCGTGTTTTTCGACCTCGATCACGCGCAGGCCGAGCGGGGCGTATTCGTTGAGCAGCGCCTTGATCAGCGAGGATTTGCCGGAGCCGCGCGTGCCGGTGAGCAGCACGTTGTTGGCCGGGCGGCCGGCGATGAATTGCCGCGTGTTGGCGTCGATGCGCGCTTTCTGCTCGTCGATGTCCATGAGATCCGCAAGACGGATGGCGGGCGGGTGCGGCACGGGCTGGAGAAAGCGGGCGGCGCCGCGCCTGCGCCAGCGAAAGGCGACGGCGGCATGCCAGTCGGGCACCGGCGAGGCGGGCGGCAGCAAGGGCTCGATGCGCGCGAGCACGTCCTCGGCGCGTTCCAGGAAAGAAGCCAAGGATGACAGGGGATCGCTCATCAGGGATATACTCACAGGTTCGAAAAGAAAGAAACTTTAGCCAATCGATGAACAAAAGCCAAACGTTTCGCCGTTTCCGAAATGAACGTGATGAAGCGGGCGTCCCGCCCGCAGAAGTGACGGAACGAAGCCGGCAAGATGCCGGCGCTCCCCATAAGGCGGCAAGACATCCCGTCCATCGAAACATACAAAAACCTGCGCAAACGAAATCCAGAGAAATCAATGAGTTCTATTCTATCTCCGCCGGAATGACGATTTATTCAGCGATTCCCTGAACCATCGACAAAACGGTGAGTCATGCCAAACATTCTCGTCACCGGCGGCGCCGGCTACATCGGTTCCCACACCTGCGTCGAACTGCTCGGCGCCGGTTTTGATCTCGTCGTCATCGACAATCTCTCGAACAGCAAGCGGGCGGTACTCGACCGGGTGGAGAAAATCGCCGGGCGGGCGCCGGTTTTTCTGGAAGTCGACATCCGCGACCGTGGCGCCTTGCGCGACGTGTTCCGCGCGCACGGCATCGATGCCGTCATTCATTTCGCCGGCCTCAAGGCCGTGGGAGAATCGGTGGCGCAACCCCTGCGCTACTACGACAACAACGTCTCCGGAGGCATCGTCCTGTTCGAGGTAATGGCCGAGTCGAACGTCAAGACCCTGGTCTTCTCCTCGTCCGCCACCGTGTACGGCGATCCGCGCAGCGTGCCGATCCGCGAGGACTCCCCCTTGTCGGCGACCAATCCCTACGGGCGTTCCAAGCTGGCGCTCGAAGCCATCCTGCGCGACCTGGCGCGCTCCGACGAAAACTGGCGGATCGCCCTGCTGCGCTATTTCAACCCGGTCGGCGCGCATGTATCGGGAATGATCGGCGAAGATCCGCACGGCATCCCGAACAACCTGATGCCCTACATCACCCAGGTCGCCATCGGCAGGCTGCCGCAGCTTACGGTCTTCGGCGACGATTATCCGACGCCCGACGGTACCGGCGTGCGCGATTACATCCACGTCGTCGATCTGGCGCGCGGGCATCTCGCAGCCCTTGAAGCACTTGGCGGCAAGTCCGGCGTGCTCACCGTCAACCTCGGCACCGGCCGGGGAGTGAGCGTGCTCGAAATGATCCGCGCCTTCGAGCAGGCCAGCGGACGCTCGGTGCCCTACCGCATCGCCGCGCGCCGTCCGGGCGACGTCGCCCGGTGCTACGCCGACGCCTCGCTTGCCGAATCCCTGCTCGGCTGGCGCGCCGAACGCGATCTCGCGGCGATGTGCCGCGATTCTTGGCGCTGGCAGGAATGGGCGGCGGCGCACAAGGTTTAGCTAGCGCTCTGTCATACTTTGCGCTCTTGATGAGCGGGTATCCGGTTCATTCATCAAATCCCGGATTTCTGCCCGCGCGCTTGCGCGGAAATGATGAGTTTTTTTGGAGATATGACCACTCGATACCCCGCCCCTCGGGGCGGGGTTGTTCCGGATCAAGCGCCGAGGTCGGTCCGTCGAACGGCGGAACCTCGGGCTCGATGGCCAGGACGCGCGCGATCGCCACGCGCTGTTTCCGGTCACACGACAGGGTGTGACGGGTATTGATGGGCTTTCCCGGCCATGCCGACCTGCCCAGCAGGCCCTTTTCATGCGCCCGGTCCCGGTCAAGCCGGCACTGCCAAACAGCACGCCCCGTCGACGGAATTCGCTGGCGCGAACAATATTCCTGAACGACACTCATGCGGAGAATGAAATGACGGAAGAATCGATCAAATTCAACCATTCGGCCTACAACCTGCAATCGTGGTCGAGACAGCGCGACCTCGACCCGATCGTCGTCGAGAAGGCCGAGGGAATCTATCTATGGGACCCCTCGGGCAAGCGATATGCCGACATGTCGAGCCAGCTCGTCAACATGAATCTGGGGCACGGCAACCCGGAAATCGTCGAGGCGATAAAGAAACAGGCGGAACGCTTCTGCTTCGTCGCTCCCACCTATGGCGTCGAGTCGCGCGGCGAGCTGGCGAAGCTTCTAGTCAGCCTTCTTCCCGATAATTTCGGAAAGATATTTTTCACCAACGGTGGCGCGGACGCGAATGAGAACGCGATAAAAATCGCGCGAATGTTTACCGGAAAGCACAAGGTGTTTTCGCGTTATCGCAGTTACCACGGCTCCACCCATGGCGCGGGAAACCTGACGGGCGAACCCCGTCGCTATCCCCTGGAGCCGGGAATTCCCGGCTTCGTCAAATTCTTCGACCCTTACATTTACCGGGAAAAACTGAATTTTTCGTGCGAAAAGGACGCCTCCGATTATTACGTCGGCAAACTCCGAGAACAGGTCATTTATGAAAATCCGGACGATATCGCGGCGATCGTGCTGGAGACCGTGACCGGCTCCAACGGTGTCATCATTCCGCCGGAGGGCTATCTCGCGGGCGTGCGGAAAGTCTGCGATGAATTCGGCATCCTGCTCGTCTGCGACGAAGTCATGGCGGGTTTTGGCAGAACCGGAAAAATGTTCGCTTTTGAAAACTTCGGCGCCGTTCCCGACCTCGTCGTATTCGCCAAGGGCGTGACTTGCGGCTACGTGCCCTTGGGCGGCGTGGCCGTCTCCAAAACGGTCGCCTCCTACTTCGACGACCATTTTCTCTCCTGCGGACTGACCTACAGCGGCCATCCGCTGGCCTGCGCCGCGGGGGTCGCGTGCGTCGATTACTACCTGAAACACAAAGTTCTCGACAACGTCGCCGCGCGCGGCAAGGAACTGAAAAGCGCGCTCGAAGACCTGAAGGCAAGACACCCTTGCGTCGGCGACGTCCGCTGCATCGGACTCTTCAGCGCGGTCGAGCTGGTGAAGGACAAAGCGAGCAAGGCGCCGCTCGTCGCTTACGGCAAGGATCCCGACAACGTCATGGCGAAAATCAACCAGGCGCTCGCCGCGCGCGGCTTCATGACCTATACCCACGAGAACATGATTCTCGTCGCGCCGCCGCTCATTATCGCCGCAGGACAACTGGCCGAGGAAATGCAGAAACTCGACGGCGTGCTTTCGATCGTCGACGGGCAAATTTGACCGCGGGCGGAGACCTGGGATGCGCCAGAGCTTTTTTGGTCGCCGTCGACGCCAACCAGACCCCGACGGTTGGCCATGGCGGCATCCTCACGCGATTGCCCTGGCGGCGAAACGCCTGGAGGCCGGCGTGGCATGTTGTACGATGGGCCATGGCCAGTTCTCAGGGAAACAAGAAACGCCTGTTTCGTCTGCCGCCAAAGATCTGTTGAAGCGCGCTGGCGACTTCCCCGGCGCCATCACGCATAACGGCTGAAAATTTCTTCCTCGTCTTCTTTCCGCACATTCTTGAACGCGACCGAAAGCATCAGTTTGATGCGGTTCAACTGGTTGACTTCGGAGGAGCCGGGATCGTAATCGATGGCGGTGATATTGACGCCCGGGTAACGATCCTTCAGCGC
>JAITIQ010000252.1 GCA_031279425.1 Accumulibacter sp.
ATAGGAATTTTGGACTGAAAAATGGACTCAAAAACTCTGGTTGCCCTTGGATTTCCATTGCTATCAGCAGACTGTGAAAAATGAAAAATCCATTTTTTCAACAGCTTGTAGACATCCAAGGAAACCACTGGAACAGAGTTTGGATTTCCACGTCGCTTCGTTCCTCGCAATGACGAGTGCGATGTATCATGCGCATTAGTTTATTAATCTGCTGTGATTCCAAATTGCATCAAAAACGACGATTTTGCGGCTACGCCGGAGGAGAACGACGCCCTTTCCCGTCCCTGCTGGGGCGCTCCCCCGCCGGGCGGGGGAGGGGAAAGCAAGGCCCTGCGCCTGTTTTGTCCTGCCTGGTCCTGCGCCATCATCGTTCCGGAAATTACTTCGCTTCGCTCTTGCTGTCAAAACGTTGCCGCCATTCCTTGAGCACTTCCGGGCGCGCGTCCCCCGCCTTGTCGAAGTCGATCGAGAGCAGGCGGTCGTAATACGCGCCGGGCATTTCCTTGGTGGGCATGTTCATCTCGGGGCGCGCCAGGGCCGCGAAATAGGGTTGATAGAGCCTGAACGCCTCTTCGCTGATGGCAAAATCGGCCAGCTTCCTGGCGGCTTCGATGTTCTTGCTCTTCTTGATCAGCGCCACCGCGTTTACATCCAGCCCCAGCCCTTCCAGCGGCAGCACGATTTCGAGCGGCGCGCCCTGCCGCGAGAGCACGATGGAGCGGAAGTCCAGGGAAATACCAATGGGATATTCGCCCATCGCCGCCATGGTGCAGGTCTTGGAGCCGGAATGAGTATATTGGGCGATGTTGTCGTGCAGGGCGTCCATGAACTTCCAGGCTTCCTGCACGCCGAAAATCTGCCGCCACGCATTGACCGCCGAGTAGCCGGTTCCCGAAGAGGCCGGGTTGGGCATCACGATCTTGTTCTTGTAGACGGGCTTGACGAGGTCGCGCCATGTACTTGGCATCGGCAGGTTCTGTTTGGCGAGTTCGATCTTGTTCACGCAGACCGCCGTCGCTTCCACGCCATTGCCCGTCCATAACGGCGGATTGCCGGGGTGGCGGAATTTTGCGTCGATCCTGTCCAGCCCGGCGGGCGCGTAGGCTTCGAGCATGCCTTCCTTGCCCAGCAGGCTGACGCTGGACGCATACACGCCCCAGATCACGTCTGCCTGCGGATTGTCTTTTTCCGCCAGCAGCCTGGCCGTGATGACGCCGGTGGAATCGCGCACCCATTTGATCCTGATGTCGGGGTTGGCCGTCTCGAAGGCTTTCTTGTAGCTGGCGAGCACTTCGTTTTCCATCGCCGTGTAAACGGTGAGTTCCGTGGCCGCCGACGCATCGACCGGCAGAACAGCCGCCACGGCAAAGCCGAGGCCCAGGACGAGAGAACGGAATGAGGCATTTGATTTCATGGCAAGGCTCCTTGGTTGGAAATCGTTGGACAGGTTCAGTGGCGGGTTCGCCAGGCCTCGGTGCGTTTGAGCAACAGGCCGGAAAACGCTTTCAGGAGTAAGGAAGCAATGGTGGACGTGGTGAGGATCAGGGTCGATAACGCCGCCGCGCCGCCGATGTTGCCCGCGTCGTCCATGTTGAGAATGGCGACCGAGGCGAGGATGGTGTCGGGTGAATACAGAAACATCAGCGCCGACACCGAGGTAATGGCCGAAACGAACAGGTAGCGTAAAATCTCCACCGCCGTAGACAGGCACATCGGCAGAATGACGCGCAAACAGGTGACGAGCAGCGGCACCTTGAGCGACACCGAGGCGGCCTCGAAATCGCGGCTGATCCGGGAAAGCGCGGCGTTGGCGGTCATCTGCGCCGGGGTGAAGAAATGCACGATGCAGCAGATCACCATCAGCGCCATGCCGCCGTACAGACCGTTGAGCGGATTGGCGGGCGCGTTGAAGAAGAAGACGTAGCCCAGCCCCATCACCAGCCCCGGCACGGCCATGGGCAACAGGCACAGGAGTTTCAACGGACCGTCCAGCGGATGCGGCGCAAGGGCGCGTTCCATGAGGTAGGAACTGGTCAATACCAGAGGCGTGCCGATCAGGGCGGTCAGAAGCGAAAACCGGAGGCTGTTCCGGAAAGCCATCCAGCCCACGCCGCCGCTCGTCTCGAAATCGTAGTGGCGCAGCGAAAAGCTCATGTCATAAGGCCAGAAGCCGATGAAGGAGGCCGCGGCCGCCGTGACCATGATCGCCAGAAAAGCGAGGCTGACGATGGCGGTGATGCTGAAATAGAGCGCGTCCCGCTGCGGATTGCGCTCGATGCGATAGGGCGCGGCGCGGCTGCCCAGCCCGCTTTGCAGGCGGCGCATCCAGCGGTCGATGACGAAACTGACGATGGCCGGAACCAGCAGCAGCGCGCCGATCATCGCGCCATAGGCGAATTGTTGCTGGCCGATGATTGCCTTGTACGCTTCCGTCGCCAGCACGTTGTAGTCGCCGCCGATGATCACCGGAATGCCGAAGTCGGTGATCGTCTGGGTAAATACGAGAGAGCTGGCCGCGAAAACGGCATGGCGCGTCTGCGGCCAGGTGATCGTCAGGAAAATGCGGATATGGCGCGCGCCCATGCTGATGGCGGCGTCGTACAGCCTGCCGTCGGTCATCGACAGCGCGGAGACGAAGATCATCAGCGCCACCGGGAAATTGTAGAACGTCTGCCCGATCAGGATTCCCGGAAAGCCGTAGATGCCGTGCGGGAACCAGGACCTGAGCAGCCCCTGGTTGCCGAACAGGTAGATCAGGGAGATGGCCGAGAGCATCGACGGCGCCATTAGCGGCAACAGGGTCATGCCCCGGAAGAGCGCGCGCCCCCGGAAGCGCGTGCGTTGCAGACCGTAGGCGAACAGATAGGCGAGCGGAATGACCACCGCCACGGTGCATGAGGAGACGTTGATGCTGTTGACGAGCAATCGCCAGAAATGTCCCGAGATCAGTTCGGAGAAGTTCTCCAGGCTGCCGGAAAACGCCTTGGCGAGCATCGCCAGGAGCGGGAAGAGCAAACCCAGGAGCAGAAACAGGAACAGGGCTGTCTTGCCGCCGTGTATGAACCACTGGTCCAGCCAGACGGCGGCAAAGCGCCGCCGCCCGGCGAGGAGCGTATTCGCGCTCATGGCAGCGGGCTTGCGAAAATGCGCAGCGCGGCGCCCGGCACGTGTATCCACACCGGATCGCCCGGTTCCACGCAGGCCGCGCCAGAGACGTCGGCCAGCACGCGGCAGCGGTCATCGGCCTCTTCCAGGGCGTCGAGCGACAAGGCCAGACGATATTTGCTGCCCAGGAAGGTGCGTTCGACGATGCGTCCCGGCAAGGTGTCCTCGCGCGGCGCGTGGAAGAGGACGACGTCCTCGGGACGGCAGAACAGCGTGCACTGCCCGAAATCGCCGGGCGCCTCGACGGCGAGCGAAGCGTTGGCAAGCGCCGCCCTGCCCGCGCGGATACCGCGGCAGGGCAGCCAGTTGGCGTGGCCAATGAAATCGGCCACGAAAGGCGTGGCGGGACGGTGGTAGATATTCTCCGGGGTGTCGAACTGCTCGATGCGCCCCTCGTTCATGACGGCGATGCGGTCGGCCATGGTCATGGCCTCGTCCTGGTCGTGAGTGACCATGATCGTGGTGATGCCCAGCCGTTTCTGCAGACGGCGGATCTCGCCGCGCAGGCGCTCGCGCACTTTGGCGTCGAGCGCTGACATCGGCTCGTCGAGCAGCAGAAACGTCGGAGACGGCGCGAGCGCCCGCGCCATGGCCACTCGCTGCTGCTGCCCGCCCGAAAGCTGGTCGGGGTACGAATCCCGGGTTTCTTCCAGGCCCACCATCTCCAGAATCTCGCGGCAGCGGGCGCGAACTTCGCTTTTCATGAATTTGCGCCCCGAGAAGCCGTAAGCCACGTTCTTTTCCACGGTGAGGTTGGGGAAAAGCGCATACGATTGAAACAGGATGCCGTAATCGCGCGCCTGCGGCGGCGCGCGCGAAATATTCTCCCTGCCCATGAAAATCTCGCCGCGATCCTGGCGTTCCAGCCCGGCGATGATGCGCAGTAAGGTGGTCTTGCCGCACCCGGAAGCCCCCAGCAGACAGACCAGCTCGCCCGCCCCGATGTCGAGCGAAATGTCTTCCAGCACCTTGATGTGACGGAAACTCTTGCTGACGCCAAGGACTTTCAACGGCGTGGGAACGTTCTGATAAATCTTCGGCGGGTGCATGGCATCGTTTGTGCCGGCGAAGGGACTGCTCCATGTCCAGCAAGAGGCGTGCCATGCGTTTTGGGCGCGAATCCGTGAAAATCGCCGCATTTCCTCCCTTTTGACGCACCAAAAAGGGGGATGGCGCAGCCTGAATCCATGCTTATCCGGAATCGCTATCGGAGAAATAAATTAATCTTATACAATTGATCCGGACCTCCTTCGGAACGACCCTCGCCATACGCGCTTCATGCCGATTTCGCATGCTCAACTCAAGGCTTTCCATGCCGTGGCCACGCACGGCGGCTTCAGCCGCGCCGCCGAAAAGCTGTTCCTGACCCAGCCCGCGGTCTCCGATCAGGTGCGCCGTCTGGAGGAGTATTACGGGGTCCTGCTCTTTTATCGCAACAAGCGCACCGTGCGCATGACCGCCCTGGGCGAGCGCCTGCTCGCGCTCACGCAACGCCTGTTCGCGGTGGAAGCGGAAGCGGATGAACTGCTCTCCTGCCATCGCGCGCTCGCCGAGGGCCAGCTGACGCTGGCCGTCGATTCGCCGATCCACATCCTGCCCTATCTCGCCCGCTTCCACGAAGCCTGGCCCGGCATCACCCTGAAGCTCGTGACCGGCAACACGCGGCAATCCCTGGAACGGCTGTTGGCGTACCGGGCGGATTTGGCGATCCTGGGCGGAAAGATCGATGACGAACGGTTTCAGTCCGTGTCGCTGAGCGACGCGCCGCTGGTGGCCTTCGTCTCGGCCGGGCACGCCTGGGCGGAGCGCGTGGAAATCAGCCTGCGGGATCTGGCGAACGCGCCCATCGTGCTGCGCGAGGAAGGTTCGAGCACGCGCGCGCTGATCGAAGCCGAAATGCGCGCCGCCGGGCTGGCGCTGCACCACATCGTCGAGGCGCAGGGGCGCGAGGCGGCCAGCGAGATCGTCGCGGCGGGCATCGGCGTCGGCATCGTCTCGCAGGCGGAAGTCGGCCGCGACCACCGCATCCGCGCCATCTCCATCCGTGATTGCCCGGCCCGCATGCACGAGTCGCTGGTCTGTCTGCGCGAGCAGGCTTCGCGCAGGATCATCCGGACCTTCATGGATCTGGTGCGCCGCCTGCGCGCCGAAGCCCCGGGCGAGGCATGATTCCATTTCCGCAGCGATTCGGAAATTTCTTGCTCGTCATCGCGAGGCGCGCGACGCCGTGGGAAGCGCAAGCTTTATTCCAACGGTTTCCTTGGATGTTCGCAAGCTGTTGAAAACAATGGATTTTTCATTTTCACGACCTGCCGGAAGCAACGGAAATCCACGGGTAGTCAGAGTTTTGAGTCCATTCCTCAGGCCATGACGCGGAGAGCGAGATATGGGTACTTGACGCCAGAGGTGAACGCCAGAGCACCATCAGCGCCGCTGCCCTGGGCATTTCCTCCGGCAACATCACAGCAACGGCCGCCCCCCAGAGTGTGGCGCTGGCCGCCGTGGGCAGTCCCCGGCTGCTCTGGCGGATGCCGCCGCGCAGCCCAACGCAGGTGGGCAACGCACTCATCCTGCAATGGCCGGATGGCGAGCTGGACGCGCCGCGGCACAACACTCGACACCTGGTCCATCAACGCAGGGTGACATGTTGGCCTCCAGCGGCATGGGCTGTGTCGCTGTTCAGCGCAAATGGGCAGTTCAGGCAGCGTCTGCCGGCAGAAAAGACGCAACGAAGCCGGCAAGATGCCGGCGCTCCCGGTTCCTTGGCGCCATCGTGATCGGCCATGGTCTCTGCAAAATATCGGGCAAACGAGGCGACGGTAGCGTGTTTCAACCGGAATGTCACCGCTCCGTTGCTCTGCTCCAAACCTGGATTTGCCCGTATGTCGTCGAGGAGCGAAAATACGGAAAAGAAAGCCGGCTTGCGCTCATTCACGTGCGCCTGACCGGCCAGCAAAAATCTTCTTCAGGGTAACCGATCATGCAACTCCCCGAACTGTGCATCCGCCGCCCAGTGATGACCACGCTTTTGATGGCGGCCTTCGTCATTTTCGGCCTGATCGCCTACCGCGCGCTGCCGGTTTCCGAACTGCCCGACGTCGATTTCCCGACCATCTCGGTGACCGCCAACCTGCCCGGCGCGTCGCCGGAAACCATGGCTTCGGCGGTGGCCACCTTGCTCGAAGGGCAGTTCTCGACGATTGCCGGACTCGACTCGATGAGCTCGGTGAGCGCCCAGGGGACGACCACCATCACCCTGCAATTTTCGCTGGAGCGCAACATCGACGCCGCGGCGCAGGACGTGCAGTCGGCCATCGCCGCGGCGCAGCGCCGGCTGCCGCCCTCGATGCCGACGCCGCCTTCGTTCCGCAAGATCAATCCGGCGGACGCGCCGATCTTCAATATCGCTTTGACTTCCGACACGCTGCCGCTGCCGCTGGTCAGCGAGTACGCCGAGACGCAGCTCGCGCAGCGGCTGTCGACGGTCACCGGCGTCGCCCAGGTGATCGTCTGGGGCTCGCAGAAATACGCCGTGCGCGTCCAGGCCGACCCCGACCAGTTGGCGTCCCGCGGCATGGGCATCGACGAGTTGCGCCAAGCGATCTCGGAGTCCAACGTCAACCAGCCGCTCGGGCAGTTCAGCGGACAGCATCAGATGTTCTCGATCCGGGACAACGGGCAACTCAACCGGGCGGTAGACTATCGCCCCCTGATCGTCGCCTGGCGCAACGGCGCGCCGGTCCGGCTCGAGGAAGTCGCGCGTCCGATCGATAGCGTCGAAAACGCCCGCGTCGCGGCCTGGAACGTCAACAAGCGCTCGATCGGGCTGTCCATCCTGCGCCAACCCGGCGCCAACACCGTCGAGACCGTCGCGGCGATCAAGCGCGTGCTGCCCGGCTTCCAGGCCACCCTGCCGGCGTCGATCACCATGACCACGCTCTATGACCGCAGCGCTTCGATCGCCGAATCGATCGAGGACGTGCAATTCACGCTGCTGCTCTCCGGCTTCCTGGTCATTCTGGTGATCCTCCTGTTCCTGCGCAACCTCTCGGCCACGCTCATCCCGGCGCTGGCGCTGCCGATCTCGGTGATCGGCACCTTCGCCGTGATGCACGCGCTCGACTTCAGCCTGGACAACCTCTCCCTGCTCGCCCTGACGCTCGCCGTCGGCTTCGTCGTCGATGACGCCATCGTCATGCTGGAGAACATCGTCCGGCACATCGAACAGGGAGAGGCGCCGCTGCACGCGGCCCTCAAGGGCTCGCGCGAGATTTCCTCGACCATCGTCTCGATGACCCTCTCGCTCATTGCCGTGTTCATCCCGGTGATGTTCATGAGCGGCATCGTCGGGCGCTTGCTGAACGAATTCGCCGTCACCATCTGCGCGGCGATCCTCGTCTCCGGACTCGTATCGCTCACCTTGACGCCGATGATGTGCAGCCGTTACCTGAAACACGCATCCGGCGAAAAGCACGGCCTCATCTTCCGGACGTTCGAGCGCTTCTTCGCGTCACTGCTCTCCGGCTACAAGAAGACCTTGCGCCTGGCCATGTACCATCCGCGCACGGTGATCGCCGTCTTCCTGCTCTCGGTGCTGGGGAGCGGCCTGTTGTTCGGCCACATTCCCAAGGGCTTCCTGCCGCCCAGCGACAGCGGGCAGATCAACGGCACCACCGAAGCCGCGCAGGATGTCTCCTTCGCCGCGATGGTGGAAAAGCAGCGCGCCATCGCCGCCATCGTCGCCGAGGATCCGAACATCCGCTCCTTCATGTCCTCGGTCGGCCCGTCCAGCGCGCGGCCGACCCAGAACACCGGCTCGCTCAGCCTGGTCCTCAAGCCGCGCCGCGAACGCGAGCTGTCGGCCGAGGGAATCATCAACGAACTCCGCCCCAAGCTGGCCACCGTCCCCGGCATCAACGTCTTCCTGCGCAATCCGCCGTCGATCCGCATCGGCGGCCAGGCCACGTCGGCGCAATACCAATATACCCTGCAAAGCACCTACCTCGACGAGCTCCACGACTGGACGAACCGGCTGCTCGAAAGGATCCGGCGGCTGCCGGGCTTCGTCGACGTCACGAGCAACCTCTACAACGCCGGCCCGGTGGTGGCGCTGGATGTCGACCGCGACAAGATCGCCGCGCTGGGGCTCACTTTCGGGCAGGTCGAGGACGCCTTGCAAAGCGCCTTCAGTTCCCGCCAGATTTCGACGATCTACGGCACCATGAACCAGTACCAGGTGATCCTGGAGCTTGCTCCGGAATACCGGCTCGACCCCTCCATGCTCTCCCGGCTGCACATCCGCGCCGCCGACGGCCAGCTCGTCCCGCTCGACACGGTGACTCGGGCGACGCGCGGCACGCAGGCGACGACGATCAACCACCAAGGGCAGATGCCCGCGGTGACCCTCTCGTTCAACCTGCTGCCCGGCGTCTCGCTCGGCGACGCGGTCAACAGCCTGGAGGCGCTCGAACGCGAAATGCACCTGCCGGTGTCGCTCACCACCAGCCTGCAGGGAACCGCCCAGGCCTTCCAGTCCTCGCTGCAGGGTCTCGGCATCCTGCTGGTGATCGCCGTGCTGGTCGTCTACATCGTGCTCGGCATCCTCTACGAGAGCTTCGTCCATCCGCTGACCATCCTCTCCGGCCTGCCGTCCGCGGCGCTCGGCGCGCTGGTCACGCTGATGTTCTTCGACATCGACCTCAACCTCTATTCCTTCGTCGGCGTGATCATGCTGATCGGCATCGTCAAGAAGAACGCCATCATGATGATCGATTTCGCGCTCGACCGGCAGCGCAACGCCGGCGACCCGGCCTTCGAGTCCATCTTCAACGCTTGCCTGGTGCGTTTCCGGCCGATCATGATGACCACCATGGCCGCGCTCGTCGGCACCCTGCCGATCGCCCTGGGCATCGGCGCCGGCGCGGAAGTTCGCCAGCCCCTGGGCATCGCCGTCGTCGGCGGGCTGCTCGTCTCGCAGTTCCTGACGCTGTATCTTACGCCGGTGGTTTACCTCTACCTCGACCGCCTGACGCGGCGGGAACAGGCGGCGCACGTCACCGCCGAGTCGCTGTGATGCCGAAAAAGCAATCGCTCGATCGCGCGCCGGAAAGCCGGCGCATCGACCAATGGCTGTGGGCCGCGCGCTTCTTCAAGAGCCGTTCGCTCGCCACCGCCGCCATCCACGCCGGGCACGTGCGCCTCAACGACCAGCCGCCGAAGCCGGCGCAGGCCGTCCGCCCCGGTGACACGCTGGACCTGGCGCTCGGCCCGATGAAGTGGACCGTCGTCGTGCGCGCGCTCGGCGAACGGCGCAGGCCGGCGGCCGAGGCGCGAGAGCTTTACGAAGAAACTCCGGATAGCCGCGCGCGGCGCGAAACGCTCAGGGAAAACCTGCGTCTCGCGCCCGCGCCGGGAAGCGGCCTCAAGGGCCGGCCGACCAAGAAGGCGCGGCGACTGATTCATCGGTTCAATGAGCCTGGAAACATCCGCTGACCACGGAAATGACTCACCCTCATGAATCTCTTCGGGTACATTCCCCCATGCGAATCGGAGTCGGATATTCATCTACTCACCGGAATCCAGGACAGAACTTTTTTCCGCACTCTCCGCGCCGCGCGCCGCATGGAAGGCCGCCGCCATTTGTGCCAGTCGGCCCTCGGCGATGGCTTCGCGCATTTCGCGCATCAGCGTCTGGTAATAGTGGAGATTGTGCAGGGTGTTGAGCTGGGAGCTCAATATCTCGCCGACGCGGAACAGGTGATGCAGGTAGGCGCGGCTGAAACGGCGGCAGGCGTAGCAGCCGCAGGACTCGTCGAGCGGACGCGGGTCGTTCCTGTAGCGCGCGTTCTTGATGCGGATATCGCCGTGGCGGGTGAACAGATGACCGTTGCGCGCGTTGCGCGTGGGCATCACGCAGTCGAACAGGTCGATTCCCGTCATGACGCCATGCACCAGATCCTCGGGCGTGCCGACGCCCATCAGGTAACGCGGCCGGTCCGCCGGCAGCCGCGGCGCGACGTGGGCGAGGACGCGCGCCATTTCTTCCTTGGGTTCGCCGACCGACAGTCCGCCGATGGCGAAGCCGTCGAAGCCGATGCCGGCAAGGCCCGTCAGCGACTCGTCGCGCAAATCCTCGAACATGCCGCCCTGGACGATGCCGAACAACGCGTGGGGATTCTCCAGGCGCTCGAATTCGTCGCGCGAACGCTTCGCCCAGCGCAGCGACAGCCGCATCGACGCCGCCGCCGCGTCGAAATCGGCCGGGTAGGGCGTGCATTCGTCGAAGACCATCGCCACGTCGGAGTTCAACACGCGCTGGATGCGCATCGACTCCTCGGGGGTCAGGAACAGACGGTCGCCATTGATCGGCGAGGCGAAACGGACGCCTTCTTCATCGATCTTGCGCAGCGCGCCGAGTGAGAACACCTGGAAGCCGCCGGAATCGGTCAGGATCGGCTGCTCCCAGCCCATGAAGCGGTGTAGGCCGCCGTGCGCGGCGATCGTCTCGAGACCGGGACGCAGCCACAGATGGAAGGTGTTGCCCAGACAGATCTGCGCGCCGGTCGCGGCCAGATCGCGCGGCGTCATCGCCTTGACCGTGCCGCAGGTGCCGACCGGCATGAAGGCCGGCGTGTCGACGGCGCCGTGGGCGAGGGTCAAAAGACCGCGCCGGGCGGCGCCGTCGGCGGCAAGGAGTTCGAAGCGCATGGTTTTCGAGTGACAAGTGAAAGGGAAATCCAATCGGAATGCGTCGGTGTTCGTTGCTCAAATTCCGGATCGATACTTCGATAATTCAGACCGCCGGAGGGGGAGCGAACGAGAAGTCATCGGGCGACGGAATCGCTTTTCTCCAGCAGCATCGCGTCGCCGTAGCTGAAGAAGCGATAGCGTTTTTCGACGGCATGGCGGTAGGCGGCGCGTATGGTAGCGCATCCGGCGAAGGCGGAAACGAGTATCAGCAGCGTCGATTTCGGCAAATGGAAATTGGTGATCAGGCGGTCGACGACGCGGAAGCGGTAACCCGGCGTAATGAAGATGTCGGTCTCGGCGGGGCCGGCGCGCAGGCCGCCGTCCCGGGCGGCAGCTTCCAGCGCGCGCAGGCTGGTGGTGCCGACGGCGATGACGCGGCCTTTGCGCGCCCGCGTGCGGGCGACGGCTTCGAGTGTGGCCCGCGGTATCTCGAAGCGCTCCGCATGCATGCGGTGTTCGGCGATGTTGCGCACGCGCACCGGCTGGAAGGTGCCGGCGCCGACGTGCAGGGTGAGCCAGGCGAGTTCCGCGCCGCGCGCCCGCAACGCGGCCAGTAGGTCTTCGTCGAAATGCAGTCCAGCGGTCGGCGCGGCCACCGCGCCCATGTTGCGCGCATACACCGTCTGGTAGCGCGCTTCGTCTTTGGCTCCCGCAGCATGCGTGATGTAGGGCGGCAGGGGCAGGTGTCCGTGCGTTTCGATGAGCGCGTACAGATCGCCGTCTCCGGCAAGTTCCAGGACATGGAAGCCGTCGGCGCGGCCAGTGACTTCGAGAGTGAAGGCATCCTCCAGCACGATCCGGCCGCCGGGCCTCGGCGACTTGCTGGCGCGGATCTGCGCCAGGGCATGGCGGGAATCGACGATGCGCTCGATCATCATTTCGACCCGCCCGCCGCTCTCCTTCCTGCCGAACAGGCGCGCCCTGATGACGCGCGTATCGTTGAAGACGAAAAGGTCGCCCGGATCGACCCACTTCGGCAGATCGGCAAAGCGGCCGTCGCGCAAGCCGTCCCCGGCAACGTGCAACAGCCGGCTCGCCGTGCGCTCGGGCGCCGGATGCTGGGCGATCAGTTCAGGCGGCAGGGGGAAATCGAAATCGTCGAGGGTGAGCATGTGGAAAGCCCGCCAGGCAGTCTTGTCGGCCAGCGGTGAATCAGGGATAATTCGCGCCTTCGCTTCCCCGCGAATTCGGCCCCGATGGCGGAATCGGTAGACGCAGCGGACTCAAAATCCGCCGCCGCAAGGCGTGCCAGTTCGACTCTGGCTCGGGGCAC
>JAITIQ010000003.1 GCA_031279425.1 Accumulibacter sp.
CCGTACGGCCCGGCTGTCTGGGCTCGATCCGCAGAATTTTCCGTCCCGCATGAATCGGAGACGCTGCGTTACACTTCGCGCCATGTTCCGTTCCCGCTTGCCCGTCGCGCTCTCCCTCCTGCTGCTCGCCGCCTGCGGCGCCGAGCAGAACGATCCGTATCCGGCGGCGGAACGCGGGAAGAACATTCTCTACTCGGCCTTTACCGATCGTCCCAGGCACCTCGACCCGGCGCGCTCCTATACCGAGGACGAGGGCGTGTTCACCGGGCAGATCTACGAGCCGCCCTTGCAGTACCACTACCTGAAACGCCCGTACACGCTCGTTCCGGGAACGGCCGAAACCGTTCCGGAACCCGAGTACTACGATGCCGCGGGCCAGCGCCTGCCCGCCGACGCGCCGCCGGAAGCGATTCACCGCAGCATCTACGAAATCCGCATCCGGCCCGGGATACGCTATCAGCCGCATCCGGCCTTCGCCGTCGATGCCAAGGGGAGCCCCGTTTACGCCGACCTCGACGCGGCGAAGCTCGCCGGCATCGAGACGCTCGCCGATTTCGCGCAAACGGGAACGCGCGAGTTGACCGCCGACGATTACCTCTATCAGATCAAGCGCCTGGCGCATCCGCGCCTGCATTCGCCGATCTTCGGGATGATGGCCGCGCGCATCGTCGGCCTGAAGGAACTGGGCGAATCCCTGCGGGAAGCGGCGAAAAATCTCCCGGAAGACGCCTGGCTCGACCTCGACCGCTTTCCGCTCGAAGGCGTGGCGCGGGTCGACCGGCGCACCTTGCGCGTCACGCTG
This sequence comes from Accumulibacter sp., assembly GCA_031279425.1. Lineage (GTDB taxonomy): Bacteria > Pseudomonadota > Gammaproteobacteria > Burkholderiales > Rhodocyclaceae > Propionivibrio. Next base: position 803 of record JAITIQ010000003.1, read on the forward strand.
ATCGGCAAGTATCCGCAGTTCCGCTACTGGCTGGCGATGCCCTTCTTCGCGCCGGTGCCGCGCGAGGCCGACCGCTTCTACAGCCAGCCGGGCATGGCGGCGAAGAATCTGAGCCTCGACTGGTATCCGGTCGGCACCGGGCCGTACCTGCTCGCCGAGAACAATCCGAACAGCCGCATGGTGCTCGAACGCAATCCGAATTTCCACGGCGAGACCTATCCCTGCGAAGGCGAGGCGGGTGATGAGGAAGCCGGCCTGCTGGCCGACTGCGGCAAGCCGCTGCCGCTGATCGACACCGTCGTGCTGACGCGGGAAAAGGAAAGCATCCCGTACTGGAACAAATTCCTGCAAGGCTATTACGACGCCTCCGGCATCGCGTCCGACAGCTTCGACCAGGCGGTGCGTCTCGACGTCGACGGCGGCGTGCGCCTTTCCGGCGAGATGCAGGCGCGGGGAATCCGCCTGCTCACCCGGCTGCGCGCGTCGATCTTCTATCAGGGCTTCAACCTGCTCGATCCCGTCGTCGGCGGCGCCGGCAAGGACGGCGTCGGCGAAGAACGGGCGCGCAAGCTGCGCCAGGCGCTGTCGATCGCCATCGACCAGGAGGAATTCATCTCGATCTTTCTCAACGGGCGCGGGATCGCGGCGATGAGCCCCCTGCCGCCGGGGATTTTCGGCCACGGCGAAGGCGAGGACGGGATCAACCCCGTGGTCTATGACTGGCGCGACGGCGAGGCCAGGCGCAAGCCGATCGAGTCGGCCAGGAAGCTGCTGGCCGAGGCCGGCTGGCCGAACGGGCGCGACGCCAGGACCGGCGAGCCGCTGGTGCTCAACCTCGACACCACCGGCGGCGGCGCGGACGACAAGCCGCGCAACGACTGGCTGACGCGCCAGTTCGCCAAGCTCGGCATCCAGCTCGTCATGCGTCCTTCCGATTGGAACCGCTTCCAGGAAAAACTGCGCACGGGCGCGATGCAGATCTATTTCCTCGGCTGGAGCGCCGATTACCCCGATCCGGAAAATTTCTTCTTCCTGCTCTCCGGCAGCGAAGCCAGATTGGCGAGCGGCGGCGAGAATACCTCGAATTACGTCAATGCCGAATACGACCGCCTGTTCGCCAAAATGAAGGACATGGACGACACGCCGCAACGGGCGGCCATCATCCGGCGCATGCAGCGCATCGTGCAGGAAGACGCGCCGTGGATCTTCGGCTTTCACCCGAAGGCCTACACGCTCGCGCACGCCTGGCTTTACAACCGCAAGCCGCACGACGTGGCGAACAATACCTTGAAATACCAGCGCATCGACGTTGCCGACCGCGCCCGGCGGCGGCACGAATGGAACGCGCCGGTGCTGTGGCCGCTGGCGGCGATCGGTCTGGCGCTGGCGGCGATCGCCGTGCCGGCGGTGACGGCGTATCGGCGGCGCGAGCGGCGGACGGGCTGGAGCTGAAAGGGGCTGAAGTCATCGGAGCAGCACGACGACGGTCTTCTGCCTGTCCGGCGGCAGATAATCAAAACGGCAACAAGGCATTGTCTCCAGCCCGATGAAAGAGTCATGCATCTTGAACGGATGGGTGTAGCTGGCCGGATCGATCAGTGCCGCCTTGAGTTCCTCTACGTCCCTGGCTCCGCTGATCTTCAGCAGATAGCGCACGAAAGTCGATTCCGGTTTGTGCGTGCAGCACCAGTGCAGGACGAGGAAGCGATGCACGTCATCGTCATCGGTGTCGCAATCCGGGTCTGCGAAGTAATACACCGGCTCGCCCAACACCTTTTCCAATTCAAGCGCCACGGGGCGCATGGCCTCACGCCAGCACAGAAACGGGTTGGCGGCGGCTTCCCATCCGTCCTCGTCCTCAAAATCCGCCCAAGGCGCGCCAGGCACGAACTCGATCATCTCCTTGGGCGGCGGCAGCGCGGGCAGGGTCTCCAGCGACCACGGCTCGTTCCAGTTGTCCGGCCTGCGGAACATCGGCGTGCTGGCGGTTACCTCTGCCGCCTGCTCAATAAAGTCGAGAAGATCGGATGACACTTCGCCGCTTGCCAGTTCCTTGAACCCTTGCGCGTCGCGCAGCCACGTCACGAAGTCGGCGACTGGCAGGCAGTCGGGCGATTCCGGTTCGAGGTTGTCGAAGAAGTTGACCCAGTGATCTTCCGCCACGTCCTCCTTCATCCGGGTCACGGCTTCAAGCGCCCGCGTTTTCGCGTCTTTCGGCGCGACGCCTTGAGCGCGCAGCAGTATTTCCAGCGCTTCCACCGGCTTGATGTAGGGCACCTGCTGACCGGCGGGCGGCTCCAGCAGCGTGATGCGCACCCGCCAGTCCTGATCCTCGGGAACTTCGACAAAACCACCAATGGATGCCACCCAGTTCGGCTCCAGTGCCGAAACGGGCAACCTCTTCATCAACGCCGCAATATCGACCATTGTCTCCCCCCTCCTTCGGGCGCAGGTACGCCCAATGGTTTGCCAATAGTCCAGGATTGGCCGCATAATATCATCACTTTGATGATGTATGACGACGAATCATGAATAAGCGAACGTTTGTTTCCAGACCAGTCTCCGTCGGCCGCGGGCAAGGAACCCAACCATGCGCCCACGGCGCGTCGAGAGCCTGAGCCACGTCCAGCGCGAGCGGCTGGCACACATCGACTTCCGGCTCTATTTCTTCGGCGAGATAGGCCGCCCCGACTTGATCGACCGCTTCGGCGTGGCCCCGGCGGGTGCAACCCGCGATCTGGCGCTGTATCGGGAAATCGCCCCCAGGAACATCGAGTTCGACGGCAGCAGTAAGGTGTACCGCATCGGCAAGACCTTCGCGCCGATCTTCGAACACGCCCCGCAGCGCGCGCTGTCGTCGCTGGCCCTGGGCTTTGGCGATGGCGTGAACGCGGCGTCCGCGTCATTGCTGCCCTGCGAATCGCCCACGGCCCTCTCCAACCCCAGGATGGACGTGTTGGCTCCGATCTGCCGCGCCATCCACGCCAAGCGGCCGGTCGCCATCCGCTACCACTCGATGAGCAGCGGCAAGACGCAACGGGCCATCGTTCCCTTCGCCTTGGTGGACACCGGCCTGCGCTGGCACGTCCGCGCCTTCGACCGCAAAAGCGGCGAGTTCCGCGACTTCGTCGTCACCCGCATCGAAGCGCCGACCCTGCTCGACGAGGAACCCCAAGCCCACGAGCGCCCGGACAACGACATCCAGTGGACGCGCATCGTCGAGCTGGACTTCGTGCCACACCCCCGTCTGGCCCGACCCGAAATCATCCGCATGGACTACGCCATGACCGATGGCGCGATCCGCATGCGCGTGCGCGCGGCGGTCGCGGGCTACATGCTGTTGCGCTGGAGCGTGGACTGCTCGCCCGACCACCGCCTCACCGAAGAACAGTACCGCTTGTGGCTCGCCGACCCGCTGGCCTTGTACGGCGTCGAGAACGCCAAGCTGGCCCCCGGCTACCAAGCCCCGGCGAATCCGAAAAAACGATAAGGGAAGAACCACCGCAATGGCCAAGACACTCGAAGCCCACGACAAACTGATCCGCGAAATCTTCGAGGGCAGCTACCAGTTCGAGATTCCGGACTACCAGCGCCCCTACGCATGGACGACCGAGCAGGCGGGCGAGCTGTTCGACGATCTGGTCTCGGCCATGCAGGAAGCCCGCCTCGGCGGCGCAGGCAGCCAGTATTTCCTCGGCAGCATCGTCCTCATCAAGAACGACCGCGAACCGAAGTCATCCGTCGTCGATGGCCAGCAGCGCCTGTCCACGCTGACGATGCTGTTCGCGGTGCTGCGCGAGGCCATGCCGCACGCTGCTGACGACATCACCGACTTCCTCTACAAGAAGGGCAAGATCAGCCTCGGCGAGAAAAACGAGTACCGGCTGATCGCCCGCGAGGAAGACGCCGACTTCTTCCGCGCCAACGTGCAGGAGCCGGGCGGCATCGCGCAGTTGGTCGCCAGCACTGCCAAGCTCGACGACAGCCGCCTGCGCTTCCGCGAAAACGCCGCGCTGCTGCTGGAGCGGGCCAAGGCGCTGCCCGCCGCCGATCTGGACGCCTTGTGGAAATTCCTCGCCAACGACTGCTCGCTGGTCGTCATCTCCACGCCCGACCTCGAAGCCGCCTACCGTATCTTCTCGGTGCTCAACAACCGGGGGCTCGACCTCGCGCCCATCGACATCATCAAGGCCGAAGTGCTGGGCCTGATCCGCACCACGGCGGGCGAACCCAAGAGCCGCGCCTACGCGAAGGAGTGGAGCCGCATCGAAAACTCGCTGGGCCGCGAAGGCTTTGGCGACCTGTTCGTCCACATCCGCACCATCTACGCCAAGCAGAAGCAGCGGGCGACGCTGGTCAAGGAATTTCAGGAACACGTCGCCGAATACAAGAAGCCCATCGACCTCGTCGACAAGGTCATCAAACCCTATGCCGAGGTCTGGGACTTCGTGCACGACGCCGACTTCGAGGCCACGGAGCTGGCGGAGACCATCAACGAGCACCTGTCGTGGCTCAATCGCGTGGACTTCAAGGACTGGGTGCCTCCGGCGCTGGTCTATTTCAAGCGGTTCCGCCAGCAGCCCAAACGGCTCGCCGAGTTCTTCCAGTCGCTGGAGCGGCTGACCTATTTCCTGCTGGTCACGCGCGTCGGCATCAACGAGCGCATCGAGACCTACGCCGCGCTCACGAAGGAAATCGAGCCGGACGCCTTCGATGGCGACGTGGCCGCGCTGAAAACGCTGGCCCTCACCGACAAGCAGAAGCGCGAGTTCGTCGTCGCGCTCGACGGCGACATCTACCGCAACCTGCCGAAGGCGCGCATGGCGCTGGTGCTGCGCCTCGAATCGCTGGTGCGGGCCCCCGGCGTGCAACTCCAGAATGCCATGTCGTTGGAGCACGTCCTGCCTCAAACGCCGCCCGATGGTTCTGACTGGCTCCAGTGGTTCCCTGACGAGGACGAGCGCGATGCGTGGACGCATCGTCTAGCCAACTTGGTTCCGCTGGATCGGAACAAGAACTCTGCCGCCAGCAACTACGACTTTGCCAAGAAGAAAGACGTTTACTTCAAGGGCAAAGGCAAGGCGTCGCCCTTCGTGCTGACGCAGGAAGTTCGGTCGAAGGGCCAATGGACGCCCAAACTCCTGACCGAGCGGCAGAAGCGCCTCGTGGGCGTGCTCAACCAACATTGGAATCTTGCTGTTGCCTCGGACGACAAAGTCCCCCAAATGGCGGCGGACTAAGGAGAGGCAGATGACGCGGCACCTTCTGACGCATCACCAAAGCCAGTACGTTGCATGGCTGCTCACCCGCCGTGCGGCGGGCGACTCTGTGGAATCGCTGGCCTCAACACTGGTTGATTCGCAAGTCGATCTCAACCCGCATCAGGTCGATGCCGCGTTGTTCGCCTGCCGCAATCCGTTGTCGCGCGGCGTCATCCTTGCCGATGAAGTGGGTCTCGGCAAAACCATCGAGGCGGGATTGGTGATCTCGCAACGCTGGGCAGAGCGGCGGCGCAAGATTCTCATCATCGTTCCAGCCAACTTGCGCAAACAGTGGCATCAGGAGTTGCAGGACAAGTTTGGTCTGCAAGGCATGATTCTCGAAGCGAAAAGCTACAACGCCATCCGCAAGCAGGAACAGCAGAACCCGTTCCTGATGGCCTCGGGGCCGATCATCTGCTCCTATC
>JAITIQ010000022.1 GCA_031279425.1 Accumulibacter sp.
CTCCGCGCGGTTGAGTGCGAGCGTGATCGTGAACATCAGTAGATCACTTCGCCGATGATGTTCCCGTCCATGTCGCGGACGTAGGGATCTTGCTCCGGGCACTGCGGGTAGTCATCCGCGAGTTCGTCGGGGAGTGCCCAGCCTGAACCAATCACTGCGGCGATATCCGTCCGGTTTTTTGTCGACGTGAGATCCCAACTCCACGGCACCGGGTGCGCGCTGACTATTCCATCCTTGAACACCGCGAGGACAAAATCAGCCCCCGGCCCTGTGACTTCGCCGGTCGCGTCGTTCCAGTCAAAAACGAGCGGTTCCCGAACCCATGCGGGCGAACCCTGACAATTGAAATGATGAATCACGGCTTTACCCTCCAGCGGAACAGTAGGCCGACGACAAAATCGAACATCTCCCTATCCCGGTTATAGAGATCATTGAATTCTACGCCAGAACGTTGCGTTTTATACCCGGACAGGACTGTTTGAAACCCCATCGTGAGCACCTCCAGCGGTTCCCCGTCGTAGTCCTTGCCCCAGTACGGATCTATGTAATTATCCTCGCGCGTCATCTCGCTAGGGCACGGATCGCAACGATCATGGCCTCGATGCTCTTGCGTGCGGCGGCGTGACTGATCGACAGGCGTTGCTGTTCGGCGACGCGCATGGCAACGAGTTGGCGACGGCGTGCCACCAGCGCTTGCAATTCCTGCTGCTCCGCCGTGGGCAAGGCACTGATGAAACGCGCCCGCTCGGGATGACGGGAGAGCACTTGGGCGAGTTCAGCCAGGGCCAGGGCATCGATGCGGTCGGTCTTGGCCAGATGGCCCATGGCCTTGGCGAAATCGCGTGCCTGGCGTGGATTGACGATGGCCACGGCAAGGCTGGTGGACTGTTGCGGACGAGAGACACCGTGGCCCCGCTTTTCCGCAAGCCGTTCGCTTTTTCTTTCCGGCCCGTTTTCGGAGAGGTTACAATTTGTTTCGTTTGCCGCGGCGCTCTCGCCGCGACAAATGAACCGTGAGCAACGGGTGCCCGCGCCGCCATGAACGTTTTGGCGGCAAGGTTAAACGGGAACAGGGTGAGCGCTTCGATGCGAATCCGCGCAAGGCCCTGACTGCCCCCGCAACGGTAAGCAAGCGCAGGCGCGCCATGGTCGTCCCTTGGGTACGGCCAGCCACTGGATCAGTCCGGTGCGACATTTTGAAGAAGTCGCGCTGATGGTTCGGGAAGGCGGCGCGCTCCGGTATTTCGATGCCGGCTTGCGAGTCCGGAGACCGGCCTGTTGTTGGAACGCCCACGCGGAAAATTCCCTGCCGCGCGGGTCATTGCAACAGACCGTCTGCGGGGAAGCGGGCGTCGGCAATCGTCATCGTGGCGTTTTCGCGATCCTTGGCTTGTCGTTCGCATGTGGACGGTCTTGACCGGAGCATGCCATGCGACACCATTACAGCCAGTTTCAGAAACAAGTGAAGAAAAGACTCATCCCGCTCGCCATCGCGGCGATCGGAGGAGGAGTCGCGCCGCTCTGGGCGCAGACGGCGGATACGCTCGATACCATCGTGGTGACGGCGAGCCGCGCGCAGGAAGCGAAACGCGAAGTTTCCGGCAACGTCACCGTCATTACCCAGAACGACATCGAAGCGTCGACCGCCTCGACGGTCGCCGACATCATTGTGGAACAGGGGTTCAACGTCGTCACGACGGGCGATACGAGCAACGTGCAGATTCGTGGTTTCGGCAACCTATCGATGACCACTGAATACGAAAACACCGTGCTGATCCTGCTCAACGGACGGCGCACCGGCACCTCCAATCTGGCAGTCATGGGACTGGGGAACGTCGAGCGGATCGAAATCGTGCGCGGGCCGTCGGCGGTGCAATATGGTTCATCCGCCTTGGGCGGCGTCATCAACATCATTACCAGGCGAGGGAAAGAAGGCCAATCCTTCCTGTCCGCCGAGGCAGGCATCGGCAGCGATCATTTGACGCGTGAGAAACTCGCCTTCGCCGGCGCGAAAAACGGCTTCGATTTCGCCTTCGGCGCGACGAATTACAAGCGCGACGACATGACCACGTCCAAGTTTGGGCGCTGGCATCACTCATCGGTGCATGACACGATGGCGAACCTCGACCTGGGCTACAGCCTCGATAAATACAACCGCGTCGGCATCAGTCACAATCTGGGCGACATCAAATCCGATCTGGTGGCAACGAACGGCGGCATCCGCGGCGAAGCTGCTGCTGTTTGGAGTGCGGGTTATCCGTCGAATGACCGCGACAATCCGTATCGACACTATCGCAAGAAAACCAAGAACACGGCGTTGACCTATACGGGAAGCACTCCAGACAGAAATTACGAATGGTCGACGACGTATTCTTTCGGAGATTACGACCAGATATATTGGGACCCAGGCCAGCCCAGGTTCAGTGGGAGCAGGAGTCACGTCGACACCAGGTTCTTCAACGCGCAAGGGGGCTACAACGGCTCACTGGTTTCGCTTTCCGTCGGGCTGGATCGTTACGAATACGACATCGATGCTTACGACGTCGAATCGACCATGGAGGATATCGGTGGATACGCAACCGGCAAGTTACGGCTGCTCGACGAACGTCTGATTTTCTCCGCCGGCGTTCGTCACGACCGGTATACCAACAAATTGAAAGGCGACTCCAGCCACAAGGATCGGCAAACGACCGGTTCAGTCGGCGTTGCTTTCCTGCCGGTCGAGTGGTTGAAACTGCGCGCCAATTACGCCGAAGGGTTCAAGATGCCTTCGCCCAGTCAGGTCGCTGGAGACGGAGCGATCTATTATTCCCCCAACCCCGGCCTCAAACCGGAAAAGAGCAAGACCTATGAGTTTGGTGGGGACGTCAGTTGGAGATATGTAGACGCGAGCCTGACCTGGTTCCATTCCGACTGGGAAAACAAAATAATCGGTCTATCGTATCCGGGCGGCGTTTGCAGCGGAGGGTACGGCTGTTATCAATACCAGAACCTCAAGAAGGCGGAAATCGCCGGCGTAGAAAGCAGTCTGCGCGTCGACCTCGGCAAGGCGTTCAATAAAAGCTGGAGTCTTGCGCCCTACGCCAGCCTCACTTGGCTGGGTACCCGCAAAAACAAGGATCCCAATCAATATTTCGCTCTCTGGAGCGACCCGGCCAACAGAAATAAAAAGGTACTGCCCAACACCCCGGAATGGATGGCCAGCTTCGGCGTGGACTACGCGCATCCGGGTTACAAGATCAAGAGCCGGATCAACGCCAATCATTACGGCGAGAGGTATACCAACAACTATGGCGCTACCCGTCCGTCCGGCTATTTCAAGAAGGGTGGCGGCACGGTCACCAATCTGAGTCTTGAAAAGGAACTCGTCGACTTGAGCGGACCGTCCGGCACACTGACGCTGCGTACCGAGATCATCAACCTCTTCGATACCGCCAACGAAATGTACTGGGGCTACCCTGGCCCCGGACGCAGCTTCTACGTCGGCCTGCGCTATGACTATTGACATACGCACGAACACGCCGGCGGTTTCCTTGCCGCCGGCGCGAATCTCTTCGCCGGCATTCGTCCCCCGTCGAAATGAAACCGGGGCGCGCATGAGTCCTGGCGGAGCGCCCCCTCTCTCCTCTTGGCGCGCCGTTCCGCGAACAGGGGCCTCCCTGTTCGCGGTTTTTCTGTTCTGTCTTTCCGCCGCGCCGTTCGCGGCGGAAAGGCCGATCGGCCCGCTGCCGGAGAACCTGCGCGCCCAGGCCGTGGTGATCGACGGCGAGCGCGACGGCTTGTGGGAAAAATCGCTCGTCGTCAGTTTTCCGGAAGAACGCCGGGCACTGTCCACCAGCGAAGGCATGGTCAGGGTACGCGCCGCGGTCAACCACGCCGCGCATCCGTTTCTCTGGAACGAACTTTCCCGGTCGTTCGCGGGCGGCGCGACGCGCTATCTCGAACTCACCCACGAGCGTCTCGCGCGCCGCGCCGGGGCCGAACGCAAGACCTTGGCGACGATGGGCACGGCGGCGGACCTGGACAACCTGGCCGTGGCGATACGGGAATACGGGCCGTTCACCGTCGCCGCGCTGGCGACGGCGGGCGCGGAAACCAACGCCCTGCGCGCCGGCGTCGACGAAGGCGTGCACATCGAGGGCGAAAACGACGCGCCGCACGGCACGATCAACGTCCTGCTGCTGACCAACGCCCGCCTGAGCGAAGGCGCCCTGGCGCAGGCCATCATCGTCACGACCGAGGCCAAGACGGCGGCGCTCGAAGACTTGCGCGTGCCGAGCAGTTACACCCAGGGCGCGCAGGCCACGGGCACAGGAACCGACAGCGTCATCGTCGTCGCCGGCAACGACGGCCCGCGCGTCACCTACACCGGCGGACACAGCCGCATCGGCGAGCTGATCGGCAAGGCGGTTTACGCAGCGGTGGTGGAAGCGCTCGGCAAACAGAACGGCTTTTTGCTGCCCGGCGCGGCGCCTTTTGTAACCGGATATTTGCAGAAGCTGAAAAAAGCGAGGGCGGCGGCGGAAGAATGGCTCTCTCTCATCGATGGTGGCCAAGAGGGATTCGACGCGGCTTGGTGGACGGCCTCGGCGCTGCTACGGCAAAGCGAAGCGCCGGAAGCTTGGCGCGCGCGCCTCAAGGAAACCCGCGCCGCCCTCGGCGAAAAGCGGACGCGCCGCCGGGCGCGCAGTCTCGACGCCGGCGCGCTGCCCGGCCTGCCGCGCGGCGAATACATGCTGGTCGAGTACGTCGGCGCGTTCGAGCGGCAGCCGGAAATCTTCGAAACGCTGACCCTGCGCAAGGATGAGGACGGCGCCTGGCGCGTGCTGCGCTACAAGGCGGCGGTGGAGCGCGATTGACCCCGGATTTCCCGGTTTTCGCGAGTGAGTTTGCCGTGATGAGAGTTTTGGCAGGGCACGCCTTTCCAGGCGCGCCGCGACGCGTGGAAGCGGTGGGATCGCCCATCCAACGATCCTGCCCTGCCTCCCGTATTCGTTCGAAGCGCGGGAACTGCTTCCCGGAAGGACAGCCGGAACTCCATCTCCAGGCCAATGCCGCCACCCCCTACGAAACGCTGGCCCGCGTCATGGCGCTCGCCGCACACCATGGACTTGCCAGAATCGGTTTCGTCAGCCTACCGGAAAGTCAGCTTCGACTCCATTGAAAAAATCGTGTCCATTCCGGGATTCGTCACCGCGAAAACAGCGCCTCATAGTCGATGCGATCCTGGAATTTCTTGCGTCGGGTCTCGCCGGTATCCAGCACGTAGGAACAAACGCCGTCCCTGAAGCTGCGAACGCCGCGGCCCGCCTGGTGGCCCTGCGGAATCAGGCCGACGGCCGCGCCGTTTCCGGCGCAGGCGATGACGGCAAGCTGTTCGATGGGGCGCAGGGCGACCAGCGCGGCCCGGCCTTCGCCCATATGAAATTCCGAGGCGACGGCGAGATCGCAGCCCCATTTGGCGGCGGCTAACGCCAGTTCGGGATGGATCAGCTCGTCCAGCGAAGCCAGCAGGATTCTGGCCGGCCCGAAATCGACGCGGGGGAAGCCGGCGTCCGGCGCCGTGCCGGAAAAGGGCCGGGGCCAGCTTTTTTCCCCGTCTTGCGTCCAGAAGTAGACCCGTTGTGTGGCTTCGTCACCGGCCGTCACGGCGATTTTCCCGGATCGGGCGAATTTTTCGATACCTTCGCGCTCGGAAGCGGAGTAAGAGCGGCGCGGCAGAACGGCCAGGGAGACAGGACCGAAGCCTTCCCGATGGCCGGCCAGACAGTTGACCGGGTTCTCGTCCACGCCGGGGACAAAACAGTGAATGTTCAGTTGTCCCGGCGGCGGCAGTTTCAGGAAGCTGGTCAGGTTTTCGATGACGCTGAAGTTGCCGACGGCGCGGTAATACGCTTCGCGGCGGCGGCTGGCGAGGATTTCCCGGCGGCGAAGGCCGGCCAGGCAGCCGTGTTCTTCGAGCGGGAGGCGCGCCCACATCAGCGTCGTGATATCGGAGGCCCGATCCAGCAGGGCGGCGCCGGAAGGCGCGGCCACACAGCTCCTGGCCAGACGGCAATCCATCTCGCGATCTTGGCCGGTGCGGTTCGCGGCCAGCAGGTAGACGCCGTTTTCCCTGGCCCGCTGCCGCCAGAGTTCGCCGGGATCGAGGCCGCCGGGCGGCCAGTTGGCGGGGACGAAAATCAGGTCGGCGCCCTTGACGGCCGTCACCCTGGCCGGCAGGCCGTAGTAGGTATCGGCGCAGATCAGGAGGCCCATGCGGCCCCAGGGCGTGTCGAAGACGTTGTCCTGCGCCGCCGGGCCGGGACAGGCCCAGCGCGATTCGGCGCTGATTTTGCGATAGCGTTTCATCAGCGTGCCGTCCGGGGCGAAGACGAAGGCCGAGTTGTAGAAAATGTCGGTGAGCGGGTCGCGTTCGGCCCAGCCGGCGATCAGGAAGATGCCGCATTCCTTCGCCAGTTGACCGATGGCGATTCCAGCCGGCCCCAAGGCTCCCTGCACGAAGGGAGCGATCTCTTCCCGGCTTGTGAAACAGTAGCCGGAGAGCGACATTTCCGGCCCGACGGCGATTTGCGCTCCCCCGTTGGCGGCTTCCCGGAAAAGGCGCAGCAGTTCGGCCAGATTCCTTTCCGGGCGGCCCGGTTCGACCGCCAGATGCGCCAGGGCGATGTTGAGTTCCGGCATTTCGATTCTCCTTCGATTCTAATCCTTGGCCTTCTCCACCGTCCATACCGCCAGCATCAGGCACGCCGCGCTGCTCGCGGTCAGCACCGCGAACGGCAGCCACTCCGGCGCGTAGCCCAGCGCGTCGGCGCGAATGGCTCGCGCGGCGTGGGTCAGCGGCAGAACGTCGAGCAGCGTGCGCGCCCAGTCCGGCAGGTTTTCGACGGGAAAGAAGGTACCGCCGAGAAAGGCCATCGGCGTGATGACGAAGTTGGTCAGCAGACTCTGGTCGGCATGACTCCTGACCAGCAGGGCCAGCGCCACGGCCAGCGCCGAAAAGGTGAACCCGTTCAGCAGCACGGCCAGCCAGAAGAACGGCCCGTAGTGCGGGCGCACGCCGAACAGCCAGCCCAGGCCCATGACCACCAGCGCGGACAGAACGACGCGAGTCAGGCCGGCGCAGATTTCGCCCAGGACGTAGGACAAGCGACTGGCCGGCGCGGCCTGGATTTCCTCGAAGACGAAGAAATAGAAGCGAGCCACGTTGATGTCCTGGGCGATGGAAAATCCCTGCGTCATGCTGTTCATGGCAATGAGGCCCGGCACGAGGAATTCCAGATAACTGTGCCCGCCCATCTCCAGATGCCGGCCCAGGGCGTAGCCGAAAGTCAGCAGGTAGAGCAGCGGAGAAACTGTCATGCTGGCAAGCTGCCGCTTGAAGCGACGCTTGAGGATCAGAAGCTCCCGCAGATAAACCGCTAGAAACGCATTCATTCCGCCACCCGCTTTCCGGTCTGCGCGAGGAAGGCGTCTTCCAGATTCACCCGGCGCAGCGTGCCCTCGAATTCGTTTTCGGACAGATGGTTCCGCGCCTCCTCGCGCGTCTGGAAGTAGCGCGTTTCGATGCCGGCATCGTTGAAGCGATCCACCGCCCAAGCGCCCAGCGCGGCCATCAGTTCCGGCGGCGTGCCCTGATTCACCAGCCGGCCTCGATGGATGAAGGCCACGCGGTCGGCCAGGAATTCGGCTTCCTCGATGTAGTGCGTGGTCAGAAAAACCGTCACGCCGTCCTGACGGATTTTGCGGATCAGTCCCCACAGGCGGCGGCGGATCGCCGGGTCGAGACCCACGGTCGGCTCGTCCAGGAACAAGAGGCGCGGGCGATGCAGCAAGGCGCGAGCAATCATCAGACGGCGCTTCAGGCCGCCGGAAAGCGTCTTGACCAGGCTATCGGCACGCTCACTCATGTCGACGTATTTCAATAGCTCTTGACTTCTCTCCTGGCGGTCCGTCCCATTCATGCCGAAAAGCAGGCCGTGGATCTCCAGGTTCTCGCGCACCGAAAGTTCGCCGTCGAGGTTGAGGTTCTGCGCGGCGAGGCCGCAGAGTTTTTTCACCGCCAGTGGCTCTTTCGCAAGGTCGTGACCGCCGATCAGCGCACGCCCGGAAGTCATCGCCGTCATGCCGTTGAGGATGCGAATGACGGTGGTCTTGCCCGCGCCGTTCGGCCCGAGGAAGGCGAAGGATTCACCGGCTGCGACCGAAAGGCTCAGACCGTCGAGGGCTTTGTTCTGGCCGTAGCGCTTGACCAGGTTTTCGAGCTGGATCATCACGACTCCATGCCTTTCTTCTTCCGCCGGACGGCTTCCAGATCGTCGGCCATTTCCATCAGCGGTTGCCGGCGCACGCGATGGGGTAGCGCCAGTTCGGCGGCCTTGTCGATGTCTTCCGCCTGGACTTCGTTTCGTCCCGCGAAGGCGGCCAGCGCGCGCGCCGCCTTCAGGATGACGATGTCGCCGCGGTGCCCGTCGACGCCGACGTCCAGGCAGGTGCGCGCGATGCGGAACAGAAACTCCCGCTCGACCGCCACGTCGGAAGCCAGAATCCGGCGCGCCCTTTCGATGCGTCCGGCCAGCGCCTCGGATTCACTCCGCCACTTCAGGACGAAACCCTCGGGATCGCGGTCGAAGGCCGCGCGGCGCTCCATTACCGCCACCCGGCTTTCCGGGTCGGCGATGCCCTCGATGGTCACGCACAGGCCGAAGCGGTCGAGCAACTGCGGGCGCAGTTCGCCTTCCTCGGGATTCATCGTGCCGACCAGCGTGAAGCGCGCCGGATGACCAAAGCTCACCCCCTCGCGCTCGATGGTGTTGACGCCCATCGCCGCCGAATCGAGCAGCACGTCGACCACGTGGTCGTCGAGCAGATTGACTTCATCCACGTACAGGATTCCGCGATGCGCGGCGGCGAGCAGCCCCGGCTCGACCTTCCTCTTGCCCGATTTCAGCGCCTGCTCGAGGTCCAGCGAACCGACCACGCGATCCTCGGTGGCACCGACCGGCAACTCGACGACCGCCACCTTGCGCGTTTCACGGACGATCGGCGCGTCTTCCGCGAGGCCCAGGTGGCGCCGAATTTCCGCCAGAATTTCCAGTTCGTCGTCCGGCGAGAGTTGGAACGGGTCGTCGCGGATGACCGGGATTTCCGGCAGGATGTCGGCCAGCGCGCGCACGGCGGTGGATTTGGCCGTGCCCTTCTCGCCGCGGATCAGTACCCCGGACAGGCCGGGATCGATCACGTTGAGAATCAGCGAGAGCTTCATGCGCTCCTGTCCGACGATGGCCGGGAAGGGATAAACGGGTTTTGCCTTGCTCATGTCATTGTTCCTTGAAACCATTCACTGTCTACCATTCACTGCGTCTCACGATGTTCACCAGCGCCTCGACCTTGAGATCGTTTACCTTGAAATAGTCCGCGCCCAGGGCGCCAGCGAGTTCGGCGGCGAGACCGAAATTCATCGCGTCGGCATCCTCGGTATCAACCACGACATATTTCACACGCGAATCCTGGCGCATCGCTGCGGCTAGGCGCCAGGCTTCGTGTAGCGGATTTTCGCCTGGGTCCCTCAGCGCCACGTTGCTGCGACCGTCGGTGATGATGAGAACGATCGGCCGGGCCAGCGGATTTTTGCTCAGCGTGTTGCGCACCGCTTCCCAGGTACGGGACAGGCCGGCGGACAGCGGCGTGCGCCCGCCGACCGGCATTTCGGCGAGCAATTTTCCGGCAAGATCCACCGAGGTGGTCGGCGGCAGATCGAGGCTGGCTCCGTTGCGCCGGAACGAAATCAGCGCCACCCGGTCGCGTTTCTGGTAGGCGTCGAGCAAAAGCGACATGACCGCGCCCTTGGACGCCGCCATGCGCCCGCGCGCGCCCATCGAGCCGCTGGCGTCCACGGTGAAGAACAGGTGATTCCCCAGGCGTTTTTCCCGAATTTTCTCGCGGATGTCGGAAGGCGCAAGGACGATGGCCAGGGAGGAATCGCCGCGTCGCGCGAGTTGATGCGGCGCGGCGGCGCGTAGCGTGGCATCGAGCGCCAGGTCGCCGGTGCCAAGATCGGGACCGCTTCTGACGTAGCGTCCCTGCTTTTGAGAGACCCGGCTGCGGCTACGTCGCCCGGAACCGCGTCGACGCTGCCGGTCCCGGTCCGCCTGCACGCGCTTGACGCGAAAGGTTTCGCCAATCTGGAAGACGTTTTCCTCCGGCGTAGCGCCGCCACCGGACTGGCCGTCGTCCGCGTCTTCCGGTCGATTCTGGCTCGGGGATTCGCCCTGTTCTGGCGAAGGCGGCGGTGGCGCGTCCTCGCGTTCCTCCCGGTTTTCCGGCGGCGATTTTTCGGGCGTTTCCGAATCGTCTTCCGAATTTTCCGGCGGGGGCGGTAGAGGGGGAGGTGGTGATGGTTGCGCGTCACGTCGCCGATGCGCGAGTACCAGCGGCGCCGCTTCGACGATCCTGGCCTCGCCGACTTCGTTCTCGCCGTGCAGCGCGGCCAGCGCCAGCGCCGCCTGTTCGAGGAAGAGATCGGCGCGATGCCCGGCGACGTGGCTTTCGCTGGCAAGTTCGGCGATGAAGCCGCGCAATCTTTTCGGCAGACGCACGCCCGGCAGCCGTTCGCGCGCTGCCACGAGGCGCCGGCGCAGCGCCAGGGTTTCTTCCGCATGAAGCCGGTCGAAGCCCGCCGGGTCGCGGTCGAAACATTGCCGCCGCCACATCAGTTCGACGCGATCTTCCACCGCCGTCTCGCCGCCGACGGCCACCGACAGGCCGAAGCGGTCGAGCAACTGCGGGCGCAGTTCGCCTTCCTCGGGATTCATCGTGCCGATGAGCATGAAGCGCGAAGGATGGGCAAACGACAGCCCTTCCCGTTCCACCCGGTTTTCTCCGCAGGCGGCGGCGTCGAGGAGAATGTCCACGAGATGGTCGTCGAGCAGGTTGACTTCATCGACGTAAAGGATGCCCCGATGCACCGAGGCCAGCAATCCCGGAGAAAATTCGCGGCGCCCGCGACGGACGGCTTCCTCGAAGTCGAGGCTGCCGCTCACCCGATCCTCGGTGGCGTTGAGCGGCAGGGTCTGGAAGGGGATGCGCCGCTTCACCCAGTGGTTCGCGCCGGCCTTTTCCCGGCAACGCGTGCACCATTCGCCGGGTCGCGCCGGATCGCAGACGAAGGCGCAACCCTCGGCGGTGTCGATTTCCGGCAGGACGTCGGCCAGCGCGCGCGCCAGCGTCGACTTGGCCGTGCCTTTTTCGCCCCGGACGAGCACGCCGCCCACGCCGGGATTGACCGCGCACAGGAGCAGGCTTTTCTTCAGTTCATCCTGGCCGACGACGGCGACGAAGGGGAAGTTTGCTCGCATTTATCGAACCCTTTGAGTCTTTGGCGTTTTCATTCCCCGCTTCTCACGATGTTTACCGAATGTAGCTCGGGCATACTTGCCCGACGAAGGCGCGTTTCAACGGCCCAATGTCGGGCAGGTATGCCCGACCTACGCTTGCTTCAGCGAGTGATCCCGAAAAAAACAGCGAGGCAACGCTCGATCTCGAGCAAAGCGCCCTCGTCAACATGACCGAAAGATTGCCCGATCTTCTCCCGTTTCACTGTCATCGCTTTATCGACCATGACCTGCGAAGGCTTCCGCAGACCATTTTCATTGCTCGGCTGGAGGGTGATTCGCAACAAGGGGGCCGCCACCAACGGGCTTGTCACGGGCAACACCGTGACGGAGGAATGTTCGTCGAAGAGGTCTGACTGGATGACCAGCGCGGGACGGGGCTTGCCGAAGTCGCCTTGCATGGCGATGGTCACAAGGTCGCCCCGTTTCATTCTGTCCATCCCTCCACATCGTGCAGCGCCTCCTCCAGGAGCGTTTGCGTCTCGATGTCGGAGAAATCCGCCTGCGCCACGATTCGGGACTGTCGGCGGCATTCAGCGGGGAAGTCGGGCCGGCGCGTATCCGGCACCCACAATTGCACCAGGCGCAGTCCCGCATCGCGCAGTGCGGCCCGGTGCTTCTGTACCCTGGCGTTAACGGTCGTGGTCATGGAGATCTCCTATCGTCTGTTACATGTAACGATAGCCTGTCACTCCGTTACATGCAACATCGACGATGGGGAGACTGCTACTGGGCTTGTTCTCCATCGTCATTGTTCCGAATCCGACCATTCCTCGATCTCGCCCTCCATTTCCAGATACGCATCGCGCAGTTCCCGTTCCATGTCAGCGTCGGCTTTCCACATTCCCCGGCGGATGGCTTCCAGCAGCTTGTCCAGGATGTTCTGTAGCGCGTAGGGATTGACTTCCTTCATCCACTCCTTCATCTCCTTTTCCAGCGCGTAGATCCGGGCAACCTTTTCGTACATCCAGTCGTCCATCACCTCGGCGGTGGCGTCCCAGCCGAGCATCACGTCCATCATGTGCGAAATGTCGCCGGCGCCCTTGTAACCGTGCCGCTTCATTCCGGTGAGCCACTTGGGATTGACGAGGCGCGAGCGCAACACGTGTTTGGCTTCCTCGAAGGTGGTGCGCATTACAACCCGCCGGGGATCGGCGCTGTCGCCCATCATCGCCAGCGGCAGCGTGCCGCGCACGGTCCTGGCGGCGACGATCAGGCCGCCGTAATAGTTGTAGTAGTCGGTGCAGGACATCATGTCGTATTCGCGCGAGTCCTCGTTCTTCACCGTCACGTCCATGCGCGCCAGATTGCGGCGGAAGGCGTCCGGCCGCGTCAGGCCGTAGCTGCCGCGCCCGTAGGCGTGCGCGGAATAGCGGATGTAGTTGTTGCCGAGATCATCCTGCGTCTCCCACTGCCTTGATTCGACCAGTTCGGCGACGCCCGCGCCGTAGGTGCCCGGCGGACAGCCGAAGACCCGGAAGGTCGCTTCGCGCCAGGCATCCTCCTCGGAAAGCCCTTTTACGCGGTACTCCTCCAGATCCTCGTAGACGTGGCGACGGATGAAGTTGGATTCCGGCGGCTCCTGCAGGCGCGCCACCATCTCGACGGCCCCGTCGAGGAGTTCGACCAGGTTCGGGAAGGAATCGCGGAAGAAGCCGGAAATGCGCGGCGTCACGTCGATGCGCGGGCGACCCAGTTCGGCGAGCGGAATGACTTCCACCCCCTCGACCGTGCCGCCCTGACGCCAGACCGGTTTCAAGCCCATCAGATAGAGGATTTCGGCCACGTCGTCGCCGCGCGAGCGCATCGTGGAGGTGCCGTAGACGATGATGCCGACGTTTTCGGGATATTTCCCGGTTTCGGCCAGCGTTCGCTCGATCAGCGCGTCGCCCAGGGCCACGCCGACCTTCCAGGCGGCGGAGCTGGGTACCTTGTTGGGATCGACCGAGTAGAAATTGCGCCCGGTCGGCAGGATGTCGGCCTGCCCCCGGCTCGGCGCGCCGGACGGGCCGGGTTCGACGAAGCCGCCGCGCAAGGCGGTCAGCGCCGCGCTGATCTCGTCGCGGCAACGCCTGATGTTGGGCACCAGGGTTGCGGCGATGTAGGCCAGCGTCGCGGCGACCGCCGGCGCCTCGATGCCGAGCACGGTTTTGGGCAGACGTGGCACCGCTTCCACGGAAAAACTTTCCTCGGCCAGCGCTTTCACCAGTTTTGAACTTTTCTCGTGGATTTCCCGGAGAATGTCCGCGCCGCTGCGGTTTCCGTATTCGGGAAGCGGCCGGCCCCGGTTGTCCAGCAGACGGTCGTAATCGACGCCCAGCGCCTCGGCCAGCGCCTCGCGCAGGGACGGCACCTCACCGTTGGCCAGGCGCGTGAGCTGGACGACGAACTCGCTCAGCCGTTGGTCTTCCGGTGCCTGCCCCAGAACGTGCAGGCCGTCGGCGATCATCGTGTCGGAAAGCTCGTGCAGGTAGCCGTGCAGTTTTTCGAGGAAGGCGGGGAAGTCGTTCCGGGCTTCCTCCTCGGTGATTTCCAGGTCCTCGTCGAGTTTGGCCGCCGCCACCGCTTCCCAGATCAGACCTTGCAGGATCGGCAGCTTGCCGGGGTCTTCGTGGGCGGCCAGATGGTATTCGGCGATCCGGCCCTCGACTTTGGACAGCTCGTCGTAGAGATCGGCGTTGGTGAAGGCCGGCGTCAGGTGATCGACGATGCAGGCATAGGAACGCCGCTTGGCCTGCGTGCCTTCCCCCGGATCGTTGATGATGTAGGGATAGATATTGGGCAGTTCCATGATCGCCAGGTCCGGGTAGCATTTCCCGGAAAGCCCCAGTCCCTTGCCCGGCAGCCATTCCAGCGAACCGTGCTTGCCGACGTGGATCACCGCGTGCGCCCGCCAGACGTCCCTGATCCAGCGGTATTGCGCAAGATAATGATGCGGCGGCGAAAGATAGAGGTCGTGGTAGATCGCCTCGACCTTCTCCAGAGTACCGCGCGGTGGCTGGATGGTGATGAAGACCTTGCCATCCTTCAGTCCGGCGAAGAACATGCGGCCTTCATGCACGAAAAGATCGCCGGGCGCCTCTCCCCAATCCTCGATCTGTTTGGCGCGGATAGCCGCCGGCAATTCCTCGTGCCAGGGCAGGTACACGGCGGCGTCGGCATTTGCCTCGGCGCGCGCGGCCATCTGCTCGGGAGGCAGCCAGCGCCGGTCGCAGGTCATGCGTTCGAGCAGTTCGTGCGCCAGCTCGTCCTTCCCCTCGAACAGGCGGTCGATTTCGTAGCCTTCGTCCTTCATCGCCCGCAATAGTTCGGCGACGCTGGCAAAACTATCGAGGCCGGCGGCGCAGCCGATGCGGTCGTTGCGCGGCGGATAGTGGTGGAAGACGATCGCCACTCGTCGCTCCGCCACCGGCGTTCGTTTGAGCCGCGCCCAATTGATTGCCAGACGGACGACCTTGGCCGTGCGTTCCTCGTCGGCCTCGTAGCTTACCTGGAGCGCCCGGGTCACCGGGTCGACCCTCTTTTCCTCGCGGAAGGCAAAGGGCACAGTAATGAGATTCCCGTCGAATTCCGGTTGCGCCGCCGAGATCGACACGTCCATCGTCGGCAGGCCCTGGACGCTCTCCCGCCAGACTTCACTGGGCGCGTAGCAGAGGATCGTCTGGAGCACCGGCACGCCCAGCAAGGGTAGCAGCGGCCGATATTCCGGCGCGGTGAGGTTCATCGAAAAACCCATCGGACTCAGCAACACGTCGATGCGCGGCTTGCCGTTCCCGTCCAGGAAATAATGCTTCACCACGTAATCGGAACCCTCGTTGCCGATTTCGGCGTCCCTGTAGCGCAGGTGAAAGACGGCCAGCGCGTTGGCGCCCTGCGCCTCGATCGTCCGGATCAGCGTGTCCATGAAGGCCAGGTTGCCGTCGAGCCAGTAGGACTGATAGAACCAGACCCCGACCGTCGGTTTGGCGGGATCGTAGCGTGCGGCAAGGTAATCCTCGATAGTCAGCGGCTCGGGGAAATCGGGATGATGAATACCCTCGAACGGCGGTTTGACCGGCGCGGCGCATTCCAGTCCGGAAGCGAAAACTTCGTCGTGGATGTGCCGCAACAGTTGATGGAAATTCCGCTGTCCGCCGTAGCGCAGATAGCGGGCCGTTTCTACCCAGGCCGGTTGCCCGAACGACGACGGACAGAGCGAGCGCGCCACGTCCAGAGAATCGTCGTCGCCACTGGTCGGCTGCACGTGAATCCAGGGGCGAGGAGTTTCTGGCGCGAGTTCGGCCAGCGCCGCAGTGAGCCTGTCGAAGGCCGGAAAGGATTTCTTCCCGCCGTGCAGGATCATCACCACCGCGTCGGCGGCGAGTGCCCGGGAGACGAACTCGTCGATTCGCGCCTCATCGAAAAGCTGGAGATGCGTCCAGGCCGCCACCTCGATCTCCACCCCATCCGCGCGTAAAAGCCCGACCGCGGCGGAGAGTGGCGCGATGTCCATTCCGGTGGCGGTGAAATAGACCAGCGACAGTTTTTTCATTCCGAATGCCTTTGCATGAAAAAGGAAAAAACCATTAACCAGAGAGGCACAGAGAAAAGCGAGAAAGGCAAAAGAGAAATGCAGAACCACTCTCTGTCTTTCTCGCTTTTGACTTTCTCTGTGCCTCTGTGGTCAATGGTTTTTCGCTTCACTCCGTTGACTCAACTCTTCCAGCGCGTCGATGAGTTCCGGCAGACTCCGGTAATGGCGACAGCCGGACATTTCGGCGTTTTGCGTCAGAACGGGCAGGCCGTGTTCCCGCGCCGCTTCGAATAACCGGCAATACACGCCCGCTTCTTCCGCCGGCCCGCCAGCGTCGATCAGAAAATCACAAGCATCCAACGCCGCGATCGCCCGTTCCAGACCACCGTCCCGGCGAAGTTCGGCCCGATGAATGATCTTTGCCCCGAGCGCCCGCGCCACGTGCGCGTCGAGATCGGCTTCCTCCGGAAAACCGGCGACGAAAGAAAAACCCCTGCGGGCCAGCAGACGATGGATGATGGCGCCCTCGCCCCGGTCGGCCAGAACGAAGGCGCGACCCGCGCGACCGTCGCTCTGGATTTCCATGCCGCCCAGCTCGCGGCTGAACCAGGCGTCATCGAAATCGTAAAGTTCGGCGATGGCCCCGGAGCTCATCACCTCTTCCGGCGAACCGACGGCTACCAGTTGCCCGTCCTTCACCAGGATGACCCGATCGGCAAGCTTGGCCGCCACGTCGACCTCGTGGATCGCCGCCAGCACGGTCAGGCCGCGGTCCCGGCACAGGCCGCGCAGAATGCTCATGACTTCCATCCGGTGTTTCAGGTCGAGATGGGCGGTCGGTTCGTCCAGCAGCATGATTCTCGGTTCCTGCGCCAGCGCCCGGGCCAGCACCACCTTCTGCCGCTCGCCGTCGCTCAACTGGTCGACCCAGCGTTCCGCCAGGTCGACGGCCTTGACCACGGCCAGCGACCGGCTCACTACCGCCATGTCCTCCACGGTGAGGCGACCCAGGAATCCGGTGTGCGGATAGCGTCCCAGGGCGACGTATTCCAGCACCGACAACAGCGGCGGCGCGGCCTTTTCGGTCAGCACCACGGCCAGGAGGCGGGCCAGTTCGAGCGCGGTGTACCCGGCCAGCGGTCGGCCCGCGAGCCAGATCTGGCCGTCCAGCGCAGCGATGTGCCGGGACAGGGTGCGCAACAGCGTGGTCTTGCCCGAGCCATTGGGTCCCAGCAGGGCGACGAACTGCCCGGCGCCGATGTCGAGATTCATCCCGGAAAGCACCACCGCGCCGTAGCCGATGGCCAGGTTTTCGCTGCGGATCAGACCAAGGTCGTTCACAAACGCGCTCCTCTTCTCTTCAACAGCAGCCAGATGACGATCGGCGCGCCGAAGAAGGCGGTGATCGCCGATAGCGGCAGTTCGACCGGGTTGAGCCACATGCGCGCAATCAGGTCGCACAGGCTGGTCACCGCCGCGCCCATCAACGCCGCGCCCGGCACCAGCACGCGGTTGTCCGAGGTGCCGAAGGAGAGGCGCGCCATGTGCGGCACGGCCAGCCCGACGAAGGCCACCGGCCCTGCCATCGAGGTCACGAGGCCAGCCAGCGACGAGGCGGCGAGCAGGATGAACAGGCGGAAACGGCGGATGGCAACTCCCATCGACGCGGCGTAATCCTCACCCAGCAAAAAGGCGTTCAAGGGTTTGCTGAGAAGGTAAATGGAAAGCAGGATGGCACCGCCGAAAAAGAACAGGATGCCGATTTCCACCCATTTGAAACCGGAAAAACTGCCCATCGTCCACAGCACGAACCCCTTGATCTTGCCCTTCTCGGCCAGCGCCGTGAGAATCGAGGCGACCGCGCCGCAGAGATAGCCCATCATCAGGCCGACGATCAGCAGCGTGGCGCCGTTCCTGACCCTGGCGGCGACGGTGACGATGATGAGCATCACGGCGTAGGCGCCGATGCAACCGGCGAAGGTGGTCAGGAAGGGCGTGGCGAAGGCCATCTGCATCCCCGTGGCGGTGAGCATGACGATCGAGACGACCACCGTCGCGCCGGAGGAAATGCCGAGGATGAACGGGCCGACGATCGGGTTGCGAAAATAGACCTGCAACAACAAGCCGGACGCGGCAAGATAAGCCCCGCCCATCGCCGCGGCAAGAACGCGCGGCAGACGGATTTTCCAGACGATGAAGCCGAGATCGTTCGTTGCGCCGGGATCGAGCAGCGCCGAGACGACCTGCCCGAGCGAATAGTCGATCGAGCCGATCGCCAGATTGGCGCCCATCAGGAGGAGAGCCAACAGGCTCAACGCGTAGAAGACCCTGCGGTGGCGCCGGACGGCGAGCGTGAACGGATCGTGGGGAACGGTAAGTGTCGCAAGTGTCGTCATGGCTGATTACCCCTGGCCTGGACAATGGGATCGTGATCCGGCAGATCGACGAAGAATTGCAGCTTGTAGTCCGGATAGGCTTCCGGATGCAGGATGGCCGAGATTTCCACCAGAATGTCGTCGAGCCGGTCGGCGCTCTGGGAATAATGCGGTAGCGGCGAATAGGCCCGCCCGTTCGGCCCCAGCGGCTTCAGCGAGGCCAAGAGCGAATTCATGCGCACCAGCGCGTCCTTGGAGACGATGCCGTCCTTGACGCTGCGATACGTGAAATAGATGTCCGCGTCGTTGCCGCTGTAAAGAAAGCGTTCCAGCGAAATTTCGATGCACGAGGTGCCGTAGACGTCGTCGAAGAGATAATCGCTTTGCGCCAAGCCGACCAGTTCGGCGACCCAGGCGTTGCCCGGCTCGACCAGCACCCGCTTTTCATAGATGTCGCCCCACATCGCCTTGGGCTTGGGTCGGCCACGGGTTCGCTCGCGGATGTCTTCCAGGGATCTTGCCACGCGCTCGTAAAACACCTTCGCCTCCCGCTCTCGCCCGAAGAACGGCGCCAGGAACTGGGCGAAGCGGATGTGCGTGGCAAGGCACGTCGCCAGGGGCGTCGAGGTCACCAGCACCGGGATGCCCAATTCATCCATCATCGGCACGATGGAAGGGTCCCAGGTCATGACCACGTCCGGATGCAGCGCCTCGACACGTTCGTAGTCGAGGGCGTCCGGCTCGCCGACGTAGGTGACACGGTCCTCGGCGAATCCTTTCCTCATTTCGTCGACGAACCAGCCGCTCTCCGGCGTCGTCACGCCGACCACGGTGTCGGCCTCGCCCAGCGCCCGCAGGATGCCCACGTCGAAGAAGCTGTAGGCCACGACCCGGCGCACTGGCGTCTCGATCACCCGGGTCGGCGCGAACCCCGGCGGGTGCGGCTGTCCACGCGGCACCAGCGCCAGGATGCGCCCGGCGCCGTCGCGCGCCTCGGTGTAATCCACCTTGTTCTCGATGGAAAAATCGCCCATGTTGATGAAGTTTTCCCTGGCTTTCTCGGCCAGCCGGTCGCAGGCCGCGCTCAGGAGAAGGACGGAAACCAGGGCCAGCAGCCTAATTTTGCCCATGACCGCCTCGCGCGCTTCTCTTGCAGAACATATCCACTCCGTATAGAAGCAAACCGGTGAAAAAGAGGCCCAGGCCGGAAAGGTAAACGGCCGAGGACGGGTCGCGGCGGATGACCAGCTTGATCCATCGGAAATCTTGACCCGCCTTGCGCGGGTAAAAGTCGATCAGATGAATGTCGAAACCACTGAACCAGATCGGATGGTTGAAAGCCAGCTTCGCTTCCCTGGTCTCACCTTCGGAAACGAGCTTTAGCCGGATTCCGGGATCGAGGATGTAGCCGTCGAAAAATTCCATCCGCGCGCCGCGATATGCAATGGGCTCGGCGCCCAGGAAAACGATCTTTCCGCCGCCTTCGGGCAGATCGA
Organism: Accumulibacter sp.; assembly: GCA_031279425.1. GTDB lineage: Bacteria > Pseudomonadota > Gammaproteobacteria > Burkholderiales > Rhodocyclaceae > Propionivibrio. The sequence continues at coordinate 19,778 of JAITIQ010000022.1, forward strand.
GGCTGGCGCCCGGCCTCAGCGCGTTACCCGGATAACTCGACGAGAAGAGGTAACTGAAGAGATAACCGAGCAGAATTACCAGCATGGCGTAGTGCATGACGTGCGGCCCGAGCGAGCGGAATTTCCAATTCTTCCCGTGGATCATTCGTGCCATGCGCTCGGTGGTACAGATGAAAACGTTGACCGCCAGCAGGGTCAGCAGGACGAGCATGAGCAGGAACCAGGTACTTTCCTTGAGATTGTGCAGCGCGTAGGTCAACAGCCATTTATACAGACCGACGTCGCCCATTGGAGCGAAAAGAGGCAGATTCCTTTCCAGACCGAAACAGGCCCACGCGAGATCCAGCGCCAGCAGGCCGCACAGGGCGACCATCACATTCGGGCTGCCAGCCCGGTTCCAGATTTCCCTGATGACGATCATCGTGGCTCACCCCAATGGTGGGCGAAAAGGCCCGAAGTCGTTGCTGCAATTCAGCACCAGGATCAGCGCCACGCCGGCAACCGAGGCCCAATGCCGTACCCTGGCCGGCCAGCCCCCGGTCAAATGCAGATGCAAAAGGCCGATGCAATAGAACCAAGTGGCGGTGAAAGCGATGATCGTCGCGTCCTCCCAGACCACTGGTACGCCCCAGCCGCGATAGGACCAGATTTCGCCGGCGAACATCGCCAGTGTCCACAGCCCGAAACCACCAACCAGCCAGTTCCAGGCTTGGCGCTGGCTCGCCGAGTCCTCGCGTCCGCCGAACAGGCAGCCCGCCGACCACAGCCCCGAGAAGATCAGCGCCGACTTGGCGGCGAGGGTGAACCAGAGATGCGCGTGCGAAAACAGCGAAGCGGTCTTCAGGAAAGGCAGATAGAAATCCTTGGGGAAGAGCAACGAAGCGAAGCCCAGCGACAGCGCCAGGACGATGCAGCCGAGACGAACGAAGCGCGCTTCGGGAGAAGCGCCGGCGCAGGCAAGCCCAAGGGCGACCAGTAGCGGCGGCAGCCCGGCCGTGCCGAGATGCATCGGCGTCATCGGCCAGCTTCCCCAATAGCGCCAGGCGAGATAAGCCACGCCGCAGGCCATCGCTGGAAAGAGCGCCCAGCGGGAAAATTCACGCGCCGCGCGAAAAAGCGCGAGCGCGAGGCTCAGGGCCAGGAAACCCACGGTCAAGGGGAGAAAGGACGATCCGGCAGGCATGACGACCACGTTCGAGATAAATGACATCTGAATTGCATGACAATCCAGGATACCCGGCGTTTTATCCCGAACGTGACCATCCGCCCCGCTTCGGCCCGCAAAGCCCGATGCCAAAGACGAACCCGCGAGCCGGCCTCATCCGCAAGACCGCACATCCCGCGCTGAAAACAGGCAGGTCTTCTGGCTCTCGGATCGCTCCTCCCGGCACGCCTTCCCGGTCATTCGACCAGTGGCCTTGATGCGCCGTTCAGTCCCCGATGACAGCGGTGGGGCCGCGCTTGATTCTCACAAGCTTCCCTCTCGGGTGAAATGAATCACACCTGTTTCTGGACGAGGAATGTAGACCATCTCGCCAATCAAGGCAAGCGAGGTTTTTCGAGGGATTTCCGAAGGTCTGCCGGAGTTTCCTGATGTTCTTGACACGGGCGTCTCGAAAGCTGAACAATTCATCATGACCGTCCGTTATCTCATTCTCATTCTGACGACCCGCTGCAACCTGAGCTGCCGGTACTGTTACAACGGTAACGAAACCGGCGCGGACATGACGCCGGAAATTCTCGGGCGCGCTTTCGCGTTGGCTTCCGACGGGTCAGAGCCATTGCACGTACAGTTCACTGGCGGCGAACCGACGCTCAGGCCGGATCTCCTGGCACAGGCGGCGGAAGAGGCCCGCCGCCTGTCACGCCCGGTCACGCTGGCCGTGCAGACCAACGGCACCCTGCTGACGCCTGAACTGTTGGCCCTGTGCCAAACGCAAGGCATCGAGGTCGGCATGAGTCTGGATGGCCCGCCGGCGATCAATGAACTCACCCGTGGCGGTTCGAGGGAATCGTTCGAAGGCTTGAGACTGCTGGAAACACGCGGAGTGGATTTCAATGTCACCGCGGTGCTCAGCCGAGCCAATGTCGGGTTCATCGCCGATTTGCCGCTGGTTCTGGCCGGTTTCGCCCACGCGCGGGGTTTCGGCCTGGATCTTCTGGTCAAAAAGGGACGTGCCCAGGTCGAGCCAGTCCAGGTTGGCGATCTAGCCCCGAACATCAGGAAACTGGACGAACGCCTGGTGCTGATCAACCGGCAGCGTACCCGTCCCTTGGTCTGGCGGGAAAAGGAATTGCTGCGAGACAGGATGGCTGGTCACCAAGGCGATTTCTGCCACGCCTGCCGGGGCGAAAGCCTGGCGGTCAGGCCGGACGGATGGACCTACCCCTGCGGCCAGACTTCGGACTCGCCCGAATTCCTTTTCGGAACGCAGACGCCGAACGCAACGGCCAGTTCGCTGATCCGTCTCAAACTAACCGGCCCCCATTGCCGCCAATGCGCCCTGCATGGCCGATGTCCCGGTGAATGCCCCAGCCGTCTCCATTACAACCGGGGCGAAGAGGCTTTTCTGATTTGCGAGTTATACCGAGCATTAAATGAATCTTTAGAAGCTGTTTTAAAAAAGCAGGCATGAAAGATGCTGGGGTATCTCGTTCCTGAGTGATCTGGAGGATGAGATGTACGCAAGCGATCTGATATTTGCGTGTTCCGCCGGGAGAGGGGAGATGCCAGGGGTTTGATAGAGGCGCAGTGGATCGGGTTTGGGGCGGGTGATCTTGCGCACGTTCAGGGTTCGCCCATCGCGTTGGCTGAAGGTCACGGTGAGCCGCGCTTTCTCGCCGTCGTCTTCTCGGCTGATCCGCAACGATTCGCCCGTGGCGCTGGTGAAGGATTTCGCTCGTTCGGCGTCGAATTCACGCGCCCCCCACGCGACATCACCAGATAGCGGTAGTAGCCTTTCTTCTTCAGCCATGAAACGTTTTCTTCCGTGGCGATTCCCCGATCCATGATCACCAGAGCGCCTTGCGGCGCTTCGAGTCCATCCAGCATCCCTTTGAGCGTCCGCGCTTCCACCGCGTTCCCCGCAAATATCCGCTTGCGGAGGGCCGGCGGGATCGCCGCGCCGGCTCGATTCGTTTCCTTGGGTGGACGTAGCGCAGTTTCATGAATTTGTCTCCATTGAGATGTTTTCTCCGACCTAACAAATCATCGTGACTGAAGGCAAAAAATCGATTCCAGTCGAAGGATAGACCGGACATCGGGAAAATGAGACTTCAAGTGGTCAGCGCAGCGATGCCTCCGGGCGCTTCCTTGCGGCGCACGGGCTACAGATGCCAACAGTTCGGCGATGACCGATTCATCTTTCCAGAGGATGAGCCGTGCCGGTTCGATTCCGACCGGATCGGACGGCAGGAACCGCGTGGCCGCTTTTCCACTCGGAATCATCCCGGTTCACGGCGGGGTGACGATCAACCTCGCTGCGCGGAACTGCATCGGAACGAGCGACGAAGATGCGATGGCCTTGGGGATGCCGGACGATCCATCACTTTGGGATTACACTGCCCCCCTCGCAGGAAGGCAATGGATTCAGGTGGACGGCGGGCAAGAAACCCGCTTACCAGCGAATGGGAAAAGGGAAAAAGTCCACGATTGAGTCCATTCCTGATGCGGGAATAGCGTAGTCCTCTTTTTTAATCAAGGAGTTATAGCTTGGTTAAGTGTTTGTAGCATATCTGTCCGGTCGTCATGGTCACCTTGAGGAGGCGACAGATGAGACGGACAGAGCGGTTACAGGAGAACCGGAAGCTGGAACGAAGGGCGGTTGACGCAGAAAGAAGCGGCACGACCAGGCCGGGATGCGGGCCGTCCGGTGCTGGCCGATTCCCCGCCGCCCGCCGTGGTCTCCATGCGCCAGGCCCGCCTCGCGCTGCTCGAAGCAGGGCTGTACGAGGGCGTGAATACGGCCGTCGCCGCCATGGAGGGCGCCACGGGCGAGGCCGCCCGGATCGAGTGGGAATTCGCTACCGAAGTCCGCCGCGATTCGCCGCTGGTGCAGGCCCTGATCCCGATGCTCTCGCTCGACGAGGCAGCCGTCGACGCGCTGTTTGTCCGGGCGGCGGGGTGGTAGGTTTCGGGAGGTCGGAGGACAGAGGACAGTCAGTTACCGGGCGCTTCGCGCCCGCAAAAATTACTGTCTTCTGTCTTCTTTCTGTCTTCTAAATCAGGCGTCGTAATCGCGGCGGGCGAAGAGCGTGATGACCACGGCAACCAGGAAAGCGGGAATTCCGCCAAAGAAAAGTGAGCCAAGAATAGTTATGAAGATCGCGCCCCAGAATGTGCCCGTATCCATCCAAAAATAGATGAGAGTGATGAAAAGACAGGGGGCTATGATCAACCCCAGGCCGGTTTCCTCCAGCTTGTCTTCCAGGTCAGCGAATTTGTTTTGTTTCATGGCTGAAATTATAGGATAGCGCGAAAAAATGGCAAGCGAACTCTCGCTTTTGATCCAAGTTGGCGCGGCCGCGGGCGGGGCGATGTCGGTGTTCGGCAATCTGAAGGGCGTGATGCAACGCGTTTCCGATGCCACGAAGAAGCTGAAGAACCAGCAGAGCGAATTGGGGAAAGTCCTCAAGAACTCGGCGGGCATGGCCAAGCCCGAACTCGACCAACTGCACGCGCAGTACGCGAAGCAGGAGCAATTGTTGAAGCGCCTGCGCGCCAGCACCGTGGCACTGGGGCGCTCCCAGGCGGCCATCGCCAACAACGAGGCCAGACGCGCCTCCCTACGCGGAAAAATGATGGAAACCGCTGCGCTGGCCTACGTCGCCGCCGCGCCGATCAAGCTCGCCGCCAATTTCGAGGATCGCATGAAGGACATCGCCATCACCAGCGGTTTCTCGAAAGAGGAAGAGGCCAGCCTCTCTCGCACGGCCCGCTCCGCGGCGGTGCAGTGGAACCAGTTGCAAGAGGATATCGGCAAAGGGCTGAATGAGCTGG
>JAITIQ010000098.1 GCA_031279425.1 Accumulibacter sp.
CGGGCAAACCCAGGAAGGTCGCTATCGTCGCTTGTATGCGCAAACTCCTGACCATCCTCAATGCCATGGTCCGAACCGGAAAAGCCTGGGATGAAGCTCTTCATTGCTCTTGACCCGGAAGACAGTTGCTCTCCCCCCTGCGGGGGGCGAGGGGAACCGGAAGTTTCATCATGGCGAGGGCCAGAGGCCGTGGCCATCCAGAAGGACGCACAAACCAATGCGCATGATAATCACACTCGTTATAGCTCGGGCTGCGCGACGCGGCAATTCATCCATTCGGCAGGACTTATCCCGCCTTCAGGCTCACCAGCCCGTTCAACACTTGGTCGAGTCCGCCGAAGACGGAAATGTGGTCGATGCGCTCGGCCACCCGTTCCAGCGTTTCCAGCTCTTTCAAGCGCAGGGCGACGGGGTTGTCCTCCATCACCCTGGCGGTGTTGAGAAGCGAGCGCGTCGCGGCGGTTTCCTCGCGCCGGCGGATGACATTGGCTTCCGCCGACTTTTCCGCCTCCACCACGCGGGCGAGGATATCCTTCATCTCGCCCGGCAGCACGATGTCGCGCACGCCGAGGCTGGCAACCTCGATGCCGAAACCGGCGAGCTTGCCCGCGATGTGGGCGGCGACCATCCCGTCGATGTCCTGCTTGTTCTCCAGGATGGCGTCGATGCTGCGCGTTCCCACTGCGGCGCGCAGGCCGAACTGCAATTCCCGGTACAGGTAATCGGCTGGTTTTCCGGCCTTGGCGAAGGCGGTTTCCACGTCGGTGAAGCGCCAGCTCGCGACGAGATTGAGGCGCAGGCCGACGCGGTCCTTGGTCAGGATTTCCTGGCCGCTCACCTCCATGACTTGCAGGCGCGTATCCACGATCTCCGCCTGGATGTCGCGATTGAAACGCCAGAAGGCCCTCATGCCCGGCGAGAGCAACGCGGCGACGTGGCCGTCCTCGCGCAGCACGCCGACGTGGTAGGCCGGCACCTGCACGATCAGGATACCCTCCAGTCCCGCCACGGCGCGGCTTTTCAGGTTGGCGGCGTTGAGCCGGACGGCGATTGCCGCCGGCAGTTCCGCGGAGGCGGCCAGGTCGAAACGTTCCAGCCGATGCTGTTTCAGACCTTTCCAGATGAAACGGCGCGCGCCCGGCGGGAGCACCTCGACCAGCGCGTCGTTCTCGAAGCGCAGGCCGACCTCGCCGTCGCTCAGGATCATGGCGATGAAGTGTTCTTCCGCCTCCTGCGGCTGGTTTTGCAGCAGGTAATCGACCACCGCCTCGTCCGGCATGACCGAATCCACCGCGTGGCTGTTCACCGCGGCCTTGCCGCCGAACGGCAGGAAGCGGTAACGCCCCGGCCCCAGGATTTGGCGGAAGTCGCCATCGCGCGTCAGGATGCCTTTTTCATTCACGCGCACAACGAATTTTTTCAGCATTTTTTTCATCTCCTTCGAATGTTGCCGGCTTCTCGCCGGCCCGGCGGGCCACCCTTTCGGCGCGGGCGGGTCGGCGGAGCCGCCGGGGAAGCGGGCGGGGCGCCTTGGCGCGGCGTCCGGGCAACAATCGCCGGACACCTTGCCTCGTCGTCCCGCCACGCCGCCCCGCGTCTCGAACCGTGCCGCCGGCGCGGGCCGGGAGCCTGGCCGGGCCGGCGGCGGAGGCTTGCGCCATCCGCGGCCGGCGGGGACTGCATGACGACAAGCTTTTTCAGAGCTTGTTTTTGGAGCGGGAGTCGAACCCGCGACCGATCGGTTATGAGCCGATTGCTCTACCCAATGAGCTATCCGAATGTGTCTTGGAGCGGGAGTCGAACCCGCGACCTATTGGTTTTTGACCAATTGCCTCTACCAACTGGGCTATCCAAAACGGCGTGAACTCGCCTTTCCGGGCGGGCGGCATACGCGAAGACGACAGTGAGACCGGCCTTCGCGCACCGGCGGGGCTTTGGAACCCCGGCCTGTGAGCCTAGCCAGAAATAGCGTGTTCGAGTGGATTATAGCGAGAAGCGTGCCAGCTTCGAATATTTCTTTATCCGGTTGAAAATCAACGTTTTTCATGATTTCCGCCGAGCGCCCGAAAACGCGCTGCGATCCGAATCCATGGATTCATGAATAGGATGCCATTTCTTCGTATAGCATTGTCCCGGCGCGCGAATCAGCGCCTGCCGAAATCGATGCCGACCAGCACGGGGTCGTGGTCGGAAGAACGGTAGGCGCCGTCTCCGGCGGTCGGCGGTTCGTCGGCGTTGATGTGCCAGTGGGCGGTACCCGTGACGTATCGGTCCAGGTCGGGGCTTGCCAGGGCGTGGTCGAGATAGCCGGATCTGCCGTCGAAAACGTAGGAGTAGGCAAAATCGTTGAAACGCGCCACTTCATCAACGAAGCCGTTCCTCGTGAAAGCGAGCGCCGGGTCTTCCTTACCGTAGGCGTTGAGATCACCGACGATCAGCGTGGGGATTCTGTCGCGGTTCAGGAATCGAACCAGGGACACGGCTTGCCGCGTCCGGCGCTGGTTCCAACAGCCCTGTCCCCGATCGGCGTCGCTGGCGCGGCGCCGATCGGACGCCGCGGGGCAGCCTGCCCTCGACTTGAAATGAACCGCGGCGACCCGGATTTTTCTCCCGTTCGCCGCAGCGAAGGTCTGCGCCAGCGGTGGACGGGCGTGCGCCGGGCCGGCATCGCTGACCGCCCCGCCGACGGTGGAAAGGCGGTCCGGCCGATAGATCATGGCGATTCGTGTCGCGTCGGAGCCGGTGCCGCCCGCGGGCATTTTCACGCTGGCGTAGACCCTGGCGCCGAGAGCGGCGTTGAGATCGTCGACCAGCTCGCGCACGGCCATCTCGCCGTTGTTTTCGACTTCCACCAAGCCGACGATGTCGGCGTCGAGCGCGCGGATGACCTCGACGAGACGCCTGCCCTGTCGGGCGAGGCCGGCCTCGGAAGTCTCGCCGCGGCAATCCCTGCGCGTCCCGCTGGGAAAGCAGGCCGCGCCCTGCCGGTTGATCGTGGTGAAGTAGTTGCGCACGTT
>JAITIQ010000186.1 GCA_031279425.1 Accumulibacter sp.
AGCAGTGCCGAATACACGAACGCTATCGCGGGCCAGGTCTGGGCTGTGGCGATGGACGTAAAGAAGTGGGAAATGACGATTCCCAGCCCCGTGGCGTTCATGATGCCGAAGATGCCGGCATAGAACGGAAACTGCAGGGTGAATCCCCAGGTGCCCATGATCCCTTCCTGTATCAGCTTCGCATAATATTCCGGTCCTTGCTGCGCGTTGAGCAGAAGACCCAGTGAAATGAAAAGGAAGTTGAACACATTGAGGTTGAGCCCAGCCAATCCCACGTTGTACAAGGCCACGAAGCTGTAAGCCAGACCTACGCTTCCGAAGAGATACATGACCCAGCGACAGGCATTCGCCTTTTCCGCGGGAGTATTGCGGTCGATCTGGATATTCGAGGCGCCCGAAGTGGTTGCCTTCACGGTTTCGTCGTCAATTTCGATGATCTGATCTTCTTTTTTGGGATGCATGATGATGTTGAAAACGACGACGATGGTCATGCAGACCGCCAACAGCATGATGAAGCCGGGTGTGGCGACGCTCATATCGAGTGGGACGGTCTCCGGCGTCAGCGCTTTGTAGGACGCATCCACCAGGTTTCTCAGATAGTTCGGCGTCGCGGCAAACAGCGGCGCTGCGCCGGATATGCCCGCGGACGACGGCAGAAACGCCATGAAGACGGTTGCCACCATGGAAGGCATGTGCAGCTTGACGCCCTTGAGCTTGGCCTGCACCATGAGTTGGCGCCCCAGGACGATCGCGCCCATCATCCCGAGTCCCCAATGAATATAGCCCAGAATCGCGGACACGGCCGCACCCAGAATGAGAAATTGGGCGCGTGTCCTGGGCAAACGCGCAAGCGCGCCCATGGCTTTGATCGCGGGCGGAGATGCCGCGACCGCGTTTCCGGTTGCCAACAGAACCACCATCTGCATCGTGAATGCCAGTAATGACCAGAATCCCCCGGTCCATGCGGAAATGACACTCACCGTTTTGGGGCTGAAACTCCAAAAGGGAGTATCCGTCATGGTCAACGACATCAGAGCGACGATGATGGTGAGGATCAGGCAAATGAAGAATGATTCCGGCATCCATTTCAGAAAAAATCCGATGTAGGCATCCATTTTGCTTCTATTCATCTGCGTTGTCATAACGCACTCCTGACAATATTTGTTTGCATTGGTTTTTGAATGCCGTATTCAATCGGTTGTCCGTTTTCCCTGTGCTTGGCCGATTGAATACAGCCCGTGCTCATTCAGCGCTAGAAAGAAAATTGCGGCGCGCCGTTTTCTTCTTTTTCAATCCCCTTCACCTCCTGGCCGATGCGTATTTCCATGTCCGGCCGATATCCCTCGATCAGGCTGGCAAAGCGCTGTCCGTCGTCCATTTCCAGGATCGCGCTGAGGTAGGGAACCTTGTCCTGGAATTCCTCGGACGACGAGAAGAGGATGGAATAGGTATAGATTTTCGCGGTCTTCATGTTCATTGCCCCCGAAAGATATTGATCACGCATGTCCCGGCCGTGCCGCCCAGGTTGTGCGCCAGGCCGATGTCCGCCTTCGCCAGCTGACGCTTTGCGGCGTCACCGCGCAGTTGGGTGACGACTTCGTAGATCTGGCTCAGTCCCGTGGCGCCGATGGGATGGCCTTTGGCCTTGAGCCCGCCGCTGGGATTGATGGGTTTTTTTCCTTTCAGCGCGGTGATTCCCTCGGCCACGGCGTCGCCGCCTTTTCCCTTTTCAAAAAAGCCCAGGTCTTCCGTGTTGATGATCTGGGTGATGGTGAAACAGTCATGGACTTCGGCGAAGTCGATGTCCTGTGGCTTCAGGTTCGCCTGGAAATAGGCTTGCGCCGCGGCTGCCTTGGTCGCGGCGAAACTGGTGATGACCGGTTTGGACGCCAGCGCCAAGGTGTCCCCGGCGTGGCCCGAGCCGGCCAGCTCGATGGTGCGATGTTTCGCCCGCAGGCCCCTGGCGGCATCGGCGGCGGCCAGCACGACGAATGCCGCGCCGTCCGTGACCAGCGAGCAATCGAACAGGGACAGGGGCGAGGCAATCAGATCCGCGGCGAGTATTTTTTCCAGCGTCACGTCCTTGTGCATTTGCGCGTCGGGGTTCAGCAGGGCGTTCTGATGCGCGTTGTAGGCGCACATGCCCATTTCGCGCTTTACGTCGCGGTACTCGTGGAAATAACGATGGGCTATCATGGCGAAGCTGGCGGGGAAGGTGAATCCCTGCATGGCTTCGAGTTCGTAATCCATCGCCGAGGCGATGGCGGTGGTGACCGTCGCGGTGTTCCGGTGCGTCATTTTTTCGACACCGCCGACCAGCGCGATGTCGTAAGTGCCCGACTGAATACCCATCACGGCCATGCGGAAGGCGAGACTGCCGGAAGCGCAGGCGCCCTCGGTGCGCACGGTGGGAATGTTTCCCAGTTCCAGCGCTTCGCTTGCCAGCGAACCCATGTGCCCCTGTCCGCACAGGTAGGAACTGTTGAAATTGCCTACATAAAGGGCATCGATCTCTTTTTTTTCGATGCCGGCGTCGACGATGGCCTTGTTTCCTGCTTCCTGGATCAGATCGCGCAGCGAACGTTCGGCAAGGCGGCCCATTTTCGTCTCGCCGATGCCGAGGATTGAAATCTTTCTCATCTTGCTCTCCTAGTCGACGGTCATTTCGCTCAGCGTCGGGCTGACGGCGAATGGGGCTTCTGTCTTCCGCGTGATCTCTTCGAGCGTGACGCCCGGAGCGATTTCCTTCAGGACCAGCCCGTCGGGCGTGACGTCGAAATAGCCCAGTTCCGTGATGATCGAAGTGACGACGCGCAGCCCGGTCAGGGGGAAAGTGCATTTCCTGAGTATCTTCGGGCTGCCATCCTTGGCGCAGTGTTCCATCGCGATGACGACGCGCTTGGCGCCGCAGACCAGATCCATGGCGCCGCCCATGCCGGCCATTTTTCCGCCGGGCACCAGCCAGTTGGCCAGATTGCCTTCCATGTCGACCTGCATGGCGCCCAGTACCGTGGTCTGCAAATGCCCCCCGCGAATGAGGCCGAACGACGTGCAGCTATCGACGATGGCTCCGCCTGGAACGATGGAAACCGGGTTTTCGCTGGCATCCGTGCTGAAAACGTCGATCGGCTCGTCCGCGGGCCACGGCCCGGCGCCGACGATGCCGTTTTCGGCATGGAGATAGACTTTCACCGCGGGGTCCAGATATTTGGCGGCCTGGCCGGGGATTCCGGCGCCGAGATTGGCCAGATCGCCGGACTTGAATTCCCTGGCGACGCGGCGCGCGATGAATTCCTTACTGTTCATGGTTGCCTCCTTTTCCCTGCACCAAAATGTCGACGACGACTCCGGGAACGTGCACGTCCTGTGGATCGATGTTTCCAGCGGGTTCTATGGGACGGTTGATCTCGGCGATGACCAGATCCGCGGCGAAGCACATGACCTGGGAAAACGCTCGCTGTGTCAGGTGAAACACCAGATTGCCCTCGGTGTCGGCGCGGTCGGCTTCGACGATGGCGACGTTTCCTTTCAACGGCGCGTGATACAGCCAATCCCTGCCGTTCAGGGTGACACGCTCCGCCCATTTTTCCTCGACGATCGTGCCGAGCCCCGTGGGCGTCAGGACTCCGCCCAAACCGAATCCTGCCGCGCGGATGCGTTCGGCGAATGTGCCCTGCGGACAGAGTTCGAGTTCGATTTTTCCCTCATCCACGAGTTGCGGAAGAATGCCCAGCCGCCCGCACCATGAGCAGATGAATTTTTTTACCTGTCCGGAGGCAATCAGCCTGCCCACCCCCTTCTCCGTCGTATTGCCGTCATTGTTGGCGATCGTGAGATTTTTCTGCCCTTGCCTGATCAGCTCATCCACGATCAAGGCCGGCGTGCCGTTCCCGTAAAACCCCCCGGCAAGAACGGTGTCTCCGTCCCTGATGAGGCGAACGGCCTGATCCAACTCATAGATGCTTGCCACTCTTCCCTCCTGTGCGTTCGTTGATAAACTGTACTTGAGTCATAAACTGATTATTTTCCTGCTATATAACTATTTGAAAATTAACAATATTTATCAAAAACCATCTGAATTTCAGAGTAAATATTATACTCAAGTCAGAAAAATTTCAAGCTATTTTTTAAAAATCGTTTCATATCAATGGATTTTTGCCTCTTTCCGTGTCGACAGTAATATTTATATTGGACTATGGTCAGTCAAAGCACGGGCGGAGCCGGCGTGGGAGCGGGAAAATGTCCGGCGACCGAGGGACGGATTCACGGCGTCGGCAAATCGCGCAAGCCGTTCCTGGGCTTCCATGGGCGCGACGTTTCGAAAGATCCCTCGTCACGGGGAGCCCGGTCCAGCCTCAACCCGGTGGGAGCCTGCGACCGGGCGGCAAGGCGGCCTTCCATACCGGAACGGCACGCCGCGGATTCACGCGGCAAAACGTAATCGATGACGGGCGCCTTGCCCATCGATGAGCCGCGCCGGAAAGCTTCTACTCGTCGCCGGTCTTTCCGGGTTCCTGCCGGCGAAGATTGTCCATGATCGACAGAAACAACTGCCGGCACGTTTTTTCGAGATCGATGCTGCCGTCGCTCAGACACCATTCGTACAGGGCGGACCTTGCGCCGCGGGCGAACCTGTCGACCTGCTCTTCGACGGGCATGGCGCTCGTGAAAATGCCTTCTGCCCTTCCGCGCGTGACATTGTCGGTCAGGATCGAGTAAAGCGAGCGTTGCCGGTTCAACAGAATCTCGGGGTGCTTGCCCAGGCTGATCTGGTTTCCATAGACGATTTTGATCAGGTTGAGTCCCCACGCTTTTTCGCAGTAATCGCACATGGCTTTCGCCAGGATCAGCATCCGCTCCGCAGCGTCCTCGTTACCCTTCAACTGCCGGAAAACCTGATCGTAATACCGGTCGATCTGCTTGAACTGCTCGACCAGAACCTCGTCCTTCGTCGCGAAATGGTTGTAGAACGTTCCTTTGGACACGCCCGCGAATCCGGCGATGTCATCGACCTTCACCTTGTCGAAACCATGCTGGGTAAACAGCATCAGCGCGGTGCTGAACAGTTTGTTTTTGGTTTCGGATGTGTTCAGGGAACGCCGGGAAACGGAAGTTTTCTTTACGGCCATACAACCTTCGAGGATAGGCAACACGCCCAATACGGGGTATCGAATCTGGAAACCGGCGGACCACCGGGAGGGAACGGATTCCCGGCGGCATGGCCACCGGTCACTGCTCTCCGACGCCGGGAAAAATCCTTCGGGGACTCAGCCCGGTAGACTCCGGTCATTCCGTCCCCGAGAATGCGATGGACCGATCGAATGCTGCGATCGGGAGAGATGATCAGGCAAACCCGCGAAACTCCGCAAACCTTTCCGCCGGGACGCGTTCCGTGACCAGTTGGTTCTCCGGCGCCTCGGGGTCGGCGTAGCCGAGCGCCATGCCGCAAATGATGAGATCGTCCTCCGGCAGGCCGAGAACATGTCGGATGGTTGCCTGGAAATTGGCGAAGGCGAGCTGCGGACAGGTGTCCAGCCCGTGCGCCCGCGCGGCGAGCATCAGGTTCTCCAGGAACATGCCGTAGTCGAGCAGCATTCCCAGCCCGAAAATGCGGTTGATGGTGAAGATCAGCCCGACCGGCGCGTCGAAGAACGTGTAGTTGCGCATCCAATACCGGGTCATCCGTTCCTTGTCGTCCTTGGCGATGCCGAGCAGGCCGTACAGATCGAGTCCCACCTTGCGGCGGCGGGAAAGCCATGGTTCGGCCCACTGTTTCGGGTAGTAGTCGAAGCCCATTTCTTCGGGGCCAGAGGCCAGGTATTTTTCGCAGATGACCCGGCTCAAGGCTTCCTTTTCCGCTCCGGCCAGCGCGTGTACCTTCCAGGGCTGGACATTGGTGCCCGAAGGCGCGCGCGCCGCGAGGTCCAGGATCTCGCGGATGGTGTCGGCGGCGACCGGCGTGGACAGAAAACGGCGCAATGAGCGGCGGCTGCGAATGGCTTCTTCGAGAGAAATCGATGGGATCATGATTCAAAAGTTGATGCGGGTTGAAGGAATTCTTCCAGCGCGGCGACGAGAAGGTCACACTGCGCGTCGGTGCCGACGGTGATGCGCAGGTATTGGTCGATGCGCCGCGGCTGCCGGAAATGGCGGACGATGATGTCGCGCCGGCGCAGTTCTCCGGCGAGATCTGCCGCGTCCCGCTGGGGATGGCGGATGAAGACGAAGTTGGCGGCCGAGGGCAGCACTTCGAAGCCCAGCAGTTCCAGACGGCCGATCAGGAGCGTCCGGCTGCGTATCACGGCCTGTCGGGTTTTTTCCAGATACTCGCGGTCGGAGAGCGCCGCCGTGGCGCCGACGATGGCCAGGCGGTCGAGCGGATAGGAATTGAAACTGTTCTTGACGCGCTCCAGCGCCTCGATCAGCGCCGGGTCGCCGACCGCGTAGCCGACGCGCAGGCCGGCCAGCGCGTGCGATTTGGACAGCGTGCGCACCACCAGCAGGTTGGAAAAGCGGCGCGTGAGCCCGATCGCGGTCTCGCCGCCGAAATCGATATAGGCCTCGTCGATCACCACGACCGATTCCGGGCTGGCCGCGGCCAGGCGTTCAATGTCGGCGAGGGGCAGCAGACGCCCGGTCGGCGCGTTGGGATTGGCGATGACGATGCCGCCGTTCTCCCGCGCGTAATCATCGACCCGGATGGCGAAACGTTCGTCGAGCGGGATCGTCACGCGCTCGATGCCGTATAGTCCGCAGTAAACGGGATAGAAGCTGTAGCTGACGTCGGGCAGCAGGATCGGCAGCTCGTGCCGGAAGAGCGCCATGAACACGTGCGCCAGGACTTCGTCCGAGCCGTTGCCGCCGACGAAAACCTGCGCCGGGGTGATTTCGAACTCGGCGAAATATCCGGCAACGGCCTGTTTCAGACAATCGGCATCGGGATCCGGATACAGGCGCAGCGCTAGGCCGTCGTCCTCGATCTCCTGCCGAATGGCGGCGGCGACCCGCGGCGATGGCGGATAGGGATTCTCGTTGGTATTGAGTTTGACGAGGTCGGCGAGCCTGGGCTGCTCGCCCGGCGTGTAAGGGGTCAGGTTGTGGACCAGAGGACTCCAGTAGCGGCTCATGATGGCGTTCGGGACGGGCGGATGGAAGCGGGCAGGGCGGACAGGGTGGCAAATAGTATCATGCGCCAATGATTCGGACGCTTGTCGCATTTGAAACGAGCCGGATGTCCATTATAGCAGATTAACTTTATGTGTCTCATATGATGATGGCGCAGACCTCCCTTTCTCACGCGCCCTTTGGAAACTCTAAATCAATCGTCATCGCGACCGCGAGGAAATGTGGCGGGAAGCAATCCATGGGCCGCATGGATTGCCACGGAGCGAAAACCTCTTGCAATGACGATAATCAGAGGCTCGCGGCCCATGAGCCCGCTCTCGCCAACGCCCCGTTTCCTCGCGGACCGCGCTCCCAAGCATCTCTCCCGTGATCGCCGACCCCGGTAATGTTCCCCTTGTTGGATGGACCAGGCGCGAAACCGCCGGACTTGTTCAACTACCTCCCTGTTTTCTTGCTACTATTATTCGTTTGGGCCGCAAATGTTCGGCAGCGGCCATCTCGCTGCCTTTCATGACGTTTACTTTTGAAGTCAAGGAAGAATGGAGAAACCCGCGTACCGGAAGTCGTCCATGAAGACGGCGCTTCCCGCGCCCAGGTTCTGCGGCGCGAATTCAATCCGCGCTATTGCGACCTGATGGCGGAACCGGAAAAGCTCACCGGCAACGGCGTGGTGTTGAACACGTCACTCCACCACCGCGGCGAGCCCATGCGCGCTCCCGACATCAACGGCTCTATCGGCGCGCTTGCCCGAAAAGGGGCTACCCGTGGCGTATTCGTGACCACCAGTCGATATACCAACGACGCGAAAGAAATCGCAACCGAAGTGCGAAACCAGCGCGTCAAGCTGATCGACGGTACAGAGCTTGTGAAACTGGCGATCGAATACAAGGTCGGCGTATCCGTCAGGCGCAGGCTGGAAATCAAGCGGCTGGATCTGGATTATTTCGAAGAGTTCGAGGAAAGCTGATGCCGTCTTGCAGTTCCGCTCGATTCGCGCCGGATGTGAACGCGCCGCAGGTTCTACAGTTCTGCCACGGTTACGATGGCCCTTTTCTGGATTGCGCCCGGCAATACGCGAGCCTTTTTCAGGGCGCCCCGTATCGCGTCACGACGATCTTCCTGACCGGTGCGCCCAGCGAGGAGGTGACGCAGGGTTGTGCGTCCGATGAAGTGATTTTTCTGGGATTTTCCAGCGCGGAGATTCGTCATCTCAAGTTGCGGGCCGTCCTTGCGCTTCGCCGGATCAGCGCGACGCGGCGTTTTCGTTTTTGCATTGCTCATCGTTTCAAACCCATCTATATCGCTCTTTTGGCCACCCGCTTGCCGGTCATTGGCGTACACCACGCCTTTGACGACTATCAACGCTTCTCCCGGCGCGCGTTTGCGAGTTTTTTTCGTCATCGCCTCGCCTTGCTGGGCGTCTCCAACGCCGTGCGCGACAACATCCGCGCTGCCTTGCCTGCCTGGCCGCAAACGCGCATCGAAACCCTGTACAACCGTATCGACATCGAGGCGGCACAGTCCGGACTATTCCCCCGGGATGCCGCCCGCGCCGCGCTCGATTTGTCGGCGGACGCCTGGATCGTGGGCAACGTGGGACGCCTGCATCCCGACAAGGATCAGGCCACGCTGATTTGCGCGTTCGCCCGCGCCCTGCCGCGACTGCCGGAAGGGAGCCTTCTGGCGATTCTGGGCAGCGGTCGGATGGAAGCCGCCTTGAAGTCTTTGGCGCATGAACTGAATGTTGAAGAATCCGTGCGTTTCCTGGGCCAGATACCCGGCGCTCGCCGCTATTTCAAGGCGTTCGACCTTTTCGCGCTCAGTTCGGATCACGAACCGTTCGGCATGGTGCTGCTGGAAGCGATGGCGGCCGACGTGCCTGTCCTGGCGACCGATTGCGGCGGCGCGCCGGAAGTGGTCGGCAACCGCGATCAGCTTTTCCCGCTGAAAGACGCGAAAACACTGGCCGAAAGGCTCGTCGGATTCATGACCGGGAGCGAGGCCAGAGGCCGTCTGCGCGCTTGCGCCGCGCAGGGCCGCCAGCGACTCGCGTTATTTACCGACGATGCCGCCCGCCGGAATTTCTTCAGCCTGCCGATGATCCGGGCGATTATCGAGGCGCAAGGCCGATGAGCGCGATCCCTGTCCGTGAGCATCACTTGCGCGGCAACGAGCACGGCGAGCCGCGCGTTGCGCTGGTTTCGTTCGATTCTCTCGGCGACTCGCTGATCTACCTGATGGTGGCCGACAACCTGCGGCGCAACGGATTTCGCGTCACGCTCTATGGCGATGTCGCCCATCGGATGCGGGAGTGGTTGCCGCGGCTCGACATCCGTCCCTATCCATCGCCTGCGATTGAAGGGATGGAAACTGAACTGGAGGACTATGACCTGGCTATCGTCAGTCCCCCCGGTTTTCTTCGCGCCCGCATGGATGAAGCCGTCACGGCGCGGCTGCGCGAAAGACTGCGTCTGGAAAACGTGACGAAGACGCCAGCCTTGCAACCGCCCGCCGGACTTCTCTTTCGCGGACATCCCCGGCGTATCGTCGTCAGACCTGATTCCGCCGGACCGGAAAAGAAGGACTGGCGGCGCGCGTCGCGGCTGCCGTCGAGCGGCTTTTGACGGGAGACGATAATGACGTCTGAGACCGCCCCTCGAAGATTCCTGGTGCTCGACGGCATCGGCGGCGTGCCCCTTGGCCGCGAAATCGCCGAATGTCTGCGCGCCGAAGGCCATGTCGCCGCGCACTTCGATTGTCTGGGTCCGGCCCCGCGTCCACTGTACGGGGCGCGATCCTCCTGTGCCAAGGTCGTCGGCCGGTTGTCGGGTATGGAGTTTAATTGTTTGCCGCGCCTGAGATTGAAAGAATTGTATTCCGTCTTTACGACCACGATGCCGACGCATATTTTGGTAATCGGGTTCATTTACAAGTTTTTCGACCTCGCCGAATTGCGCCGCCTGGCTGATGAACATCAAGCCACACTGGTGCTGTATGACACGGATAGCTGCAATCTTTTTGCCCGGCGCCGCGAGTTCGTTTATTTCATCGAGCGGGAATTGCCCATCTACGACCGTGTTTTTTCGTTCTCGCGGGTCACGACGGAATTCTTCGTCCGGACACGCGGACTCGACGCCCAAACCTTGCCGTTTGCCGCCAACCCGATTGTCCTGCCGGACACGCCGGAAAAGGACATCGACGCGCTTTTTGTCGGCAGCGGCGATCTGCGCCGGATTTTCCTGCTGGAGGCCATCCGGGAGCGCGTCACGATCTTCGGCAACCGCTGGCAACGTCATCGTCCGCTGATCTCCCGCGCGCTCTGGGCAAGGATCACCGACCGGCCGGTGTGGGGAGAGGAATTGCATCGCTTGCTTGCCCGCGCGAAGATCGTGCTGAACATTACGCGTTCCGATTTTCACGGCGCGGAAACGGGCGTCAACCTGCGCGTTTTCGAGGCCGTCGCCGCGGGCGCTTTTCTCCTCACCGATCACTGTGACGAAATCGGGGAACTTTTCCGTGTGGGCGAGGAAATAGAAACCTGCCGATCGTCGCGCGAACTCGCGGACAAGACGCGGTTTTACCTGAAAAACGACGCGAAGCGCGAAGCGATCGCGCGGCGCGGTCACGCAAGATTCCTGGAGAATCATACCTGGCGCGCCCGTATCCGGCAGATGCTCGCGCATCTGGAACAGATGCCGGACAATTCGGACAGAACGCCATGAACATGAAAAACAGTCGCGTCAAGATCCTGCAACTCTTGCCGGATTATCACGAAAATTCCCATAACTATTCCGACCTGGCCGAACAGATCGCCGCCGCCTTTCCACCGGAACGTTATGCGCTCACCAGCGCGTTCATCAGGGGAAAACCCGAACCCGGACATCCGGCAAGCCGGGCGGAAAGAACGGTCTATTTCGATTTCCCGCATGAGGCCCTGAGCGGGTTGCGCATGGGCTTGCCCCGAAAGATACATGAATTCCTGCGCCGCGAGGCTTTTGATGTCGTCATCTGCCACCGTTTCAAGCTCGTCAATTTGCTGATGTGGCTCAATCGCTTGTCGAGAATCCCCGTCTGTGTGGGCATTTCGCACGGATTCGGCGAATATGACGCATTCTGGCGGCGCATGAGGATGCGGCTGCTGGTCGATGACGCCTGGCGTTTCGTGGGGGTTTCCCCGGCGGTCAGGCAGTACCTGCTCGACAGGCATTGCGGCTTTACCGAAGACAACACGACAGTAATCAACAACGCCATCGACATCGAACGCGCCGAGTCCGAGCAGTTTTCGCGCGAGGAAGCAAGGGCGCGGCTGAATTTGCCCATGGGCGTCCGGATCATCGGCACGGCGGGGCGCCTTGTGCGGATCAAGGGACATAAATACCTGATACAGGCATTTGCCAGGATACGCGAAAAACATCCGGATGCGCATCTATGCATCATCGGCAATGGCCGGGAGGAAGAAGCGTTGCGCGTGGAGATCGCGCGCTGGGGCATTCAGGACAAGGCGCATCTTCCGGGATTCGTGGCCGGCGCCAAACGGTATGTTCGCGCTTTCGACATCTGGGCGCTGCCTTCCCTGACCGAAGGGCTTCCCTTGGCCTTGCTGGAAGGAATGATCGGACGTTTGCCGATCATCGCTTCCGGCATTCCCTCGATGCGCTTCATCATCGAAGGCGCGGGAGGCATTGCCGTGCCACCCGCCGATGCCGACGCCCTGGCGGAAGCGCTCGATCGCTACCTTTCGCTGCCGGAATCCGGGCTTCGGGAAAAAGGGGAAGAAACCTGCGCATACCTGCGCAAGCGCCACGGCATCGAAGAATACCGGGCAAGGTACCTCGCGCTTGTCGAGGCGGCGCTTGCCAGGGCGGCGGCATGAGGAAGGCGCACATGGCGGATAGGGACTCGCGGGTGACGGTAATTATTGCCTCCCATAACCACGCGCCATACGTCGAGCAATCCATCCTGAGCGTCATCGGGCAGACCTATCCGCGCGTGGAACTCCTCGTCATCGACGACGGTTCGACCGACGACAGCGTCCGGCGCATCGAGGCGTTGCGGCGGACGCATGGTTTCGATTTCCGCGTCCAGGAAAACAAGGGTCTGACCCGCACCTTGAATGAAGCCATCGAGCGGGCGCAAGGCGCGTTCATCGCGCCGTTCGGCTCGGACGACATCATGCTTACAAATCGCCTTTCCCTGCAAATGGCGCATGTCAGGGACAAACCCGAAGTCGGCATCTGCGCCGGCAACATCGAGCTGATGAACGCCGACGGAACGCCTTACGTGGAAAAACGCCCCAAGCCGCAACCTTCTTTTCGCCGCCTGGATTTCGAGGATGTATTTCTCGAACGGAAGCCTTGCGCGCCCGCGCCTACCCTGCTGATTCGCAAGGAGGCGCTGGAAAGGGTAGGGGGGTTTGATCCCGCCATCCGGCTGGAAGATCTTTATATCCAATTGAGAATAACGCGCGCCGGTTATTGCATCGACGCGCTCGGCGCGGTCCTGGCCCGCTACCGGAAGCATCCAACCAACACCTACAGGAACATCCGATTCATGACAGAGAACATCTTGCGCATCTATGCGGACTACGCCGACCATCCCGCCTACGAACAGGCGCGGCGCCGGTTCATCAATTCCATGCTGGTCAAGGCCTCGAGACGGGACCGGGCGCTTGCCAGGGAATTGATTGCCCAACTTCCCCTGCGGGCGTGGAATCGAAGAACCCTGGCCAGTCTGTTGCGCTACCCGTTCGCGCCCGTGGCGTCGTGATTTTTGCGCGCGTCGGCATAGGCCAGAAATTTGTGCAAATCGTTCGAGCAGAGCAGGGAGACGATTTGCCGTACTTCGGATTCCGACCAGTTCCACCAAGCGGTTTCCAGCAGTTTTTCGCGAATGTTTTCGTCGAAGCGCCAGCATATGGTTCGCGCTGGATTACCCGCGACAATGGCGTAAGGCGGCACATCACGGGTGACCACCGCCCGCGCCGCGACCACCGCGCCATCGCCGATGCTGACACGACGGGCACGCCATAACTTCCCGTGCCGATCCGGTAGTCCGGATACCGTTTGCGGAATCTTGTCTGCGCGCGATAAAGCCGTGGTTCCTCGGGAACGTTCCGCCATCGTTTCAGGGCGTTCCACAAGGTTTTCCCGAATTTGCGCCGCAGCTTTTCACGAAGCGTGGACATCTTTTCTCTTGTGCATCATCCCGGCGGAAAATAATAACGTCATGGGAATCCAGATCAGGAACCAGTGTTCCTTGGGCCGGGAAAGAAAGTCTCTCCCTTCGGTCATGCCCGCCATAAAGCCGAATACCGCCAATGTCGAGGCAATCATGACCAGAGGCTCCTTGCGGTTGCGCCAGGCAAACGCCAACGCGAAGGCATACAGCGACAACCATAGCGCCAGGCCGACCACGCCACAGTCGTAGAGCACGCCCAGCAACAGGTTGTGAGGGTCGGCAAAGGCATCGGGAATCACGATGCGCATCGGCGTATCGTAGCCATGTCCAAACCAGAAGGCATCGTGAATTTGCGGCCAGATTGCTCTCCAGATTTCAGGCCGGAGAGATGTGCCTCTGGAAAACAAGCCTTCAGGATGGAAAATCAAAACCCCCGCCCCTGTCAGAATTACCGCGGCCAGCAGGATCAGGCTGCGTCTGTTCCAATGAGCCAGCATCAGCCACGCGCAACATGCGGCAAGCGCCACGAGCGGGGTGCGCGATCCGGTTGCGACAACCAATATTCCAAAGACAAGCAGGGAAAACAGGGATGCCGGGGCAATTGGACGTTTGCGAAGAAACCAGTCCGCAAGCCAGAATGCCATGAAGAAGCCGTACACATGCGAACTGAGGAGCGGATTGCTCAAGGCGCCGTAGCCCGCCAGACGGCCCGGCATTCCGTCGCGCACGTACAGGCCAAGCGATGCCGCGCCAAGCAGGGTTGCGATTGCCGCGCCGGTTTGGATACCGGACATCAGGCGTTTGGGAGATTGCAGCGCCAGCAATCCGCCGGAGAAAAACAGGAACAATACATAAAGCGGCCTTTTGGCAAGCGCGCCAGCGGAATTGGCGCTGCCTGACCAGGCGATTGACAGCGTCACATAGCCGCCAAACAGGATGAAAACGATGAGCAGCGGCGAGGAAAACAAGGCTTTCAGGCGGGCGGGAGACAAAAAAATCGCCAACGCGGCAGGCGTCAGCAACAGCGCATAATAAAGCCGGTGATAATGCGAGCGATCCCCAATCCAGAACATGCCGGTGAGAAGCGCAATCCAGCCAATGGGCAGAACATTTTCGACCAGCCAATCAGATGCCCGCTCGAGGCGCTCAAGACATGCCTTCGAGATGAAGCGCGTCCTTGTTTCATGACAGTTGCCGAACATTTGATCCCTTGTTATCCCTTGTCGTTTACCGCGCCGTAATTCCATGCGTTTCAGATGGATTCCCGCGTTCATTCCGAAAAGGGTTTCATGAATGGCAAGGAACTGAAGCAAGACTGATACCTTGGCGGCGCCAGATAAATATTGGAGTAACGCCTGTCGGGCGTGAAGCCGGACAGCACCCAGCGTCTGGCGAAGTATTTGTAATGGTTTCGCTTCAGCAGCCCGCGCATTCCGCCGCCATGGATCTTCCTGCTGTCTGTCGTCGTTATCGAGAAAATGGCATAGTCGGAAAAGAGGGTATTGAACAAATCCCCTTCCCTGAACCCATCGATTGTTTTCTGGATTTTGTATTCAATGAGCAACAAGGGCTGACACGTTCTGATCGTTTTTCTCAATCCCGTGAGCGCCGCCGCTTCGTGGCCCTCCACATCCATTTTGATGAAATCGATTTTCCCGGCATGACGCGCCGCGAGATACTGATCGCCGACAAGCGTTCTGACCCTGAGCTTTTCCCCATGGCCTCCGGTTATTTCCAGGCTGGAAGAACCAAGGTTCGCGTTGTCGGGAATGAAAATTTCAGCTTCCCTGTTTTCATCGGACAAACCGGCGTGGACGGCTTCGACATGAGAGGCTTGATTTTGCTCGATATTGCGCTTCAATGCCTGAAAGACGAAATCGACAGGCTCGAACGCGATGACGCGCCTGGAATGATCCGCGATTACAAGCGCGTGGTTCCCGATGTTGGCGCCAATGTCCAGACTGACTTCGGGCCGGGTGACGGCAAGCACATCCGCCAGGGAATCTAGAATGTTGCCATCATATTCCCCCCTGGCCTGGATTTCTCGGGTTATCGAGTCTCCCGCAAAAGCCTTCAGCGTTTTCCCCCGCTTTGTCGTCAAGGTGACCAAAGGACGCTTCATGATGCATTCCAGGTTCCAATAAAGTGGAAAATTCTATCATTTTCCTGATACAGCCGACAAAGCTCATCTACCGGGAAACCGTCAAGTCCGTGACGCTCGATATGCCGGATCGGATGCTGAAAATTGCGTTGTATGCGCCGGGGAACGCAGGGAATGCCCTGTTTGTATCTGATTGCTCGGCAAGCCGTATCGCAAGGCGGATCAGGTGCAACTGTAGTCCGCTGGTTCAATCCAGACTCTCCACTTCAAACCCTGTCAGATTGCGCGCCTTCTTGCTGAATTCGATCCCGATCAGGTGGATGGGCTGGTCGAGCGCGCG
>JAITIQ010000043.1 GCA_031279425.1 Accumulibacter sp.
CATGGGCGCCGGCATGCTCCCGCTGGCCCTGGGGCTGGGCAACACCGACGGCAGCTTCCGCGCCCCCATGGCCATCACGGTGATCGGCGGACTGGCGACCTCGACGGTATTGAGCCTGCTCGTCGTACCCGTCGTCTTCACCTATGTAGACGACTTCGCCCGCTGGATCGGACGCAAGGGCGCGGAGGAAACCGGAAAACCGCCCGGGATGTGAATGTCTCGACAAATCAGCGGGATCAGTGGCGTTTGGTTTTTCCTTGCCGTGTTTTCATGTACTTTTTCCTTCTGTTCAAAATGCAGATGCCATAGATCCCGGTGCACCCTGGCCGCTGATCGAATCGCGAAAGCACCTGTCCGGAGCGAGAATCCGGGTAAACGCGTAGCCCGACATGCGCAGATGGAATGGCTGCGCTCCATTTCCGCTCCTCCCTGTGGGAGGCGCCAGCGCCATGACCGTCCATTTCATCCCGACTCGAAACCGAGCAACCCGGGATTCATTAGAATGATGAATTCCGTCACTTCTCCGCGATCCATGTCCCCCGCCAACCGCTTGCGCCGCCGCCGTCTCAACCGGCTCGTCCGCCGCGCCCGCCATTCCACCGCCCGGTTGATCGGCAGCCGCTTCTCTTCCGAACCCAGCGTGCCCAAGGGCATCCTGCTGGTGCTGACGGCCGTGATCTTTTTTTGCGTCACCGATCTCCTGGCCAAGTACCTCACGCGTTTCTATCCCGTCACGCTCATCGTCTGGGCGCGCTTCACCTTCCACATGGTGCTGGTCGTCTCCGTGCTCGGGCCGCGCTTGCGAATGGGGCTCGTGCGCACGCGGCGCCTGGCCGAGCAGATCCTGCGCGGCCTGCTGCTGATGCTCGGCGCGCTGTTCTTCATCGGCGCCCTGAAATACCTGCCGCTCGCCGAGGCCACCGCGATCGCCTATCTGTCGCCGCTGTTCGTCACCCTGCTGTCGGTCGTCTGCCTCAAGGAAACCGTCGAGCCGGCGCGCTGGATCGCCATCCTGTGCAGCTTCGGGGGCGTGCTCATCATCATCCGGCCGGGCAGTCACTTTTTTTCCTGGGCGGCCCTGCTGCCCGTTGCCAACGCCCTGGCCTTCGCCACCTACCAGATCGTCACGCGGCGCCTGGCCGGAATGGAAAGCCCCTATACCTCGATCTTCTACGCTGGACTGGTCGGTACCGTGGTGCTTTCGGCGATCGTCCCGGACGTGTGGATGCTGCCGCAGTCCGTGTGGCACGCGATCGCCTTCATCGTCCTGGGCGTGCTCGGCGCGCTGGGCCACCTGATCCTGATCAGGGCCTACGACCATGCGCCGGCGTCGCGCGTGGCGCCGTTCAGTTATTCGCAACTGGTCTGGGTGGCGATCATCGGCTATTTCGCCTTCGGGGATTTTCCGGACGCCTGGTCGCTGTTCGGCATGGGGGTGATCATCGCCAGCGGCGTCTTCATGGCGACGCGCCGGAGCCGCGACGCGCGGCCGGATGAGATTCCGCTGGACGACAGCCCCATGACCAGGAGCTGATGCGATAATCATCGCTTCGAACGACTCTTCCGCGAAGGCCCGCCATGGCGTACAAAGTTTTTGTCGACGGTCAGGAAGGTACGACCGGCCTCAAGATCAACGAATATCTCGCGCGGCGCTCCGACATCGAGGTGCTGCGCATCGACTCCGCGCTGCGCAAGGATGTCGCCGAGCGCAAGCGCCTGATCGACGCCTCCGACGTGACTTTCCTGTGCCTGCCGGACGCCGCCGCGCGGTAAGCGGCGGCGCTCGCGAACAATCCGCGGACCTGCCTCATCGATGCCTCCACCGCGCATCGCGTCGATCCCGCCTGGACTTTCGGCCTGCCCGAACTGGACAGGGGGCAGCGCGCCAGAATCCGCGCCAGTTGCCGCATCGCCAACCCCGGCTGCCACGCCACCGCCTTCATCCTGGCGGTGCGGCCGCTCGTCGCCGGCGGCCTGTTGCCTGCCGAGGCGCCAATCGCGGCCAGTTCCATCTCCGGCTATTCCGGCGGCGGCAGGAAACTGATCGCGAGCTACGAGGCGCGGCGCGTCGACGCGCCGCGTCCCTATGCGCTCGGCCAGGCGCACAAGCATCTGCCGGAAATGCGCGTCTACGCCGGCCTGTCCGCCGCGCCGGTCTTTCAGCCGATCGTCGGGCCTTTCTACCAGGGTTTGGCCGTCACCGTCTATCTTCATCCGGCGCAGTTTTCCCGCAAGGCGACGCCAGAGGATCTGCGGCAAATCCTCGCCGGCTACTACGCTGACGAGCCTTTCATCCGCGTCGCGCCGCTCTCGCTCGAGGCCAACACCGACGAGGGCGGATACTTCGACGTCGAAGCGAACAACGGCACCAATCGCGTCGATCTGTTCGTTTTCGGCAACGAGGAACGCATGCTGCTCATCGCGCGTCTCGACAATCTCGGCAAGGGCGCTTCCGGCGCCGCCGTGCAGTCGATGAACGTGCATCTGGGCGTCGACGAGCGCCTCGGGCTGGTCTGACGCAGCCGGAACAGACCGCGCGCCAACACGGTCAGGTTTTGGTTGAGCGACACAAACAAACGCCGCACAAAGGCGGCGTTTGTCGATATAACCCACTGATTTGCAACGAGTTTTTGGAGTAGGCCGGGGGAGATTCGAACTCCCGACCAACGGATTAAAAGTCCGCTGCTCTACCAACTGAGCTACCGGCCCGAAAAAAACAGGACTTGGGATTGTAGTGAGCGCTCCGATGCCTGTCAATCAAGGCAATCGCCCAGACTGCCGGCACAGCGACGGCTCTCCCGCCGAATCCTCCCGAGACGGAGTCCTCTTCCGGTAGCTCGGCACGGAGCGGGGAGGTGAGTTTCCACCAGAAAATTTCTCCACATGAACGAACCCTTCCTTCCAACTCCTCTCGCGGGTGAGTTTTGCAAGAGGCTCGCATGTAGAACGGAATCAGAACGCCGGGGTTTCCAGGTAGGAGAGCAGGCGCTGGGCCGCCGCGTTCGGCGTCGTCCGGCCAGTGACCACCTCCCGGGTCATCTGCGGCAGATCCTCATGCACTCCGGGATGGCTCCTGAACAACTGGTGCAGACCCGTTTCGATCAGGCTCCACATCCAGTCGAGCGCCTGTTTCTTGCGCTTGGCCTCGAATTCGCCGGAACCCGTGGTGACTTCGCGGTAGCGTTCGACTTCGTCCCAGAATTCGGCGATGCCTTCCTTCTTGAACGCGGAAACACCGATGACCGGCGGGCGCCAATTGGGCGAGGCCGGACGCAGCATGTGCAAGGCTTGCTTCCATTGCGCGCGGGCGACGGCGGCGGCCTTCGGATCGATGTCGGATTTGTTGATGGCCACGAGGTCGGCAATTTCGACGATGCCTTTTTTGATCGCTTGCAGATCGTCGCCGGCATTGGGCAACTGGAGCAGCGTGAAGATGTCGACCATGCCGGCGACGGTGGTTTCGCTCTGTCCGACGCCGACCGTCTCGACGATGATCACGTCGTAGCCGGCCGCCTCGCAGGCCAGCATGGCTTCGCGCGTCTTGGCCGCGACGCCGCCCAGCGAGCCGGCCGTGGGGCTTGGCCGGATGAAGGCTTCGAGGCGCTGGCAGAGCGACTCCATGCGCGTCTTGTCGCCGAGGATCGAGCCGCCGGAAACCGAGGACGAGGGATCGACAGCGAGCACCGCGAGGCGATGGCCCCGGTCGATCAGATAGTTGCCGAGCGCCTCGATGAAGGTCGATTTGCCGGCGCCGGGCACGCCGGAAATGCCGACGCGAATCGCCCTGCCGGTATGCGGCAGCAAGGCGCCGATGACTTGTTGCGCGCGCCGCTGGTGATCCGCGCGGGTCGATTCGATCAGGGTGATGGTCTTGGCGAGCGAACGCCGCTCCCCTCCCAGGACACCATCGACCAGTTGCCGGTCGGGGCCGGACAGTCCATTGGTACTGCTGCCGATACACATCGTATTAGAGAGATTCCCCGTTGTCTTGTGAGATCCGTCTTCAAAAACCATGGGCCGGATCTGCCTCGCGGGAGCCCCGGCGTATATGAAACCGCCGGGAAGATCTCCCCCGCAAACCAAGGATCCAGCCGCGATGGCGGTATGATCGCCGATGGTGCGTGCCGTAGCCCGAGGATGGTGTTCCTTTCCTCTCTTGCGGAAATCATGCGTTCCGGTCAACAGGATTCAAGGCCCAACGCCCGGCAATTCCCCGATCTCGACCACGCCTCAGGCGGCTTTCCTGATTTCCTCCAGCACCTTGCGCGCGGAATCCTCGATGCGCGTGCCCGGACCGAAGACCGCCTTGGCGCCCGCGGTAAACAGCGCGTTGTAGTCCTGCGCCGGGATGACGCCGCCGGCGAAGACGATGATGTCGTTGGCGCCCTGCGCCTTCAGCGACTCGATCAGTTGCGGCACGAGCGTCTTGTGGCCGGCGGCGAGCGACGAACAGCCGATGGCATGGACGTCGTTCTCGATCGCCTGGCGGGCGGCTTCTTCCGGAGTCTGGAAGAGCGGGCCGACGTCGATGTCGAAGCCCAGGTCGGCGTAGGCCGTGGCCACCACCTTGGCGCCGCGGTCATGGCCGTCCTGGCCGAGCTTGGCGATCATGATGCGCGGACGGCGCCCGTGTTCGGCGGCGAATTTCTCGATGTCCGCCTTGATCGATTCCCAGGTTTCGATGCCTTGCACGACGCCTCCATAAATGCCCGAGATGGTCTGGTTGGTGGCGCGGAAACGGCCGAAGACCTTTTCCAGCGCATCGGAAATCTCGCCGACGGTGGCGCGCAGGCGAACGGCCTGGATGGACAGGTCGAGCAGGTTGCCCTGCCCGGTCTTCGCGCATTCGGTGAGCGCGTCGAGCGCGGCCTGCACGGCGGCGGCGTCGCGCGTGGCGCGGATCCGCTTCAAGCGCGTGATCTGCGACTCGCGCACGGCGACGTTGTCGACTTCCAGGATTTCGACCGGGTCTTCCTTGGCTAGCCGGTACTTGTTGACGCCGACGATGACCTTCTTTCCGGAATCGATCAAGGCCTGCGTTTCGGCCGAGCACTTCTCGATTTCCATCTTGGCCCAGCCGGATTCGATGGCCTTGACCATGCCGCCCATCCGCTTGACTTCCTCGATGATGCTCCAGGCGCTGTCGGCCATGTCCTGGGTCAGTTTCTCCATCAGGTAGGAGCCGGCCCACGGATCGACGACGTTGCAGATGTGGGTCTCCTCCTGGATGATGACCTGCGTGTTGCGCGCAATGCGCGAGGAAGTATCCGACGGCAGGGCGATTGCCTCGTCGAAGGAATTGGTGTGCAGCGACTGGGTGCCGCCGAAGACGGCCGCCAGCGCCTCGATCGTCGTGCGGATCACGTTGTTGTACGGGTCCTGCTCGGTCAGCGACCAGCCGGAGGTCTGCGTATGGGTGCGCAGCATCTTCGACTTTTCCTTCTTCGCGCCGAAGTCGGTCATGATGCGGTGCCACAGGAGGCGCGCGGCGCGCATCTTGGCGATTTCGAGGTAGAAATTGATGCCGGAAGCCCAGAAGAACGACAGGCGCCCGGCGAAATCGTCGACGTCCATGCCGGCCTCGATGCCGGTCCGGACGTATTCGATGCCGTCGGCCAGGGTGAAGGCCAGTTCGAGCGCCTGGGAGGCGCCCGCTTCGGAGATGTGGTAGCCGGAGATCGAGATCGAATTGAACTTCGGCATGTTCTGCGAGGTGTAGCGGAAGATGTCGCCGACGATGCGCATCGACGGCGCCGGCGGATAGATGTAGGTGTTGCGGACCATGAACTCCTTCAGGATGTCGTTCTGGATCGTGCCGTTCAGATCGGCCTGGGCGACGCCCTGCTCTTCCGCGGCGACGATGTAGCCGGCCAGGATCGGCAGCACCGCGCCGTTCATGGTCATCGAGACGGAAATCTTGCCGAGCGGGATCTGGTCGAACAGGATCTTCATGTCCTCGACCGAATCGATCGCCACGCCGGCCTTGCCGACGTCGCCGACGACGCGGGGATTGTCGGAGTCGTAACCACGGTGCGTGGCCAAGTCGAAGGCCACCGAAACGCCTTGCCCGCCGGACGCCAGCACTTTGCGGTAGAAAGCGTTGGACTCCTCGGCAGTGGAGAATCCGGCGTACTGGCGGATGGTCCAGGGGCGAACCGCGTACATCGTGGGCTGCGGGCCGCGAAGGTAGGGGGGCAGGCCCGGCAGAGTGTCGGCGTATGGCAGGTCGCTCGTGTCCTGCCTCGTGTACAGCGGCCTGACTTCGATACCTTCGGGGGTGATCCATTTGATGTTGTTCAGCCACTCTTCTTCCTTCCCTGCCTCTTTGGCGGGCTTGGGCGCGGATTTCAGGGCAGCTTTCTTCCATTGATCCAGCTTGCTGGAATCCATGAAGACGGACTGGTTCTCGTTGGACATGACTTTACCTTTCAGGGAGTAAGGATTCTTGGGACGTTTTCCGACCGGAAAACCACTGGACTGCAACTGGACTGGCACGCGGTCGAAACCCGCCTTGAGCTTGGTATTCTATCCTTCTCGGCCCTTCCGGGAAATCGTGGAGATCCGCAGGGACACGATTAAAGTGGAGGAAGCTCCGTCATCGCGAGGAGCAATCCACAAGACCACATGGACGGCGGCGGGCGGGGCAGGCTTTCCGGGTAAAATGACGAACCGAGATGCCAACCGATGCAACCGTTTCCACCCGGCCGCCGTTCATGCCCGAGACCACCCCGCCCGAAGACATACTGATCGATTTCACTCCGCAGGAAACCCGCGTCGCCGTCATGTACCAGGGGGTTGTGCAGGAACTGCACATCGAGCGCAACACCAGCCGCGGGCTGGTCGGCAATATCTACCTCGGGCGCGTCGCGCGCATTCTGCCGGGAATGCAATCGGCGTTCGTCGACGTCGGCCTGCAGCGTACCGCCTTCCTGCACGTCGCGGACATCCTGGAGCCGCGCAACGGCGAGCCCGCGCGTCCGATCGAGCACATCCTGCACGAGGGCCAGGGCATCGTCGTGCAGGTCATCAAGGATCCCATCGGCACCAAGGGAGCCCGGCTTTCGACGCAGATTTCGGTGGCCGGGCGCCTGCTCGTCTACCTGCCGCAGGAAAGGCACATCGGCATTTCCCAGCGCATCGAGAACGAGAACGAACGCGACGCGCTGCGCGAGCGGATCGCCCGGCTCGTTCCCGACAACGAGCCTTCCGGATTCATCGTGCGCACGATGGCCGAGGGCGCCAGCGACGAAGAACTGGCCAACGACGTCGAATACCTGCGCAAGCTTTGGCACGACATCCGGGCCGGGGCGGAAAAAACGACTCCGCCCGGCCTGCTCTACCAGGAACTGTCGCTCGGGCTGCGCGTGCTGCGCGACTTCGTCAACGCCAATACCGTGCGCATCGTCATCGACTCGCACGAGAATTTCCAGAAGCTGGAATCCTTCGCCAGGGAATACACGCCCGCGGTCCTGCCACTGCTCAGCCACCATGCCGGCGAGCGCCCGCTGTTCGACCTGTACGGCATCGAGGAAGAGATCGAAAAGGCGCTCGCCCGGCGCGTGGATCTCAAATCCGGCGGCTACCTGATCTTCGACCAGACCGAGGCGATGACGATCATCGACGTCAACACCGGTGGTTTTGTCGGGGTGCGCAGCTTCGACGAAACCGTGTTCAAGACCAACCTCGAAGCGGCCCATACCATCGCTCGCCAGTTGCGCCTCCGGAATCTCGGCGGAATCATCATCATCGATTTCATCGACATGGACAACGAAGAGCACAAGGCGGCGGTGCTCGAGGAATTCAACAAGGCGCTCTCCGGCGACCACACGCGCCTGACGGTGAACGGCTTCACCGCGCTCGGCCTCGTCGAAATGACCCGGAAGCGCACGCGTGAATCGCTGGCGCACATTCTCTGCGAGCCCTGTCCGACGTGCGGCGGGCGCGGCGAAGTCAAGACCGCGCGCACCGTGTGTTACGAAATTTTCCGCGAACTGTTGCGCGAAGCCCGTCAGTTTTCCGCGCGCGAATTCCGCATCCTGGCGAGCGTCGCCGTCACCGACATCTTCCTGGACGAGGAGTCGCAGGGACTGGCCATGCTCTCCGACTTCATCGGCAGGTCGGTATCGTTGAAGGCGGAGCCCAGCTATTCGCAGGAGCAGTACGACATCGTCCTGCTGTGAGCGGGCGTCCCGGAGCGCGTCGAGCCTGCGCTGTCCAACCGCGATTTCCGGGTCAGGATAATCGCGCGACTCACTCCCGCTCGTCGGCGCGCAGCAGTTCCAGGCGGAAGGCCACCCCGCCGGCCTCGTTCTCCGCCCGGATCGTGCCGCCCATCTTGGCGAGATAGGTCTTGGCGACGAACAGTCCCTGGCCGCGGTGCTCCTCGTCGCCCTCGCCGCCGGCGCCGGAGAAGCCGTATTCGAAGATTTTTTCCTGCCATTCCGGGGAAATCGGCTCGCCTTCGTTGAACACGCGCACCGTCGCGCTGGTTTCATCCGCTGCCAAGGCCAGCAGGATCGGCGTTCCCGGCGCGCGGTGGCGGGCGGCGTTGTTCAGCAGATGCCCCATGACATCTTCCAGCGCGTATTCGTCGGCGCAGACGCGCAAGGCTTCGCCGCGCCCCTCGTAGCGCACGCCGTCGATGCCGGCGTGGTGCGCGTTGGCGGCGATGTTGGCGAGGAAGGCGTCGAGATCGAGCGTGGATACTTCGAGCGTCGAGGATTGCAGCGCCTCGCCGGGATTGGCGGCGCCGTAGAGGATGCGCAGCGCCTGCCGCATGCGGGCGAGATAGCGGTAATCCGGATCGTCCGGGCCGCCGTGCAGCGCCAGCAGCGATTGCAGCGGCGACATGATTTCGTGCCCGACGGCGTGCCATTGCTCCTTTTCCTGCGCGGCGCGGATGCGTTCGCGCTCGGCGTCCTCCCGCACCCGGCGCAGCAGGTGGTTCAGGCAGCCGGCGAGGATGCCCATCTCGTCACTGCCCTTGAGATCGGTAAACTCGATGGCCGGAAATCTCGCGCCGCCCGGCGCGCGCATCAACTGCCGCGAACGGCTGGTGAGGCGGGCGATGCGGCGCACGATGCCGATCTCGATCACCAGCCAGGCGAGCACGATGGCCGCCAGGATCGCGCCGACGAACCAGGTGAGCCGCGTCGCTGTCGAACTCAGGGCCTGGATGACGGCGCGCCCGGCTTCGCCGCGCAACTCGATCAGGTAGTCGCCGACGCGGGTATCCACGGCGTCTTCCAGGATCACGGTCTCTTCCCGCGCGGCGGCGTCCTCGACGGGCAGCCGGCGGATCAGCCGGACGATGAGCGGCGAGACGCCTTCTCCGTATTGCTCGCGGCTTTGGATCAGCGCCAGGTCGCTCGCCGCGCCCTTGCGGCGGATGCGCAGCGTCTCCCCCGCCTGCAGCAGCGAACCCAGACTGTCGAGCGAGAAAGGCTCGTTCCTGCGGCCGGGCGAGGCGCTGTCGAACAGCGCCGGTCCGTCGCCCGGCGGCAGGACGGCGATGCGCACGTCGATCTCGCCGAGATCCGGCGGCGGCCAGGGCGCGCGCCGGTCACGCAGGAGATCGGCGATCAATTCCTCGACCGGCAGGCGAAGCGAGAAGAAGGATCGCCTCCGGCAGTCCTCGGCGGTTTCGCCCGTATCGAGGCAGGCCGCCTCCTGCCAGACCCAGCCGCGGAATTCCCTGACCGTCTTCCGCTCGTTGTAATCGCGCCCGTCGAGTTCCTCGTAGCCGGTGAAGCGGCCGCGCACGGCGCTGCCAGGCCGCGACGGCAGCGGCTCGAAGGGCGCCAGCCAGCGGTAGTCGCGCTTTCTCAGGCGCACCGAAACGCGCATCCGGTGCGCGCCGTCCAGATAGCGGTCACCGATCTCGTGCGCCGCCAGCGGCCCGCTGGCGAAGGTTCCGGCGACGTAGATGAAGCCGCCGATCCAGGGGTTGGCTCCGATGGCGACGCACAGGCTGGCGTGATTCTCGAAATGGACGAGGCAGTCCGACATTTCGATGGCATGGCGCACCTTGTTCTGGTCGTCGAAGTCGATCGCCGAAAAGGGCAGCAGCACCGGATGCAGATTGCGCGATCCGCCCGTCCAGCTCGGATTGAGCAGGGCCAGCTGCCCCGACGGATGGCGCAGCCGCGCGACGATCTGATCCTTGGTCTTGGCGAGGTTCTGCTGATAATTGCGGTAGCCGCGCTGTTTTTCCTCGCGCAGCACGGTGAGCGCCAGCGCGGCGACGGAGAGGATCAGCAGCAGGAAGGCCGTGCGGAACAGAATCCGCAGACGGAAGGAAGCCAGCCAGCGCAGGAAGTT
>JAITIQ010000054.1 GCA_031279425.1 Accumulibacter sp.
GATCCGATGAAATAATAGTTACACGAAACGGTTTAGTAAAGAAATAAATTTACATCGCCCGAAGCCGCCGGGAAAATCGTTCAACTGATTGAAAACAAACAGGAAACATGCATCATTCCAGTGCATCGCGCGGTCGTTTCGCACCCTCCTGGTGCGGATCGGAGGGTTGGAAACCGGAACCGACCGGCGCCCCGGGCCCGGGTTCCGTATGCGAACCGGGCCGGCCCTGCCCGAAGGCAGGGAGTGGCCGTCCACCGGTGAGACTGGAGCGGATTGCGGACGTACCGCCCAGCCCACGGGTTCGACCTCCAAGGGCTATCCTTCCAGCGAAAATCCGGCTGCTTGCAGGGCGCGAAACCACAGATCCGCCGTAAGGCCCGGTCGATCTTCAGCCGTTCCAGCCCACCGTCGTCGCAAGCCCCGGCACCGTCTTGGCCACAAAGTCATTGGCCAGCCACGGCCCGCTCATGCGGCGGACGCCCGATGCCACACCAATTGGATTCAACGAATTGCGTTGTGGTGTCGTGTGGAGAACTGCATCATGCCGGAAATGGCCCGCCTGTCCTTCCTGTTGCCCAGCAATCCCCCTCATGACTACTGTTTTGCAAGAGGCTCGAAGGTGGGGCTCGTTTGCGCCTCGTGTTTGTCCAGCTGGTCGAGCAGGCGGGCGAGCGGCGCGAGCGCCCGGTAGCGCCGGGAGGTGCGGCGCAGATGGGCCATGACGCGCGGCATGTCCTTGAGGTAGGCGTCCTTGCCGTCGCGGTGGAACAGGCGGGCGAAGATGCCGAGCACCTTGAGCTGGCGCTGCGCGCCCATCCATTCGTAATCGCGGTAGAAGGCGTCGAAGTCGGCATCGACCGGCAAACCGGCCCGCCGGGCGGCTGCCCAATAGCGGATCACGAAATCGAGTTCCCGCTCCTCTTCCCAGACGATGTACGCGTCGCGGTAGAGCGAGACGGGATCGTAGGTGATCGGGCCGTGGACGGCGTCCTGGAAGTCGAGGATGCCGGGATTTTCCGGCCATGCGCCATCGACGGCCATCAGGTTGCGCGAATGGTAGTCGCGATGCACGAAGACTTTCGGCTGCGCGAGGGTGTTGGCAATGAGCGCCTCGAACACGCCGGTGAGCGCGGTTGCCTGATCGGCCTCCAGCGTGAGGCCGAGATGCCGGGCGAGGTACCAATCGGGGAACAGGGCGAGCTCGCGGGCGAGCAGGGCGCGGTCGTATTCCGGCAGGACGCCCGGGCGGCTGGCGCGCTGGATGGCGATCAGGGCGGCGTTGGCGTCGCGGTAGAGCGTCGGCGCCGAATCGGCGCCCAGCGCGTCCAGGTAGGTGGCCTCGCCCAGGTCGGAGAGCAGCAGGAAGCCCTGTTCGGGATCCTCGGCGAACACCTCCGGGACGTGCGCGCCCGCGTCGCGGAACAGCCTGGCCACGCGCAGAAAGGGACGGCAATCCTCCCGCCCTGGCGGCGCGTCCATGACGATGCGCGTCTCGCCACCGGCCAGCGTCACGCGGAAATAGCGGCGGAAGCTGGCGTCCGCCGAAGCCGGCTCGATGCCGATTTCCTGGCGCGGGAAAAGGCGATCGAGCCAGGCGCGCAAAAGGACGCCGCGGGCATCGCGCGACATGCCGTTTCTCCCTGGGCTTGGATGCTAGAATGCGCCATTCTATCGCAGGGGACGCAACAGCCCGTGTTCGCCGGTGTCTGCCGCCCCTGTCGTGATCAACCGTCTTTCTGGAACTTGATTGGCGACGAAGTTTCGCCAAGAGGACGTATCCATGACTGATCCTGGAAAAACGAGAGGATTCGATGCGGCGCGCGGGTCGCCTTCACCCTCCAAGGAGGGGGCTTTTCAAGCCTCCCTCTCGAGGGAGCTGGCGCGCAGCGCCGGAGGGATCTCTCGTCGAGGATCGTGCTTTCATCCAATCCAGCATCACTGAGATTCGTTACCGATCAAGTTCCGGAATGAACCGAGTCGACCGACGTCAAAACCGCCGCCAAAGGATGGCGCTTCTCCTCTGCTGTGGTCTGGCCGGCGCGTGTGTCGGCGATGCGGCGGCGCAGGAGCCGCGCGTCGATCCGACACTGCTCGGCACGCCGGAATCTCCGGATTCCGCCGGGACCCGGCCGGTCGAGCCGGGGGCCGCGGAGATTCAGCTTGCGGAATCCGGAACGCTTCCAGCGGAACGGACGGCGGCGACCGAGCGGCAGCCCGCGCCGGTTTTGCCGCCGGCCGGGACGAGTCCCGCGCGGCTGCGCGTTCATCCGGCGCTCCTGGGCGTGCCGGCTCCCGGTCCGGCAAGCCGGCTCGCCGAGGATTCCTCCTCCGGGACGCCGGCGCCGATCGCGTCGGTCACGGCGCCGCCGGCGCCCGTGGCGGAAGCGGGAGAGCAGCGCGAAGCGGCATTCGAGCAACAGGCCCGGCGCGAAGCGCTGCCGGACGACGGGGCGCCCGATCGCGGACCGCCGCCGGCCCTGCGTTCCGCGGGCCGCCTGACGCCGCCGGACGGGAAAGCGCCGAAAAACTCCGAGCCGCGGCCGGTGTTCCTCAGCGCGCTGCGCATGACGGGCGAAGTCGATCGCGAGTTCGTCGCCGAAGGTGAGGCCGTATTGCGCAAGCCGGGTTCCGTAGTCCGTGCGGATCTGATGACCTATTGGCCGCTGGAAGACGAAGTCGAGGCGACGGGCGGCGTACGGCTGGAGCAGGGCGGTGACGTGGTGACGGGGCCGAAGATGCGGCTTCGTCTGGAAGACCGGGTCGGTCATTTCGTTCAGCCATCCTATCGCTTCCAGCACCAGTCACTGATGGGCCGGAAGAGGGCGGAGGATCGGGAGGAATCGGAGCGGCGCATGCGGGTCGGGGGGGCGGTCGGCGATTCTTTCTGGAATTCGGGGTTCGCGGTGCCGCGGGAGATGAAATTCATTCCCGGCCAGACGTCCTACGAGCAGAAAATAGAACTCTCCCGGACGACCGAGTCGCGCGGCGAGGCGGAGCGCATCGATTTCGAGGGGGAAAACCACTATCGCCTGCGGAACAACACCTTCACCTCCTGCCCGACGGACCGCGACGACTGGTACGTGAGGACCAGCGAGCTTGCGCTCGATTACGACCGCGAGGTCGGCGAGGGCGATGACGCGACCGTCTATTTCAAGGAAGTGCCGATCCTCTATTCGCCGTGGATCTCCTTTTCGCTCAACAATCGGCGCAAGTCCGGCTTCCTGCGCCCGTCGATCGGCACCAACAGCGACAACGGCATCGAATACGAGCAGCCCTACTACTGGAACATCGCGCCGAACATGGACGCGACGATCTCGCCGCGCGTGATGAGCAAGCGCGGCATCCAGTTCGGCGGCGAATTCCGCTATCTCAACGTCATCGACGGCGCGCCCTATGACGGCAGGTTGAAGCTGGAATATCTGCCGCGCGACCGCCAGCGCGACGGAGACAACCGCCATGCGCTGTCCCTGGTTCACAACCAGAGCGTCGCCACCGCCCGCGGCTTTACGAGTTACGTCAACTACGCCAAGGTTTCGGACAACGATTATTACACCGACCTGTCGAGCGACATCACCGACAGTTCCCAGACGCAGCTGCTGCAGCAGGGGATGCTGGGCTACGGCGCAAGCTGGTGGAGCGCGTCGCTCAATTTCCAGCAATACCAGACGTTGCAGCCCGACCGGAACAATCCGGTGCTGGAGCAGTACCGCATGCTGCCGCAGATCACCCTCAACGCCCGCAAACCGGATTTTCATGGAGCCGATCTCAACTTCCTCGGGCAATACACGCGCTTTACCATACGCGAACGGGAACAGTTCGGCTCGACCTTCCCGGACGGCCGCCGGACCATTCTCTATCCGCAGATTGCATTTCCTTACGTGAAGCCGGGGTGGTACCTGACACCCAGGTTCGGCATGAACTACCGCAACTATTCCCTGTCCGGGCAGGCGCTCGGAGCGCCCGGTTCGATTTCGCTGACGCTGCCCGTGTTCAGCCTCGATTCGGGGATGGCCTTCGAGCGTTCGAGCCGCTGGTTCGGGCGCGATTACACCCAGACGCTCGAACCCCGTCTCTATTACGTGAATATCCCATACAGAAAACAGAGCGACATCCCCTTGTTCGATACCGGCCTCGCGGATTTCAATTTCGCTCAGATCTTTTCCGAGAACCAGTTCTCGGGATGGGATCGCATCAACAACGCCAACCAACTCACGGCGGCGCTCATGAGCCGCCTGATCGATCCGGAGAACGGCCACGAGATCATGCGCGCGATGGTCGGCCAGCGCTACTACTTCGCCCGCAACAAGGTGGCGCTCACCGGAACCGCCATCTCCGATGACAAATGGGAACATTCGGATTTCCTGGCGAGTTTCAACGGACAGATCCTGCCGAAAGTCTATGTCGACACCGCCTGGCAGTATGCCGTTGCCGACAGCCGGACGCAGCGTTTTTCGGCGGGAGTGCGCTACCACCCGGAACCCGGCAGGGTGCTGAACCTCGCGTATCGCTACAACCGCCAGACGGCCTCGCCCGTAAACCAGGTGGATGTTTCCGCGCAGTGGCCGCTTTTCGGACGCTGGCACGGCGTCGGGCGCCTCAACTATTCGTTCAAGGACGACGGGACCGTGCTGTCCACGGGCGGCCTGGGCGGGCGCATGATCGAGTCGATCGCCGGGCTCGAATACGACGGCGGCTGCTGGATTCTGCGCGCGGTGTTCCGGCGCCAGGCCCTGACCTCGGTGGATGCCTCGACCTCCTTCTTCGTGCAACTGGAACTCGCCGGTCTCGGGCGCATCGGTTCGAATCCGTTGAGTCTGCTCAAACGGAACGTTCAGGGCTACGGACTGATCGGAGACCGCGATTCCGAATCGGTCTTCGGCTATTAGGGAGGATTTTCATGATGTCATTTTTATTGCGCGCTGTCCTGTTCTTCATCTTCCTGGCCAGCGCCGCGTCGGCGCAGACCGTCGAGCGCGGTTATGCCGAGCCGGTACCCGTGGATCGCATCGTGGCGGTGGTCAATGACGACGTGATTACCCTCAATGAATTGCGCCAGCGGCTGGACACGGTGCTCGAGCAATTGCGGCGGCAGGGAACGCCATTGCCTCCGCGCGACGTGCTGGAGCAGCAGATGCTCGAACGCATGGTGATGGAAAAAGTGCAGATCCAGCATGCCAGGGACATCGGAGTGCACGTCGACGACGCGCAGCTGGACCAGGCCATACAGCGCATCGCCGCGCAAAACGAGCTGTCGATGACACGGTTTCGTCAGATCCTGGAGCGGGACGGCGTGCCCTTCGCCCGATTCCGCGAAAATATTCGCGACGAGATGATCATCGCCCGGGTGCGCGAGCGCGAGGTAGACGGCAGGATCCATATCTCGGAAGCCGAGATCGACCATTATCTGCAAAGCGAGGCGGGCAAAGAGGATATGGCGGAGGAATTCGAAGTGGCGCACATCCTGCTGCGCTCTCCCGAATCGGCGAGTCCGGAGCAGGTCGTCGAACTCAAGGCCAAAGCGGACGATGTGCACCAGCGCGCCGCCCAGGGCGAGAACTTCCCGCAGCTTGCCGCCGCCTATTCGGACGCGCCGGACGGTTTGTCCGGCGGCAGTCTCGGATGGCGTTCCCTGGACCGCCTGCCGAGCATCTTCGCCGAGGCCGTGGCGGAACTGAAGGCCGGGGAAGTGGCGCCGCTCCTGCGCAGTCCCAACGGTTTCCACGTCGTCAAGCTGCTGGACCGGCGGGGAGGGCAGCAGGGCGCGCAAGCCGTCCGGCAGACGCATGCCCGGCACATCCTGATCCGGGTTGATGAACTCCTGTCGGATTCCGAGGCGCTGCACAAGGCGGAGGGACTGCACGATCGCATCGCGCACGGAGAGGATTTCGCCGAACTCGCGCGCCTGCAATCGCAGGACGGTTCGGCCGCCAAGGGCGGCGATCTCGGCTGGCTCTATCCCGGCGACACGGTGCCCGAATTCGAGCGGGCCATGGACGCCCTCGAGCCGGGTAAATTGAGCCGACCGGTCAAGACGCCTTTCGGTTATCACCTGATCGAAGTGCTCGATCGCCGCGTTCAGGAGGCTTCTCCCGACCGTCTGCGCAACGCCGCCCGCCAGGCGCTGCGCGAGCGCAAGCTGGACGAGGCTTATCAGGACTGGCTGCGGCAGACGCGCGACAGCGCGCACGTCGAACTGAAACTCGAGGAGAACTGAACATCCCGTAGGACACGGTCATGAGGAGCATGGCGCCCGTCATTCGGCGCGGCGTTCGCCTCCGAGTGCGGCCAGCAGATCATCGAGCAGACGGGCAAGTTCACCCGCCATGAGCGCGAAATCCAGATCGAAGCGCTCTTCCTCGTTGTCCGCCTGTCCTTCCGTAGATTCCTTGAGAATGTCCAGGAAAGTCAGGCGTTTCAGACAAAGCCGGTCGTCCAGAATGAACGATATCCTGTCCTCCCAGGTCATCCCCAGGCGGGTGACGGACTTGCCGGCGGCGATGTGCCGGGGAATCTCCTCACCGTCGAGCGGGTGCCTGGCATAACGCACGACGGCGTTTTCCGCCGAACGCAGTTCCAGGTCCTGGTCGATCGAGAAGCCGGCCGGGGGGCCGTCGACGATCCAGCCGGTCATGGCCGAGATCGGCGAACGCGCGGTCTTCAGCGGTAAAATCCGCAGCGTGTCCAGCGACTTGTGCAATAGCTCGAGCAGTTCATCGGCCTTGGCCGGCGCCGCGGCATCGATCGCCAGCCAGCCGCCCGCCGGGTCGATCCAGCAATGCGTCGAGCGTCTGCCGACGAAGGCGCGCGGCAGGAGTTCCAGGACAGTCGCTTCGTATAGCTCCCGAAGTTCCCGGCGGCCGACGCGGCGTCCCTCATTTTTCTCGATCCCGCGCGCCCGGTCCTGGACGTGCTGTTTGACGACGGACGCCGGCAGGAGCTTTTTCTCGACACCGAGAGCGATCAGCCATTGCCGGTTGACCGCATGCACCAACGCGCCGTCCGCGGCCGGCGGAACCCAGCCCAGACTCGAGGGAAGGCTGCTGCCGCAAGGCTGGAGCGGGTGCGCCGCAAGCTTTTCCTCGACCAGGGCAAGCGCGGGTTCGCCTGGGTTCGACAGGCGGAATACCTGAAGATTTCTGAACCACATACCCATTCGATCCAAAAAAGTGGCAAATTATAGGCTAGATACGCGGTCGTCTGCCGCGGGTTTCTGCCCGTGACCGCATACGGGTTTTTTTGCGAATGTTGAATGTAATTAACGGGAGGAGGTGCCGTGGCTTTCACGCTAATGGATGATATGCAACCGATCGAGATGCGCCGCCGGATTCGCGAACTCCTTTCCATTCCGGAGCGCGACCGCACCGACGCCGAATGGGATGAGTTGAACGAGCTGGAAATCAGAACGGCTCCGGGAAACCGCGATTACGACCGGACGCAGGACCGTCAGGGCGACAGGCGCCCGGGCGCCCTCATGGGGCAGGGCAGGCGGCCGGAACGGAACAAGTCGCAGGGCGGCAAGAACGGCAACCTCTTCCGGCAGCAGGCCGACGGCCGGCCGGAGAGTCAGGGGCGCCTGCTCAAGCGGCAGCATCGGCGCCCCAAGCGACCCTTGGACGGACAGAATGAAATCGGCGGGCAGAGCCCGATCATCGTGGAAATACCCTCCGCGGACGACAAGATGGAGTGAGCAGCGGATGGCGTCAG
The DNA here is from genome assembly GCA_031279425.1 of Accumulibacter sp. Classification (GTDB taxonomy): domain Bacteria; phylum Pseudomonadota; class Gammaproteobacteria; order Burkholderiales; family Rhodocyclaceae; genus Propionivibrio. The sequence goes on from JAITIQ010000054.1 coordinate 7,705, forward strand.
GCGCTGGCCGTTCCGGCCAGCCAGAGGCACTTCCCCTTGCTTTCCCGGTCGATCGACGCCAGCAGGCGATCGTGCTCGGTGAGTTCCCGTTCGCCGGCCCGGAGCACCACGCGCGGCTGGCGGGCCGGCGTCGCGTCTTGGACGAAGGAGGTCGGGATCGTCTCCCGGAAGCGGGCCTCGTCGCGCTCGATTTCCATGATCAGGCTTTCCTGGCCCCGCGTCATGGCCAGGTAAACTTCGGAAAGAAGTTCCGCGTCGAGCAGCGCGCCGTGCAGCGTGCGTTTCGAGTTGTCGATTCCGTAGCGCTCGCAAAGCATGTCGAGGCTGTTTCTCTTGCCCGGATGCAGTTCCTTCGCCAGTTTCAGGGAGTCCGTCACCGAGTGGCAGACGGTTTCGATCGGCGGCCGGCCCAGCAGGGCCAATTCCGCATTGAGGAAGCCCACGTCGAACGGCGCGTTGTGAATGATCAGTTCCGCGCCGCGCGCGAACTCGAGAAACTCTTCGACGATGTCCGCGAAACGCGGCTTGTCCTGAAGGAATTCGAGGCTGATGCCGTGCAGGGCGAGGGCGCCGTCTTCGATGTCGCGCTCGGGGTTCAGATAGTAGTGGAACTGGCGCCGGGTCGGGCGTCGGTTGAGCATTTCGACGCCACCGATTTCGATGATGCGGTGCCCCTGCCGGTATTCCAGGCCGGTCGTTTCCGTGTCGAGAATTAACTGACGCAAGCGCTTGCTCCCAAAAGATCGTCGATTCCCCGGTTGGCCAACCGGTCCGCGCGTTCATTGCCGGGATGCCCGGCGTGCCCCCTGACCCAGACCCAGGCCACGTCGTGCCGGCCGCACAGAGCGTCCAGACGCTGCCAGAGGTCGGCATTCCTGACCGGCTTTCTGTCCGCGGTCCGCCAGCCGTTCTTCTTCCATCGATGGATCCACTGGCTGATTCCTTTCTGCACGTATTGGGAATCGGTGTGGATCTGCGCGGAAACGGGCCGCTTCATGGCTTCCAGGGCGCGGATCACGGCGGTGAGCTCCATCCGGTTGTTGGTGGTGTCGGCTTCGCCGCCCCAGAGTTCCTTCTCCGCCGTTCCGGCCAGGAGCAGTGCGCCCCAGCCGCCGGGCCCGGGGTTGCCCCGGCAGGCGCCGTCGGTGAATACCGTGACCCGCGGCTCAGCGGCCATGTTTTTCGCTCCGTTTGTGGATCAGCGGCCGCAAGGCCTTGGCGCCGGATTTCGTCGCGTTCCAGGCGGGCAGGATCAGGCGCATTCCCAGCACGCGCTTGACGGCGCGCAGGAGGTAAACGCCGCCGGCGAAACTCCACCATCGGTCTCCCGCGGCCTCCATGAAATGCCAGCGCTTCAGGCGTTTTGCCTGGCGCCAGGGCGGGGCGTAGCAGCCGAAGCTGCCGCGCTCGACTTCCAGATTCAAAAGTTTCAACCAGTCCTTGAGGCGCGGGACGGAAAGATAGTTTCCGTTGAATGGAAAAACCCGCGCATGATTCGGCAGTTTCCGGCACAGTCCCCACAGCGACACGGGGTTGAATCCGGTGATCACCAGCCGTCCGCCGGGAATCAGGATGCGCTCGACGTCCCGCAGGATCTGGTGCGGATCGTCATGAAATTCGAGCGCATGCGGCATGACCACGAGGTCGATGCTGCCGGAGGCGAACGGCAACTCACTCAGATCGCAGGCGACGTCCACAGCCCCCGAAGATCCGGCGATCTGGCGCAACGGGATGCGGTTGCGCGCAAGCAGCCGCAACTGGGGCAAGCCGAGCTGCAAAGCGTTGTAGCCGAACAGGTCTTCGATCACGGCATCGATTTTCTGCTGCTCCCAGGCCATGACGTACTGCCCTTGCGGAGTGTCCAGCCAGTCTTCGATGCCGCGTATTGACATTTCCCGTTTTTCTTCCAAAATCGCCCGATGTTCGACGTGATCCGTATTCCAGCATTCAAGGATAACTATATCTGGCTGCTGCGCCAAGACATGCGGGCAGCCGTGATCGATCCGGGGGATGCGTCGCCCGTGCTCGAGGTTCTCCGCCGGGAGAAACTCGAGCTGTCGTCGATTCTGATCACCCATCATCACCAGGACCACCAGGGCGGGATCGACGGCTTGCTGGCCTGTTTTCCGTCGGCGAAAGTATTCGCGCCGGCGCGCGAGTCCGTCACCGGCACCAGCGCGCCCCTGCGCGGCGGCGAACGCATCCGCCTCGCCGGGCTCGATGGCGAGCTGAGGGTCATCGCCGTTCCCGGTCATACGCTCGGGCATCTCGCGTATTACGGCGAAGGCTGCCTGTTCTGCGGCGACACCCTGTTCGCGGGCGGCTGCGGCCGCCTTTTCGAAGGCACGCCGCGGGAGATGGCCGAATCACTGGTCTGCCTGGCCGCGCTGCCGGACGAAACGAAGGTGTATTGCGCGCATGAATATACGGAGGCCAACCTGCGCTTCGCGCTGGCCGTCGAGCCAGGGAATCGCGCCTTGCGCCGCCGGGCCGACGAAGTCGCCGTGCTGCGCGCCAAGGATTTGCCGACCGTGCCGTCCACGCTGGCCGTCGAAAAAGCCACCAACCCCTTCCTGCGCTGCCGGGAGCCGGAAGTCATCGCCGCGGCGCGCGCGCGGGGGGTGACGGAAAATGATCCCGTCGCGGTGTTCGCCGCGCTGAGGGAATGGAAGAATGAGTTTTGATTTCTGGCGTCAAGCCAGATGCTGTCTTCGGCGGCACGACGAAAATGTCAGGTCGAACCCATTCCGCCGGATTCGGACGGAAGGTTTCTTGGGCACGCGCGGCGCGCCGGCAGGGTCCGCGCCGGCGACCTCTTCCTAACGTGCCGGCGCATCCCCGCATTGCGCGCGGTGCCTCAAGGCGTGGTCGATGAGCACCAGCGCGAGCATCGCTTCGGCGACCGGAACGGCCCGGATGCCCACGCATGGATCATGGCGTCCATGAGTTTCCACCGTGACCGGCCGCCCTTCCAGATCGATCGAGCGGCGGGCGAGGCGGATGCTCGAAGTCGGCTTGACGGCCAGGCGGACGACGATCTCCTGGCCGGTGGAGATTCCCCCGAGCACGCCGCCGGCGTGGTTGGAAAGAAAACCCCGCGGAATCATTTCGTCGCCGTGCTCGCTGCCTTTCTGCGCGACGCAGGCAAAGCCGTCCCCGATCTCCACGCCCTTGACGGCGTTGATTCCCATCATCGCGTGGGCGATGCCGGCGTCCAGGCGCTCGAAGACCGGCTCGCCCCAGCCGACGGGCACGCCGCGCGCCGCCACGCCGATCTTCGCGCCGACCGAGTCGCCCGATTCGCGCAAGGCATCCATGTATTCCTCGAGCCTCGGCACGATGGCGGCATCCGGCGCGAAAAAGGGATTCCCGTCGATTTGCCCGGCATCGGCGAAGGGGATCTCGATCTCGCCCAGCTGGCTCAGCCATCCCTGGATGCTCACGCCGTGGCGTTCCCTGAGCCATTTCCTGGCGATGGCGCCGGCCGCCACGCGCGCCGCCGTCTCGCGGGCCGAGGCGCGTCCGCCGCCGCGGTGGTCGCGCAAGCCGTATTTGCGCGCATAGACGTAATCCGCATGTCCGGGACGAAAGGTCCGGGCCAGATTCCCGTAATCCCCGCTGCGCGGATCCTGGTTGCGGATGAGCAGGCCGATCGGGGTGCCCGTCGTTTTTCCCTCGAATACGCCGGAGAGAATCTCGACCGTATCCGGCTCGCGGCGCTGCGTCACGTGCCGCGACGTCCCCGGCCGGCGCCGATCGAGTTCCGGCTGGATGTCCGCTGCGCACAGCGCGAGCCCTGGCGGGCAACCATCCACCACGCAGCCGATGGCCGGACCATGCGACTCGCCGAAGGAGGTCACCGCGAACAGCCTGCCGAAGGTATTGCCAGCCATGAGTTTTCCGCGCCGAGAAATGAGACCGGCACAGCAATCACCGAGGCGTCCCGCCCCCTTGCGATCCCGCGCCGAAAGTGGTTTTCAGCCGCCCAGCGCCTGCCTGAAGTCCGCCAGCAAATCCTCGGTATCCTCGATGCCGACCGAGACGCGGACCAGCGATTCGGCGATGCCCAATTCGGCGCGGCGCGCCGGACCGAGTTCAAAGTAGATCGTCGGCGCGACGAGGATGGCCAGCGTGCGGTTGTCGCCCAGGTTGGTCGAGGAAATGACGATTTCCAGTTTCCCGAGCACCTCGAAACAATCGACGCCATCGGCCAGTTCGAAGGACAGGATGCCGCTGTTTCCGGAGAACAGCGATTGGGCGCGCGCGTGCTGGGGATGAGCGGCAAGCCCCGGATAATGGACTTTCGCCACCTTCGGGTGCGCTTCCAGCAATTCGGCCAGCGCCTGGGCGTTGGCGCAGATGCGATTCATGCGCAGCGCCAGCGTCTCCGAGCCTACGGCCAGATGATGCGAGGTTTCGGGCGACAGCGTCGGGCCGGCGTCGCGCAGTCCCTTTTTCCGGATCTGCGCCGCTCCCCAGGTCTTGGGGCCGCCTTTCCGGTACAGCTCGCTGATGTTCGGGTAGCGCGACCAGTCGAACAGGCCGGTGTCGGTCACCGCGCCGCCCATGGCGTTGCCGTGCCCGCCGATGTACTTGGTCAGGGAATTGACGACCAGGCTGGCGCCCACGTCCCTGGGCCGGAACAGGCAGGGCGAGGTGACGGTGTTGTCGACCATGTAGATGATGCCCCGCTGCCGGCACAATTCGCCGATGCCGGCCAGGTCCGCCACCTGGGTGCAGGGATTGGCGATCGTTTCGACGAAGACGAGGCGCGTCTCGGGGCGCAACGCCGCCTCGACATGGGCGGCTTCGGTGGTGTCGACGAAGCTCACCGCGATGCCGAGGTCGGCGAAAGTCTCGAACAGGCTGGTGGTGTTGCCGAACAGGTGGGCGCTGGAAACGAAATGATCGCCGCCGCGCAACAGGGCGAACAGCGTCGTCGAAATGGCCGCCATGCCGCTGCCGCAGACGATCGTCTGGAATCCCTGCTCCATTTGCGTGATCTTTTCTTCCAGCGCCACCGAAGTCGGCGTGCCCTGGCGCCCGTAGACGAAACCGGGCTGCTCGCCCTGGAAGACCCTGACGAGATCGCGCGCGTCGGCAAAACCAAAGGCCGCCGAGTTGTGCACGGGCTTGTGGAACGCCCCGTGCTCGACCGGCCTCGCGCGGTCGCTGTGCAGAATGGTGGTGGTGAATCCGCGTTTGCTCATGATGGCGAAGGGAAATGAACGATGGGACGGTGGGCCGAGCGGCATAGTATACCCATCCCGGCTGCGGCGACTCGCCCCGAAGAGACGAGATCGATCAGTGTTCAGGTTTCACTGCGGAACCGCGCCGGGCGCGCGCGCCGTGCGACAGGAGCAGCACCCAGATCACCGAACCCAGCGGCAATACGACTCCCAGACCGAACAGCGCGATTTTCGTCGAGCGGCCGAGCGGCGTGCGCGCCGAAAACAAGGCGCCCCAGGCCTCGGACAATTTTTTCCCCAGACTTGCATAGCCGCGCGACAGGGAAGCGGCGCTTACTCTCATGACGAACATCCTTTTTTGACTGGACTTCATTATGGCGCGGTCTCATTCCCGGATGTTGGAAAAAAGCAACACACACGGCGTCGATCGGCGAAAGGAATCTTTTCATGGGAGCAAAAAATCAATGAAATCAACAAGATGAATGCGAACCAGATCAGCGTCGAAACTTTCGCGAGTGTTGTAATCCTGCAAAAATGAGAAAGGCAAGCTTTGTGTCCGCGCGCGAAGCAATCCGTCGCGCCGATCCCGATTCGTTGCGCGCATCCGTTGCTTGAAGTGCTCCAGAAATCAGGCCGGTCTCAGCATCACCAGCTTCAGGTGTTCGTGTTCGTCGGGACGCAAGGTGGCCTGCAGGTACCGAAGATGGCCGCGCAGGGGATGCAGGAAGCGGCGTTCGCCTCCCTGGCGTTCGAGGACGTCGTGTCGCTTCCAGAAGCGCGCGAAGTCGGCGCTGGCGGCGGCAAGTTCGTCGACCAGGCGCATCAGCGCCGGATCGTCGAGGCTGTTGCGGCAGTCGGCGCGGAATTCGGCCGTGACGCGGCGCGCGCGGACTTCCCAGTCGAAGAGCAGGGAACGCGCGCGGGGGTCGAGGAAGACAAAGCGCAGCAGGTTGGCCGGCGCCTCGTCGGCCCCGCGCGGAACATCCAGCCAGCCGGTGAAAAGTTCCGCCGCCGCCGCGTTCCAGCCGAGCATGTCCCAGGTGCGCCCCATCAGGTAGGCGGGAACGCCGATGTCGGCCAGCAGTTCGATCAGCGGCAGCGGCGCCTCGTCGCTCTCGCCAGGCGGGCCGAGCGGATCGCGGCGGTCGGCTATTTCGAACAGGTAGGCGCGTTCGCTCCGGGTCAGGCGCAGATTGCCGGCCAGGCGGTCGAGCGCGTCCGCCGAGACATTGGCTTCGCGCCCTTGTTCGATCCAGGTGTACCAGGTCGTGCTGATGCCGACGATCTGGGCCATTTCCTCGCGCCGCAGCCCGGCGGTGCGCCGCCGCGCCCCGGCGGGGAAGCCGAAATCGGCCGGTCGGCTGCGCTTGCGCACGGCTTGCAGGAAGGCCGCGAGTTCCCTGCGGCGCGCGCGGGTCAGGTCGTTTTTCATCGGGTATCGGGACAAGCTGTTACTTCCAATACCAGTATAAACGGTCGTCTTGTCAGGGTATGGCGGCCTCGCTAAGATCGCGCCCATTCATCATTCGCCGTTCATTCCAACGGCTTTTGCGAGGAGAGTATCGATGGCCGGCAAGACCCTTTACGACAAGCTGTGGGACAGCCACGTCGTCCGCCGAGAGGAGGATGGCACCTGTCTGCTCTATATCGACCGCCACCTGGTGCATGAGGTGACCAGCCCGCAGGCCTACGAGGGCCTGCGCCTGGCCGGAAGGCGCCTGTGGCGCAGCGGATCGGTGGTGGCGGTGGCCGATCACAACACACCGACCGATCACTGGGACGAAGGCATCCGGGACCCGGTGTCGCGCCTGCAGGTCGAAACGCTGGACGTGAACATCCGGGAATTCGGCGCCGGTCTCTATTTTCCGTTCAGGCACCCCAACCAAGGCATCATCCACGTGATCGCGCCGGAGAACGGCGCCACGCTGCCGGGCATGACGGTGGTGTGCGGCGACAGCCACACCGCGACGCATGGCGCCTTCGGCGCGCTGGTGTACGGGATCGGCACTTCCGAGGTCGAACACGTGCTGGCCACGCAGACGCTGGTGCAGAAGAAGTCGAAATCGATGCTGATCCGGGTCGACGGCAGGCTGGGATCGGGGGTTGCCGCCAAGGATTTGGCGCTCTCGATCATCGGCCGCATCGGCACCGCCGGCGGCACGGGCCATTGCGTCGAATTCGCCGGCACGGCCATCGAGGCGCTGTCGATGGAAGGGCGCATGACGCTGTGCAACATGGCCATCGAGGGCGGCACGCGCACCGGCCTGGTGGCGGTCGACGACACCACGCTCGCCTATCTCGAAGGCTTGCCGTTCGCGCCGAAGGGCAAGCTCTGGGACCAGGCCGCGGCTTACTGGAAAACCCTGTATTCGGATGCCGGCGCGGCGTTCGACAAAGTGGTCGAAATCGATGCCGGCGAAATAGAGCCGCAGATGACCTGGGGCACCTCGCCCGAACAGGTGGCCCCGATCGGCGGCAAGGTGCCGAATCCGGCGCGCGAGGCCGATCCCCTGCGCCGCGCCGGCATCGAACGCGCCTTGCGATACATGGGCCTTGCCGCCGACATGCCGGTCACCGACATTCGCATCGACAAGGTGTTCATCGGCTCATGCACCAACTCGCGCATCGAGGATCTGCGCGCGGCCGCGGCCGTGGTCAAGGGCAGGAAAATCGCCGCCGGCGTCAGGCTGGCGCTGGTCGTGCCAGGGTCCGGCATGGTCAAGCGCCAGGCCGAGGCCGAGGGTCTCGACAAAATCTTCACCGAGGCCGGTTTCGAATGGCGCCAACCCGGTTGCTCGATGTGCCTCGCCATGAACGCCGACCGGCTGTCGCCGGGCGAGCGTTGCGCATCGACTTCCAACCGCAATTTCGAGGGACGCCAGGGGCAGGGCGGACGCACCCATCTGGTCAGCCCGGCGATGGCCGCTGCGGCCGCCGTCGCCGGTCGTTTCGTTGACGTCCGCGCTGTCTGAAAAGGAGAGAACGACATGAGACCCTTTACCCGAATCCACGGCCTCGTCTGCCCGCTCGACCGGGCCAACGTCGATACCGACGCGATCATCCCCAAGCAGTTCCTCAAATCGATCCAGCGCAGCGGTTTCGGCCCTTACCTGTTCGACGAGTGGCGCTACCTGGACCACGGCGAACCGGGCATGGATTGCGCGAATCGTCCGCGGAACCCGGACTTCGTGCTCAACCAGCCGCGCTACCAGGGCGCCCAAATCCTGCTCGCGCGCGATAATTTCGGCTGCGGTTCGAGCCGCGAACACGCGCCGTGGGCGATCGAGGATCATGGTTTCCGCGCGATCATCGCCCCGTCGTTCGCGGACATCTTCTTCGCCAATACTTTCAAGAACGGGCTGCTGCCGATCGTCGCCGCCGCGGAAACCGTCGATCGCCTGTTTCAGGAGTGCGCGGCGAACCCGGGCTACTCGCTCACCGTTGATCTGGAAACGCAGACGGTGGCTTCCCCTGCGGGTTTTTCCTTCCAATTCGACATCACGCCGCACCGCAAGCACTGCCTGCTCAACGGCCTCGACGAAATCGGCCTCACCTTGCGGCACGCCGATGAAATCCGCGCCTTCGAAGCGCGCCATGAGGCGGCGCAGCCGTGGCTGTTCGCGCGGGCCTGAGACGAGGAAGCCCCCTCCGCCCGGCGGGCGAGGGGTAGGGAAGCGACGAAACTTTTTCTCATCCGTCGCCGCTTGCTTTCCCCTCCGCCCGGCGGGCATGGGTATCCACACCCCCCGACCGCGGCGCTTCGCGCCGGGCAGAGCGAACCGGATTGCCACGGCGCATGGCCCGGCAATGACGAGTTTCCCCGATGGATTCCCCT
>JAITIQ010000059.1 GCA_031279425.1 Accumulibacter sp.
GGATGTCAGATATGCCAGAATCTCGATGTGGGATTGTTTTCTTGGCATGACGGAATCGGAAGTGATGAGAGGCTCGATATTCTAATCGCTCCCTGTGGAAATGGGTAATGATCCGAAAACGCGTTCAGGGCTGTCGCGTTTGCCGGGGAAACGGAAAAGTTCGTGGCTTCTCGCCCACTCGGAGAGCAGTTGCAGACAGGCGGAGGGGTTGATCAAGCGCGGGCTGCCTTTTCCCGGCAACCCTGTTGCTACCCGCTCGAATTTTCCGGAGCGCCTTGTGATCACCCGCCTTCTTTATTGCCCGCCGTCGCCGCCAGCCAGAGGCCCGTGACGGCAAGAATTGCCGTGAGTCCGACGATGGCCGGCCAGCCGCCGTGCTGCCAGAACCAGCCGCCCGCCGAGCCGACGATGCTCGATCCCAGGTAGTAGAACAACAGATAAAGCGATGCCGCATGCGCCTTGAATTCGCCGGCCAGCGGACCGATCGAGCCGCTGGCGACCGAATGCACGACGAAGAAGCCGACGGTCATCAGCACGATTCCGCCGAGGATCGCCGTCAACGAATCCGGCAGCGTCGCCAGAACGCCGATCAGCATCGTCAGGAATCCCGCGAGGAGCGGCGGACGGCGCCCGAAGCGGTCGGCCAGCGCGCCCGCGACCGACGACGAGACCATGCCGAAGCCATAGACCAGGAAAATCAGGCTGATCGCCATTTGGCTCAGGGAGTGCGGCGCGATCGAGAGACGGAATACCGCGTAGTTGAACAGCGTCACGAAAACGCTGGTGATCAGGAAGCCGTAGGCGTAGATGCGCAGCAGAGCGCGATTGACGAGATGCCCTTGCCACGCGCGCAGATGAAGCGCCAGGTCGAAGCCCCGTCGGGGAATGAAATTCCTGGAGGGCGGAAGCAGTATCAGAAAGCCGATCGCCGCCGCCAGGCACGAAACGCCAATGATGCCGAGCGCCACGCGCCAGGATGTGAATTCGGTCAATATCCCCATGCCGATGCGGCCCATCATGCCCCCAAAGGCCGTCCCCGCGACGTAAAGCCCCATCGCCCTGCCCAGCGAAGCCGGTTCGATTTCCTCGGAAAGATACGCGATCGCCACCGCGGGCACGCCGCCGATGACGAAACCCTCGATGGCTCGCGCCGCCAGCAGCGCCGCCCAGCTTGGCGTCGCCGCGGCCACGATGTCGCAGATCGCCGCCAACAGAATCGAGCCAAACATCAGGCCCCGCCGGCCAAGCGCCTGCGAGGCCGCGCTGGCCAGGACGATGGCAAAAGCGAGCAGACCGGTGGTCAGCGACAGCGCGAGCGAACTCTCCGCCGGGCTGACGCCGAAGGTATCGGCGAACGCCGGAAGCAGCGGCTGCACGCAGTAAATGAGGGAGTAGCAGGCAAAACCGGCGAGAAACAGCGCCCACGCCGCCCGGCGATACTCGGCGCTCGCGAGCTTGATCCAGCGCGGAACGGATTCTTGTTCACCCATGAGCTGCTCCGATGACGGCTTATTCCGATTCACGATAAAGATGGCAAAAAACCGGATCGCTTGCGCGCGGATTTTGCGGCTGTGCCGGAGAGGACGGCACCCTTTCCCGCCATGCGGGAGAGGGGAAGGCGAGCGACAAATTGAACGATATTGTCGTTTCCGATGCAATTGGGAGTTATACGGTGGTGCACGATTTGGTTCGAATCCAGTATATCGGCGAGTTTTCCATATTTCCAATATATAATATACACGTGTTCGATATGTTCTACAGATATCAATGGAACTACGGCACCTCCGCTATTTCCTGGCGATCGCCGAAGAAGGAAACTTCACGCGCGCCGCCGCGCGCCTGGGCATCGGCCAGCCGCCGCTCAGCCAGCAGATCAAGGACCTGGAAGCCGAGGTCGGCGCCCGGCTCTTCCACCGCGTCCCGCACGGCGCGGAACTCACCGCGGCGGGACGGGCTTTCCTGGAAGGCGTGAAAAACATTCCGCCGCAAACGGCCAGCGCGGTTCGCGCCGCCCGACGCGCGTCACGCGGCGAGACCGGGCGGCTCAAGCTCGGCTTCACCGGCACGGCCGCCCTCAACCCCATCGTGCCGGCGTGCATCCGCAAATTCAGGCACGCCTATCCCGACGTCGAAATCGGGCTGGAAGAAGCCAACTCCGCCGCGCTCGTGGCCGGCCTGCTGGATGGACGGCTCGACGTGGCCGTCTTGCGGCCGAGCGCGGCGGACCCTCCCGAGCTCCTCTACCATACGCTGAGCGTCGAGACGCTCGTGGCCGTTCTGCCCGCCGCGCATCCCCGCGCGATCGACGGCGACGACGTCGATCTCGCCAGCCTCGGGGAGGATCCGCTGGTGCTGACCCCGCGCGCGCTCGGCGCCAGCCTGCATGACGCGGCGCTGGCCGCTTGCAGAAACGCCGGCTTCGAACCAGTGCTCGGGCAGTCGGCGCCGCAGATCGCTTCCATTCTCTCGCTCGTTTCCGCCGAACAGGGCGTGTCGCTGGTTCCCGAATACCTGCGGCAATTCAACATCGCCGGAGTCGTCTTCAGGAAGATACGCGGAACGCCGCCCACCGTCGAACTGGCCGTCGCGCTGCAACGGACCCGGCCGCCGCCTCCGGCGCACAACTTCGCTTCCCTGGCCCGATCGGTGAGCCCATCGGATGTCAGGGATCAGGATTCAGATGAAGTCACTGGCCCTTCGGGCCGCGTGAAAACGAACCTGCCCGCATCTGATCCCTGAAACCTGTGTTACAGGGCTTGCACGGGTTCCCAGGGATTTCTATACTGAGTCTTCATCAAAAGACGCAAGTCTGAAAGCTCCGGTCCTTCCGGGGATGGTCACGATTCACATTATCGACATAAGGGAGGAACACATGCTCAAACGCATCATCACGGCATCCGTCTTCGTTACGCTGCTTGCGGCGGGAACGGCTCTGGCGGCAGACAGGATCGTTCTGCGCACCTGCAATACGCAGCCCGCCAGCCACCCCTGGAACGTGGCGATCAACAAGCTGAACGAAATCATCAAGAAAAATTCCAACGGGCGCATCGAAATCGCGCCGGCCTACAGTTCCTCGCTGGGCACGGAACCGGAACTCGTCGAAAGCGTCCGGCAGGGTACGCTGGGATTCGTCGTCGCCGACCCGACGGTGGGGACCACGTTCTGCAAGGAGCTGGAACTGACTTCGCTGCCTTTCCTCTTCCGCGACACCGGACACTGGAAGGCGGTTCTCGACGGACCGGTCGGCGAAAAATACGCCGAGCTCATCGAACGGAAATGCGGCCTGCGCATCATGGCCTACTGGGGCGGCATTCCGCGCGAAGTGCTGTCGGTGAAGAAACAGGTGAAATCGCTCGACGACCTGAAAAATTTCAAGATGCGCCTGGCCGCTTCCGAGTTGAAATTCAAGGTCTGGCAGGCGCTCGGCGCGCTGCCGATTTCCGTGGCCTATCCCGAGATTTATTCGGCGCTGGTTTCCGGCCTGGTGGACGGCATGGAAAACGAGATGACTTCGCTGGTCGCCAGCAAATTCTACGAACCGGCGAAGAACATGACGATGCTCGCGCACGAAATCACCGTCCGCCCGCTGTTCATGAATCCCAAATGGCTCGACGGCCTGGCTCCCGAAGACAGGGCGGCGATCGAAAAATCCATCGCCGAGGCCACTCCGATCGCCCGCCAGCTCGAGCAGGACGGCAGCAACAACGCGCTCGTGGATCTGCGCGACAAGTTCAAGGTGAACGTCTTTGAAATCGACAAAACGCCGTTTTATGAAAAACTCGCTCCGGTATACAAGGAGTACGGCGAATCGACGGGCATGACCCAGACGATCCATGACATCCAGGCGGTGAAGTAGCGGTCGCCATCAAGAGGCGGGCGGTTCTTCCGCCCGCTTTTTTCGGGGTAACGCTCTTTGAAAAAGGTTTCCGATTTTTTGAGCAAGGTAATCGGCGCCGTTCTTTTCGTCGCCATGTTCGTGCTCATCGCGATCACCCTGTGGCAGATCACTTGCCGGTTCATTCTGTACATCCCCGTGCAGTGGAGCGAGGAAGTCGTGCGGCTGGCCTTCGTCTGGCTGATTTTTCTCGGCTCGGCCATGGCCTGCAAGGAAGGCGCGCACCTGGTGCTCGACGTCGTCAGTCAGCATTTCTGCCCGAAAAACCGATCGCGGCTGCAAACCCTGGTGCTGGTGGCGATGCTGGTCATCGAAGCGGCCATTTTCCATGCCAGCCTGCAATATGTCCTGCGCTGCTTCGGCAAGACGCTCGTCACTCTGCCGATACCCTCGAACTTCATGTACATGTCCGGGCCGATTTCAGTGGCCTTGATGATCTTTTTCACTATCGAGATTTTGTACGAGAAGCACGGGAAGAAAGGCGCGCCATGAGCGGCGAGCCCATTTTCGTCCTGTTCGCCGGAATGATCGGCCTGATGCTGTTGAGCATCCCGCTCGCCTTTGCCATCTTCGCCGCCTCCACCGCGGTACTGCTGCTCTACACCGACCTGCCGCTCTGGCAGATCATGCAGAGATTCTTTTCGGGCGTCGACAGTTTCGTGCTGACGGCGATCCCCTTCTTTCTGCTCGCCGGCAATCTGATGAATGCCGGAAAAATCACCGACAAGCTGCTCGATCTCTCTTCCGCCCTGGTCGGCCACATCCGCGGCGGGCTGGCGCACATCAACATCGTGTGCAGCCTGTTCTTCGGCGGCATCTCCGGCTCGGCCGTCGCCGACACGGCGGGCGAAGGCAGCATCATCATCCCGGCGATGGTGAAGGCGGGCTACGCGCCGTCCTTCACCGTCGCCGTCACCGTGACCTCCTCGGTGCTGGGCCAGATCATACCGCCCAGCCTCATCATGATCGTGTACGCCAGCACCGCGGGCGTGAGCATCCAGGCCCTGTTTCTCGCGGGCATCCTCCCGGGGATTCTTTTCGCCGTGTCCATGATGGCGGTTTCGTATGTTTACGCAGTCAGATGCAATTATCCCAAGGAGAAACGCAAGACCTTTCGGGAAATCCTGATCGCGGTCAAAAACGCCCTCACGGTGCTGGCGCTGCCCTTCATCATCCTCGGCGGCGTTCTTTCCGGCGTGTTCACCGCCACTGAAAGCGCCGCGATCGCCGTCTTCTACAGCCTGATCATCACTCTGTTCGTCGACAAGACGCTGACCTTCAAGGACATCGTTCCCATTTTCATTCACACTGCCAAGGGAACGGCTGCCACGCTGCTCTGTATCGGCGCGGCCACGGCCTTCGGCTATCTGCTCGCCTATTTCCGCGGTGCCGAATACGTCTTGCAGCTCCTGGAAGCGATGGAGCTTTCGCAGACCGGTTTCGTCATCTTCCTGTTCGTGCTGTTTACCGTCATCGGCATGTTCATGGACGCGACGCCGGCGATCTGCATTTTCGTGCCGATCATCGCGCCCGTGGGCATGAGCATGGGCATGAACGGCATCCACATGGGCATCATCATCTGCCTGGTGCTGGCTTTTGGCCTGGTGACGCCGCCCTACGGCCTGTGCCTGCTGCTCGGCTGCCAGATCGCCAAACTCCCGCCGTCGACCGTTTTTCGTGATCTTGTCGTGTTTCTGCTGGGCATTCTGATCACCCTCATCCTCATCGTTTTCATCCCCAGCTTCATTTTGTGGCTGCCCGGCATCGTAGTGCCCATGGCGACAGGCTGACGAAAGCCGGGTCCCTCAGACCGGCCGGTCCCGGTTCGGGCAGTCGGCGCGGATGCAGTTGACGTACAGGGTCATCGCGTGTGCCTGGAGCGCAAAGCCACGTTCCTTGGCGACGCGCCTCTGGCGCCGCTCGATTTCCTCGTCGTGGAATTCCTCCACCAGGCCGCAGCGGGTGCACACGAGATGATCGTGATGCTGGATCGCCTTCTTTTCGAACACCGCCTTGCCCGATTCGAAATGATGCCGTTCGAGCAGGCCGGCCTGCTCGAACTGGGTCAGGGCGCGGTAGACCGTGGCCAGGCCGATGTCCAGGTTGTCGTCCTGCAGCAGGCGGTAGACGTCATCGGCCGTCAGGTGCTTTCCTTCCGTCTTGTCGAACAGCTCAAGAATTTTCATGCGCGGAACGGTGACCTTGAGTCCGATGTTCCTGAGTTCGCTGGATTTGCTCATAGGTTCTGTCGAGAGGTAAGGTTCTTCGGTTATGATACAACGCTCGTTCCGTCTACATCGCGGATGGCGGTTTTATGTCACGGTATCATCGGCGATCAGGGATCGGTGCGTTTATCTTCAGACATCTTCAGACTGCAAGGTTCAAGATATATCGTGATAGTATCTAAGTCAAGCTCTGATTCGGGACGGACGTCCATGCCATTCCGCAACCGCCATCCGCCTGGCCGCCTGAAGGCGCGCGCGATCCCCGTCTTCCTTGCCGCCGTGCTCGGCGCGTGTTCGTGGGTGCCGCGCCCCTTCAGCGAATACAAGATCGACATCCAGCAGGGAAATGTCCTCACCCAGGAGATGGTGGGGCAGCTTCGGCCGGGACTGTCCAAGGATCAGGTGCGCTTCGTCCTGGGTACGCCAGTACTGATGGACATCTTCCACGCCAACCGCTGGGACTACGTATACCGTCTGCGGAAGGGGAACACCGGGGAAGTCGAGGAGCGCAAATTCTCGGCCTTCTTCGATGACGATGACCGGCTGGCGCGCGTGGAGGGCGACGTCGATGCCCTGCGGTCCGGGGAAATTTCGGACGCGCCGGCGAACCGGATGCGTGAAATCGACCTGGGCTCGGTTCCCGAGGGAACCCAGGCGCCGCCGATCGAGGAACGGGGATTTTTCGGAAGGATGATGGACAGCCTGGGGTTCTGACATGAGTGCGTTGAAAATCGCCGTGGCCGGGGCCACCGGCCGGATGGGGCGGGTCGTCGCCGAAGCCGTCCTGAAAGACGAAGCGGCCGAACTGGTGGCGGCCTTCGATGTGCCGGGCCAAGCGCTGATCGGAAAAAGCGTCGGGGAACTGGTCGGCATTCCGTGCGCGCTTGAGCTGACTTCGGACGCCGCTGCCGCGATCGCCGGGGCCGATTGCCTGATCGATTTCACCCGGCCGCAGGGCGCGCTCGATCATCTTCCGATCTGCCGGCGGCAGGGGGTAGCCATGGTGATCGGCACCACCGGCCTGGACGACGCGGGCAGGCAGGCCGTGGCCGACGCGGCGCGGGAAATCCCGGTGGTTTTCGCGCCGAACATGAGCGTCGGCGTCAACGTCGTCTTCAAGCTGCTGGACGTGGCCTCGCGCATCCTCGCGCAAGGCTACGACGTCGAGATCGTCGAGGCGCATCACCGGCTCAAGGTCGATGCCCCATCGGGAACGGCGCTGCGCATGGGCGAGGTGGTCGCCGGGGCGCTGGGGCGCGAGCTCGGCCGATGCGCCCTCTTCGGCCGCGAAGGCATCACCGGCGAGCGTGATGCCTCGACCATCGGTTTTTCGACCATCCGCGGCGGGGACATCGTCGGCGACCATACCGTGATGTACTGCGGCATCGGCGAGCGCCTCGAGATCAGCCACAGAGCCGGCAGCCGTATGCCGTACGCGCTGGGCGCCCTGCGCGCGGCGCGCTTCCTGGCGGACAGGAAGAACGGCCTCTACGACATGCAGGACGTGCTCGGACTGCGCTGATCCGCGCCGATCCCCCGATGCCCGGATTTGCGGGCGCGGCCCCATGGAAGATTTCGTCGCTCCCGCCGACCGCCCCGTGCTGGAACGCCATGGCCTTGCCGATTTCGAGGCGTTGTGGAACCTGTCTCTCGACCGCGTCGAGGAACCCAACCTGGGAAGGGGAGGATGGAGTTCGGTTTTCCGGCTGAACCTCGACGGACGGGGGTATTTCCTCAAGCGTCAATGCAATCACTGGACGCGCAGCCTCGCCAAGCCGTTCGGCGAACCGACCTTCGCCCGCGAATTCCGCAACATCCGCCGTTTCGAGGCGCTCGGCGTGCCGGCGCTCACCGCCGCCTTTTTCGCGCATCGCCGCAAGACGGCAGAGCAGAAAGGCGACCGGGCGATCCTGCTCACGCATGCCCTCGACGGCTGGCGGGCGCTGGAGCATTGGCTCGCCGACCGGCCGGGCCAGCCCGAGGTGCGCGCCGGCCTGCTCGCCGCCTGCGGGAAGATCGCCCGCGCGCTCGCTGCGACGAAGATGGTCCACGGCTGTTTTTATCCCAAACACATATTCCTGCGCGAGCGCGACGGCGGATTCGAGGCCCGGCTGATCGACCTCGAAAAAGCTCATTCCATGCTGTGGCGCCGCGACCGGGGCCGGGATGTGGAGCAGTTTCTGCGCCATGCCAAGGAACTGAGTGAAGCCGAGACCACCATCCTGATCGCGGCCTATCTGGGTTGCGCGCCGGAGAGCGCGGCAGTCGGGGATTGCCGGCGATGGCTGGCGCGACGGCGGCGCGGGGATTGATGCTCCCAACCCTGTCCGCATTTGCCTCCCTCCGGGCAAACCGCTAGAATCCCATCGATACACAGCGGGATGGGCCATGGCCGTCCCGTTTTTCGCATATGGCGCGAGTCCGCCGGGTCTTCGCCCATTCAACCGTTCAGGAGTCTTCCGTGGCTGAGATCACGCCCGCTCTTCTCGCGCTCGCCGACGGCACGGTCTTTCACGGCCAGGGCATCGGCGCGGCAGGCAGCACGGTCGGCGAGGTGGTGTTCAACACCGCGATGACGGGCTATCAGGAAATTCTCACCGATCCCTCCTATTGCCGCCAGATCGTCACCTTGACCTATCCGCACATCGGCAACACCGGCGTCAATGCCGAGGACGTCGAGTCGGACAGGATTTACGCCGCCGGACTGGTGATCCGCGATCTGCCGATCCTGCCGTCCAATTTCCGCATGACGCGACGTCTCGACGACTGGCTGCGCGGCGAAGACGTGGTGGCGATCGCCGGGATCGACACGCGCCGGCTGACCCGTGTGCTGCGTGAAAAGGGCGCGCAGGCGGGCTGCATCGTCACCGGCGAGGCGGGCGCGAAGCTCGACGCCGGGGCGGCGGTGAGCGAGGCGCGCGCTTTTCCGGGTCTGGCGGGGATGGATCTCGCCAAGGTCGCCAGCGTGTCCCAGGCCTTCGAGTGGGCGGAAACCGAATGGCGGCTCGGCGAGGGCTATGGCCGGCAGGCCGCGGCGCGTCGGCGCGTCGTCGCCTACGATTTCGGATTGAAGCGCAACATTCTGCGCCTCCTCGCCTCGCGCGGCTGCCGGCTCACCGTCGTGCCGGCAGAGACCCCGGCGCGGGAGGTGCTGGCGATGGAGCCGGACGGTGTCTTCCTTTCCAACGGGCCGGGTGATCCGGAACCCTGTGATTACGCGATCACCGCCATCCGCGAGATTCTCGCGGCGCGCGTTCCGACCTTCGGCATCTGCCTCGGGCACCAGCTGCTCGGGCTGGCTTCGGGAGCGAAGACCCTGAAGATGAAGCTCGGCCATCACGGCGCCAATCACCCGGTCAAGGACCTCGACACCGGGCAGGTGCTGATCACCAGCCAGAACCACGGTTTCGCCGTCGATCCGCAGACGATGCCGAAGAATCTGCGGGTGACGCACGTGTCGCTGTTCGACGGTTCCAACCAGGGCATCGCCCGCAGCGACGTGCCGGCGTTTTCCTTCCAGGGGCATCCGGAGGCGAGTCCCGGCCCGCATGATATGGCGTATCTGTTCGACCGCTTTGTCGGGCTGATGGGAAATTCTCGTGCCTGAATGGCGCATCGCAGGGAGGCGCGCATGTTGACGGATGTGACGATTGAAGGGCTGCGCGGCGTGGGCCGCGTGGAACTGGGTTTTGTCCCCGGACAGCGCGTTTACGTCCTGTTTGGCGAGAACGGGGTGGGCAAGACCAAGTGTCTGGAGGCGTTGTATCAATCTCTGCTGGCGGCCAATAAAGAACCGCTTCTTTCGGTATTAATAGATGATAGCGGTCTCCGTATTGGAAACGTGTCGCCAAAGGAGTGGTTCAAATGGGTCATGGAGCGGATACAGCCAGAACCTGATGTGCATCAATTGCCCGTGCTGCTCTTGGGCGCGGCGCGGCGCGCGAGTCTGAATCCGCCGGATAGGCCGATTGATGCGCGCCCACTCGGCAGTTTCGAGCGGCGGCGGCAGGAGTATTTCGACTCGCTTTCCCAGCCCTTGCGATCTGGCCGTCTTGATGGTCTGGGCATGACGGGCGATACGCGCGAATGGTTCGTCCGACGGGCGCAGTCGACCAATCCCTACCAGAAATCCGCGGATGCCCGGAGCGTGGAAATCGACGCGGTGCTTGCCATGCTGCACGAGATGGAACCTAGCATTGACGCGAAAGCCTTGCAAATCGACGGCGATGGACAGGTATTCCTGCGTGTGGCGGGTAGGGAACGCGAACTGGGCGAACTGAGTTCCGGCTTTGCCGCGCTGCTCAAGATGGTGCAGGCCATCATTGCGGGCTATGCCGCCTTCACCAACGCAGTGCAGTTGCAAAACGTGCCCGGCATCGTGCTGATCGACGAGATCGACGCGCATCTGCATCCGTCGTGGCAGGCACAGATCATCCCCTGCCTGAAAGACCTGCTGCCCGACACGATTTTTTATATCGCCACCCATTCGCCCTTGGTACTCACGCAATTGAAGGACGGCGAAGCCTATTTGCTGGAGCGCGGCGAGGATGACGTGGTGAGAAGCCGGGTGGTCGAAGGAACAAGCCGGCGGCTGTTCGTGGATATGCTGAAGAGCGCCTTTGGCGTGAATACAAACCAGCTCAAGCTTCAGTCCATGGAGCGGAATCCCGAGCAAAATCAGAAAGCCAAGCGGCGGCTGCTCGAACTGCTGGAATCCACGCGAGAGGCAAAAGTATGATGCGCCGGGTGCTTCTGGATGCCAACATGCTGATCGGCGCACTGGAACCCGAGCCGGGCAATGAGGCGCATCAAAAAGCCGGAGAGCTTTACCTGGCACTCACGAACGATCCGGATGTCGAACTGTTTATCACGCCTCTCGTCCGTTACGAGGCTTTGCGTGGCGTGGTGCGTATTCCGTTTGATGAGATGAAGTCCGCACTGGATGAACTTCAGGAAATTGACGTACACGATGTGGAAGCCAATCGGGCGGCGGAAATATTCCGTCTTGCCAAAGGGCAGTGGGAGCAGGTGAATCCGGAGGTAAATCTGAATAAACGTTCCTTCGACTTTTTCCATTGTGCCTGTGAAGAAATCAATGGCCTGGAAATTGATGGTGACGATCCACACATCCAGAAAATCAAACAACTGATCCAAGACGGCAAGCAAAATGCCCAAACGTACTGACATCCAGACCATCCTGATCATCGGCGCCGGCCCGATCGTCATCGGGCAGGCGTGCGAATTCGACTACTCCGGCGCGCAGGCCTGCAAGGCGCTGCGCGAGGAAGGCTACCGCGTCGTGCTGGTCAATTCCAACCCGGCGACGATCATGACCGATCCGGAGATGGCCGACGTGACCTACATCGAGCCGATCAACTGGAAAGTGCTCGAGAAAATCATCGCCAAGGAACAACCCGACGCGCTGCTGCCGACCATGGGCGGGCAGACGGCCTTGAATTGCGCGCTCGATCTGGCGCGCCACGGCGTGCTGGAAAAATACGGCGTCGAGCTGATCGGCGCCTCGAAGGAAGCGATCGACAAGGCCGAGGACCGCGAGAAGTTCAAGGCGGCGATGACCCGCGCGGGCCTCACCTCGGCGCGTTCGATGATCGCCCACAGCATGGAGGAGGCGCAGCAGGTGCAGGTCGCGCTCGGTTTCCCGGTGATCATCCGGCCGTCCTTCACGCTGGGCGGCTCGGGCGGCGGCATCGCCTACAATCAGGAAGAATTCGCCGAGGTCTGCAAGCGCGGGTTGGAAATCTCGCCGACGCACGAGCTGCTGATCGAGGAATCGCTGATCGGCTGGAAGGAATTCGAGATGGAGGTGGTGCGCGACCGCAAGGACAACTGCATCATCGTCTGCTCGATCGAGAATCTCGACCCGATGGGCGTGCATACCGGCGATTCGATCACCGTGGCGCCGGCGCAGACGCTGACCGACAAGGAATACCAGATCCTGCGCGACGCCTCGATCGCCGTGCTGCGCGAAATCGGCGTCGACACCGGCGGTTCCAACGTGCAGTTCGCGATCAACCCCGCGGACGGACGCATGATCATCATCGAGATGAATCCACGGGTGTCGCGTTCCTCGGCGCTCGCCTCCAAGGCGACGGGCTTTCCGATCGCCAAGGTGGCGGCCAAACTCGCGGTGGGCTACACGCTCGACGAACTGGTCAATGAGATCACCGGCGGCAGTACGCCGGCCTCGTTCGAGCCGTCGATCGACTACGTGGTGACCAAGGTGCCGCGCTTTGCCTTCGAGAAATTCCCGGCGGCCAATTCGCGGCTGACCACGCAGATGAAATCGGTGGGCGAGGTGATGGCCATCGGCCGCACCTTCCAGGAATCGTTCCAGAAAGCGCTGCGCGGCCTGGAAGTCGGTGTCGACGGCATGAATCAGCACACCACCGACCGCGAGGAGTTGGAAAAGGAACTCGGCGAGCCGGGGCCCGAGCGCATCTGGTACGTCGGGGACGCTTTCGAGAGCGGCTTTTCGCTCGAAGAAGTGCATCAGCTGACGCACATCGATCCGTGGTTCCTGGCCCAGATCGAAGACATCGTGAACATCGAGATGCGGCTCGACGACATGCGGCTCAACGACCTTTCCGCCCCGGAACTGCGCCGACTGAAACGCAAGGGCTTCTCGGACCGGCGCCTGGCGAGGCTGCTGCGCGCCACCGAAAGCGAGGTGCGCGCCCGCCGGCACCTCCTGGGCATCCGCCCGGTCTACAAGCGCGTCGATACCTGCGCCGCCGAATTCGCCACGTCCACCGCCTATCTGTATTCGACCTACGAGGAGGAATGCGAGGCCCGCCCGAGCGACCGCAGGAAAATCATGGTGCTGGGCGGCGGCCCCAACCGCATCGGCCAGGGCATCGAGTTCGACTACTGCTGCGTGCATGCGGCGCTGGCGATGCGCGAGGACGGCTATGAGACGATCATGGTCAATTGCAATCCGGAAACCGTCTCCACCGACTACGACACTTCCGACCGCCTGTATTTCGAGCCGCTGACCCTGGAGGACGTGCTCGAGATCGTCGCCGTCGAAAATCCCGAGGGCGTGATCGTGCAGTTCGGCGGGCAGACGCCGCTGAAACTGGCGCGCGACCTGGAAGCCAACGGCGTGCGCATCATCGGTACCTCGCCGGACAGGATCGACGCCGCCGAGGACCGTGAGCGCTTCCAGCGGCTGCTCAACGAGCTGGGCCTCAAGCAGCCGTCCAACCGCACCGCGCGCACCGAGGAAGAGGCGCTGCGCCTGGCCGAGGAGATCGGCTATCCGCTGGTCGTGCGTCCGTCCTACGTGCTCGGCGGCCGGGCCATGGAAATCGTGCTCGAAGCGCGCGATCTCGAACGCTACATGCGCGAGGCGGTGAAAGTCTCGAACGATTCGC
Organism: Accumulibacter sp.; assembly: GCA_031279425.1. Taxonomy (GTDB): domain Bacteria; phylum Pseudomonadota; class Gammaproteobacteria; order Burkholderiales; family Rhodocyclaceae; genus Propionivibrio. The sequence goes on from JAITIQ010000059.1 coordinate 13,515, forward strand.
CGGTGCTGCTCGACCACTTTCTGAACCACGCCTGCGAGGTCGACGTCGACGCCCTGGCGGACGGCGAGCAAGTGATCATCGGCGGGGTCATGGAGCACATCGAGCAGGCCGGCGTGCATTCGGGCGATTCGGCGTGTTCGCTGCCGCCCTATTCGCTCTCGCGGGAAATCCAGGACGAACTGCGCCGGCAGACGCGGCTGATGGCCAGGGGCCTCAACGTCGTGGGCCTGATGAACGTGCAGTTCGCCATCCAGGACGATGAGGTCTACGTGCTGGAAGTCAATCCTCGGGCCTCGCGCACCGTGCCCTTCGTTTCCAAGGCCACCGGGCTGCCGCTCGCCAAGATCGCGGCGCGCTGCATGGCCGGACGAACGCTTGCCAGCCAGGGCGTGACCCGTGAAGTCATCCCGCCGTATTTCTCGGTCAAGGAAGCCGTCTTCCCGTTCAACAAGTTCCCCGGAGTCGATACTTTGCTCGGGCCGGAAATGAAGTCGACCGGAGAAGTGATGGGCGTCGGCATGAGCTTCGAGGAAGCCTTCGTCAAAAGCCAGGCCGCTACCGGTGTCAGGCTGCCCAGCCAGGGCAAGGCCTTCATCAGCGTCAAGGATTCGGACAAGGACAAGGTGGCGTCGATCGCCCGCGATCTCGCCGCCTCCGGCTTCAGCCTGCTGGCCACGCGCGGGACGGCGGCGACGCTCGCTGCGGCGGGCATTCCGGTGGCCGTGGTCAATAAGGTGACCGAAGGACGTCCGCACGTCGTGGACATGATCAAGAACCAGGAGATCGCGCTGATCATCAACTCCGTCGACGAGACGCGCAAGGCCATCAGCGATTCGCGCGCCATCCGCATCTCGGCCGAGGCGGCGCGCGTGACCATCTACACGACCGTGTGGGGCGGTGAGGCGGCGGCGGTGGGCATCAGGAACCGCGGCGACTTGGTGGTTTACCCTTTGCAGGCATTGCACGCGCGGATCGGTTGACTCGGTTGATTCAGTTACTATTTGCTTTCATTCGCCGCCGAACGGTCATCGGCCCGGCGGTTTTGTTTTCCGGCAGACAATGATGAACAAGATACCGCTGACCATCGAAGGCGCCGAGAAGCTTCGCGCCGAACTCAAACGTCTGATCTCGACAGAACGTCCGAAAGTGATCGCCGCGATCGCCGAGGCGCGCTCCCATGGCGATCTTTCCGAGAACGCCGAGTACGACGCGGCCAAGGAACGCCAGGCTTTCATCGAAGGCCGGATCAAGGAGGTCGAGCGCAAGCTGGCCAACGGAGAGATCATCGACCCCAGGCTGCTGGACGCGGGCGGCCGCTGCGTGTTCGGCGCGACGGTCGATCTGGAGGATCAGAAGTCCGGAGACCGGGTCCGCTACCGGATTGTCGGAGAGGACGAAGCCGACGTCAGGACGGGAAAGGTCTCCATCAACTCGCCGATCGCGCGGGCGCTGATCGGCAAGTACGCCGGCGACGTGGTGGAGGTCGAGGCGCCGGGCGGCATCCGCGAGTACGAGTTGCTGGACGTCCGTTACGAGTGACCGTCCGGCGTATCGCCCGGGTCGTTTTCGGATTTCAGACTCCGGGGTTTGACTGCTGCCATTTGTCTGGCTTCCGCTTTTTCCATGGCGCGCTTCTTGAATCTCAGGAGATACCGTGTCCATTCCTGAAACGAAATCTCGGAGATCGCGGTCTGCCTCCGGTCTCTCTTGCCGCGGCGTTCCCTGCACCCAAGCGGCGGACCGTCGTCACGCTGTCTGCGGTCGCTCATTTTGCGCTTTTCTTCGAATAGAGGGGGCATGGACATGCTCGCTGGGACGAATCGAATCTGAAACCGGGTTTGGGGATCATACCGTATCAAAGTACGGGATGGAACATGGAACGAAGAGGGAAGCTGTAATGAATGATGATGGGCGAGACGGCGGACAGCGCGTGAATCCCGGCCCGCGACGCGCGGGACAGACAGGGTAGAACCAGAAATCGGCCATGCCACGCCAGAAATCGAGAACCGAAAAGGTCGATGTCCGCGGTCTGCGCTACAACGTTCGCCACTGGGGTCCGGAGGATGCGCCAGCGGTGTTTTTCCTGCACGGCTGGATGGATTGTTCGCCGACCTTCCAGTTCGTCGTCGATGCGCTGCGCAAGGAGTGGCATGTCATCGCCCCGGACTGGCGCGGCTATGGCGAGTCGGAATGGCTGAACCGGCCGTACTGGTTCCCGGACTATTATGCCGACCTCGACTGCCTGCTGGCGCACTATTCACCGGGCCGGCCAGCGCGCATCGTCGGCCACAGCATGGGCGCCAACGTCGCGGGAACTTACGCCGGCGTGCGCCGCGGACGGGTGTCCCAACTGGTCATGCTCGACTTTCTCGGTCTCCGGCCGGCCATCGACGAGGATTCGCCCAAGATCTTTGGCCAATGGCTGGATTGCGTCGCCCGGGGCGTCAGGGCGCATTTCCACCCCGACTGCGAGGCGCTGGCCGCCCGCCTGATGCAGGCCAACCCGCGCCTCACCGAGGAGCGCGCCGCGTTTCTCTCCTGGAAGGCGAGCCGCATGCACGGCGACGGCACGGTCAGCATGGCCTGCGATCCCTGGCATCACGTGGCTTCGCCGATGGTCTACCACGTCGAAGACACGCTCGCCTGCTGGCGGCGTATCGAGGCGCCCGTCCTGCTGCTGATCGCCGAGCACGGTTACATCGTCCGGCGTTTTGCCAACGATCCTCGGGAATTCGAGCGGCGTCTTTCCAGCATCCCGAACGTGGCCACCGTATCCATCCCGGATTCCGGCCACAATGTGCAGCATGACCAGCCCGAACGTGTCGCCGCGGCGATCGAGGAATTCCTGGACGGGGATTGAGGAGCGCGAGCTTTCGGCCGTCCACGTCGGTTTGGAAAACATCGAATGATCCTGGAAACCGTGGTTGGACATGACGAGCCGGGAAACACGCGGCTGCGTGATGCCAGGCTGGCGCGCGGCCTCAGCCTGAATCCAGCCTTGTTCCTTGAGCCGCTGGGCGGTGCGGATCATCACCTCCGCGCAGCTTCATCACCTCGGCCTCGACGAGGTCGAAGCCCGGATCGACAAAGACATTGATGCTGCCTTCGGTAATGCTGATGTCGTTTTCGTTCATTTCAGTGCTCGGAAAGAATGCGATCCATTTCGTCTTCGAAAGAAATGCACTTCGCATGTATGGCACGTGTACCCGAATTCATCCATTCATTGACCGCTTGAACTTGTTCATCGGTCAAATTCGGCCATTCGCGCTGTTTCAATTCCTTGATGCAGACTTTCCGGTCCGAATCCTGCCAGCTTGGTTTTTGCGCGCTGGAGCCTGCATAGGTCGGGGTGAGCGTAGCGAACCCCAACAAAAGCAGGCAAAATGATCCCATGAGATACCGCAGAGCCAGGCTTGCGGGAGGAGGCTGTTTTTTCACGGACAATCTGGCCGAGCGTTCGCGCGTTTTGCTGGTCGATACCATCGAGATATTGCGGAACGTTGTCCGCGCCGTCAGGCAAAACCATCCATTCGATATGCTCGCGTGGGTGGTTTTTCCGGATCACGCGCGCGCCATTTGGGAATTGCCGGAAGGCGACGGCGACAAGCGCGACGCGATGGATGCTGATCACCAGTGGCGAAGACCTGTGAAGGCGCATGGATTACGCGCATTTCAATCCGATCAGACATGGATATGCGAAACGTGCTTCGGATTGGCCCTGCAGTTCGATACACCGCTGCATCCGGCAAGGATGGATGCCTGAGAATTGGGCGACGGATGTGAATGCGCCCGTGGAAGCAGGAGAGAAGTGAAGAGGTTGGGGTTCGCTTCGCTCACCCCAACCTATGCGTGCCACGACCCTTTCCTGATCCGTGGAAGCGGCCCATCGCCGGCGGGCGGGGCGAGCGTGTGGTTCGGCGCTTGGCGGCGCCATGTGATCTTGACAAACAAAGCACAGTCCAGGGATCGTGAACTCAGACGAGACGAGTACGACCCCGTTTCGTTGTCAAAGGACAAATCAAAAGCTTGCCACACGCGCCGCCGCCACGATTTGACCTTATCCCGTTCCCGTGCTCGGAATGCCCGAGGTTCGTTGAGAATCAAGAAAACGGTTAAACGGATATTACCGGGAGGAATTCGAGTATAACAAATTGCCATTCGACGGTCGGGATGTATGGGGACATACTGTATAGGGCATACTAACTCAAATGGCGCATCCGTCCAGATGACCGAATGAGGGGCGCGGGTCGAGTGATGGACTGATTGGATAAAGTTTTCGAGGGGGAGGTATATCTTGAAAGAAATTGTCAAGATAAGCAAAGGTGGTGTCTATGAAACCGCCAATCACTTCGAGGGGCTGGAAATTCGGCCCCGAAAGACGTGAAGGTGGTCAAGTGACGATCTCCGAGTTTTTGCCAAGTGCGGTGCTGAAGTGATCCGCATCGGACAAGGCGCGAATTTACGTCGTTCGCGGTTCCGTTACGGTTCGAGACGGGCAGTGGCGGAATTTCGGGCGTATCCGCTTGAATCGAACCTCAATAAACAGAGAATAGAGTAAATGGTCATGGCCAAGAAGCTGATAATCACTGCTGCCCTCGTTGGCGCGTGAACGACGAGGGCGCAGACGCCGCACGTGCCGATCACCGCGGAGGAGATTGCCGCCGACGTGATCGCGTGCGCGAGAGCGGGCGCGGCGATCGCGCACCTGCACGTGCGCGACGAGAACGGCAAGAACAGCATGAGCACGGAGGTCTTCACCGAGGT
>JAITIQ010000084.1 GCA_031279425.1 Accumulibacter sp.
CGCCCTCGGCCCCCAGATGCGGTTCGATATAGCGCCGATAGCGCGTCGGCTTCAACAGGGAAATATCCACGAGCACCAGCCCGTCGATGCAGTCGTTGAAGTCTGGATCGACGCCGAAATCGATGAATTGCACGCCGCCGGGTTCGCAAAGCTCGGAATACTGCTTGTAAAGCGTGGGGATGCCACAATTCATGTTGCCCAGCATGCTTTTGAGCCGTTGCAGATCGTCTCGGTAATCCATGCCACTGAAATGATCCGGCACCTGTGCAGGAGACGCCGGATAGGGCCGGCGGGAAACCGCGATGGGGTGGCGCGGGGGAAAATAGAGGCGGTAGAAGGAAACCAGCAGATCGCGGGCGCTTGGCGGCAGCGCACTGGAGATGGACACCGCGCCGAAAAGATAGCGATATTGCGGATAGCGGGCAAGATAGGCGCCGATGCCTTGCCACAGATAGTCCAGCCCGCGCTTGCCCCAATAGGCCGGCTGGATGAAACTCCGCCCCAGTTCGATCCCGTTTTTCAGGATCGCGTCCATTTCTCGCTGGTAGTTGAAGAGATGGTGGCTGTACAGGCTTTCCGCCCCGCTTTGCCGTATCTGTTCGGTGGTGGGGATGAAGCGGTAGGCGCCGACGATTTCGCCTTGCCGCGCGTCCCAGAGGATCAGGTGATAGTAGTAATCGTCGTACCGGTCCAGATCGAGCGCGTGGCCCGTGCCTTCGCCGACGGCGCGAAAGGCGATTTCGCGCAGACGGCCCAATTCGCGCAGGATGGGCGAAAACGTTTCCGTGTCCAAACGCCGGTAGAGATAAATGATTTTTTCATCCGGCGTCCGGCCCAGGATTTCGCAGCGCTCGACCGACGCCGCAAGCGTGGCGCGATCCTCCGGCGGCGCGATCGGCGCCTCGCCGGAAAAATGCCCCGGCTTCCCTTTACCGATTTTGTAGACGTGACGGCGGAAACGCGCTGCCAGTCTGGTCGCTGAAGTTTCCTTGTCGTGCCAGGAAAAATACGGGATGCGATTCCCGATGCGAATCTCCAGCGTTTTTCCTCGTTGCCCGAACATCTCATGCACGAGCAGGCAAGTAGACAGCGGCTTGTACAGCAGGGAAAGCAGGTAGAAAAACCCGCTGTTTTTCCCGCGTAGGTGTATCGGCACGATGGGCGCGCGCACGCGTGCCGCCAGACGGAAGAAGCCGCTGTTCCACTTGCCGTCGCGGACGCCTTTCCAGCCAAGGCGAGAGACTTCGCCCGCCGGAAACATGATCAGCGCGCCGCCCTGTTGCAAGTGCCGCTGGACGATCCTGATCTGCCGGCGGCTGGCCTGCCCTTCCATGTTCTCCACGGCGATGAACAGCTCTTGCAAGGGTTCGAGACGGGAAAGCAGCCGGTTCGCCATGATTTTCACGTCCGGACGAACGGCGGCGACCATCTTGACGAGCGCCAAGCCATCGAGCGAACCGATGGGATGATTGGCGACCAGGACCACCGGCCCGTCGGCCGGGATGTTCGCCAGATCGGCGGCAGTCACTTCGCAGAGGAATTCGAAATAGTCGAGGACCCGCTCCACGCAATCGATCCCGCGCAGATCCGGATGGTTTGCCGCGAACTCGGCGAATTCCCGCTCGTGCAGCATGTACCGCAGCCCCCATTGCAAAAGCTTCTCGAGCCAGAGGGGAAGCGTCCGGCTGGTTTTCTCTCGTAGGACGGCATCAACGCTGAACATGAACCTCGCTCCAGGCTTTTCAGCAGAAAAAGACCCCTTGTTTATGAAAGCGCCCAAACCCGTTGCCACGAAACGCAATGACTCATTGGGAAACCTTCCACCACGCTTACGGCTTTACCGAATAACCGCAGCAGAACGTCGTGCGCCGGCGCGATCCGGGTGAGGTTGTAGCCGAGGGCGGTTTCCGCGGCCCGCGCACTTCCGGCGGCCAGGAAAAAGTTCAAGAAACGCAATAGTGAACTTTTTAACATCTTTATCATCATGGTATATCTTCGCGGAAAGGATCAGGAACCGGATTCTTTCGGCACGGTTGCCATCTAAAGCCAGTTTTATGACATTTTCGTGACAATCCCCGCCGCAGGCGGCCGGGAACCATGAAGGAAGGATGCCGGCATTGCATGTGAGGAAATCGTCGTCCGGCTGATCGAGCAACTGAATGCCCATGAGAACAGGCTGCGCTGATCGGCGCCAAGATAGACCGGGCGCTGCGGCCTGGGAGAAAAGCATCAAAAATCCTTCCGGTTGTCACTGGATTGTCATGAAGCTTCCGTACAGTCCGCTCCCGTGGTATTCACGGAGACCAGAAATGACAGCAGGCGAGGTGATCCGGATTTCCGGGCTCAACAAGAGTTTCGGCGTAAAACAGGTGCTTTTCGATCTGTCGCTGCATATCGGACCAGGCGAAATGGTGGCCTTGATCGGCTCTTCGGGATCGGGCAAGTCGACGCTCCTGCGTCATCTCGCCGGCCTGACGCAAGGCGACGCGGACGCGCGGCGCGGCATGAGCCGCGTGGACGTGCTGGGCAACACCATTCAATGCGGCGGCCGCCTGAGCCGGCGCGTGCGGCGGCATCGCTCGCGCATCGGCTACATCTTCCAGCAATTCAATCTCGTCGGCCGCATGAGCGTGATCGGCAACGTGCTGCTCGGGTCGTTGGGCAGGATTCCGCGCTGGCGCGGCGTGTGCGGGCTGTTTTCCGAGGCCGAGCGCCGGCAGGCGTTGAGCGCGCTGGAACGGGTCGGCATGGCGGAATACGCCGACCGGCGGGCCTCCACCCTCTCCGGCGGGCAGCAGCAGCGCGTGGCCATCGCGCGGGCGCTGGCGCAGCGGGCGGAAATCATCCTGGCGGACGAGCCCGTCGCTTCCCTGGACCCGGAATCGGCCCGCAAGGTCATGGATCTGCTCCTGGAAATCAATACCCAGGACAGGACCACCATCCTCGTCACGCTGCATCAGGTGGATTACGCCCGCCGCTATTGTCCGCGCACCGTCGCCCTGAAAGAGGGGCGCATCCATTACAACGGCCCGACCGGCGTCTTGAGCGACCCGTGCCTGGCCGAAATCTACGGCGCCGAAACCGGGGAGATCGGCATTCATCAAGTCAACGCTCAGACACCCGGCGCAGACCCTCGCGTCCTGCGGGCAGTTTCCTGCTGAGCACTTTTTTCATTGTGAGGAAAACATCATGCGTTCATCGTTCAAATCCACCCTGGCCCTCCTGGGCCTCTCCCTTTTCTGCCTTGCGCCGCCCGCGCAGGCGCAGACGCCGAAGGAAATCCATTTCGGCATCATTTCCACGGAAACCTCGCAGAACCTGCGTACCATCTGGGAGCCCTTTCTCGAAGACATGAGCCGCCAGACGGGGTTCGAGGTCAAGGCGTTCTTCGCCACCGACTATGCGGGAATCATCCAGGGCATCCGTTTCGACAAGGTCGACATCGCCTGGATGGGCAACAAGGCCGCGATGGAGGCGGTCGACCGCGCGGGCGGGGAAGTCATCGCGCAAACGGTTGCCGCCAACGGCGACGCGGGCTACTGGAGCGTGCTGATCGCGCATCGGGACAGCCCCTACCATTCCGTGGAAGACGTGCTGAAAAACGCCAGGGACATCAATTTCGGCAACGGCGACCCCAATTCGACTTCCGGCTTTCTCGTGCCTGGCTACTATGTCTTCGCGCAGAATGGCGTAGACCCCAAGACGATCTTCAAGCGCGTCCTGACCGGCGGCCACGAGATCAACGCGCTGGCGGTCGCCAATAAACAGATCGACGTCGCAACCGGCAACACGGAGAACATGGATCGCCTGAAAGTGACCGCGCCCGACAAATTCGAGCAATTGAAGGTCATCTGGAAATCGCCCTTGATTCCCTCCGACCCGATCGTGATGCGCAAGAACCTGGACGCCGGGACGCAAAAGATCCTGAAAGACTTTCTCTTCGGCTATGGCAAGACCGAGGCAGAAAAGAAGATCCTGACGGCCCTGCAATGGGCGCCGTTCAAGGTGTCCAACAACGACCAGCTGTTGCCGATCCGGCAGCTTGAACTCTTCAAGCAGCAGGCGACCCTCAAGGCGGACGCGCGTCTGTCCGAAAAGGAGAAAAGCGCCCGCATCCAGGCGATCGACGGCGAGTTGAGCCAACTCGACCGCCGCATGAAAGAACTGACCCGGCAGTAGGGACTGATGATGGTCATTGCCCGATTTCCGCAAGCGCCGCAGATGGAACACGCGGGGCCGCCCAAAAAATCCTGGCGCGCGCTGTTCGGCTGGGGTTTTCTCCTGGGGATGCTGGCCTGGTCGTGGCGGGGCGCGGAAATGGCGCCGGGACAACTGGTCCGCGACATCGGCAACATGGCGACCTTGGCGCGGGATTTTTTCCCGCCCGATTTCACCGATTGGCGGCTTTATCTGGAAGAGATGCTGGTGACGCTGCACATCGCCGTCTGGGGCACCCTGCTGGCCATTTTGTGCGCGGTTCCCCTGGGCCTGCTGAGCGCCGAAAACATCGCACCTTGGTGGCTGCGGCATCCGGTGCGCCGCCTGATGGACGCCTCGCGTTCCATCAACGAAATGGTGTTCGCCATGATCTTCGTGGCCGCCGTCGGCCTGGGGCCTTTCCCCGGCGTGCTGGCGCTCTTCGCCCACACCACCGGCGTGCTCTCCAAGCTTTTCGCCGAGGCGGTGGAAGCCATCGATCCCGGCCCGGTGGAAGGTGTGCGCGCCACCGGCGCCAGCGCCCTGCAGGAGATCGTCTTCGGCGTCATTCCGCAGGTCATGCCACTGTGGATTTCCTACACGCTCTACCGGTTCGAGTCGAACGTCCGCTCGGCCACCGTGGTCGGCATGGTCGGCGCGGGCGGCATCGGCGTCATCCTGTGGGAATCGGTGCGCGGCTTCCAGTTCCCGCAGGCCTGCACCGTGATGATCGTCATCATCCTCGTCGTCAGTCTTCTGGACATGGCCTCGCAGGCCGTGCGCAAACGCTTCATCTGACTTTTCCGGGGAAAGAACCCGGCCTGCTGATGCAAGCTGCCACGAACCCTCACGTTCTTCCTTGCCCGCGGCATCCATGGAAGAAGAAGCGCTGAAGATGCCCCATGAATGCCGTTTTCCTCATTTCTTTGGGAACTGTGGACATGGAGTCTCGCGGTATAATCCCGGCATTCCCATTTCGTCCATCCGCTTCTCATGCCGCGCAAAAAACTTCCCATCGGCATCCAGACCTTCGCCAAGATTCGCGAAGCGGATTATTACTATGTCGATAAAACGCCTTTTGCCCTGAAGCTGATCGAAGAAGGCACGGCTTACTTCCTCTCCCGCCCGCGCCGCTTCGGCAAGAGCCTCTTTCTCGACACGCTGGCGGAATTGCTCGCCGGCAACGAGCCACTGTTCCGGGGGCTGTATTGCCACGATAAATGGGATTGGACGCGCAAATATCCGGTGATCCGCCTCAGCTTCGGCGGCGGGCTGGCGAAAAGTCCGGAAGCGCTGGATGCCAGCATCCGCTTTCAACTGGATACCCAGGCCGAACGCCTCGGCGTGCCGCTGGCGGACAACCGCACTCCCATGCAGTTCGCTTCCCTGATCCTGAAAGCCGAAGCCAGATTCGGCCAGCGCGTCGCGGTGCTGGTGGACGAATACGACAAGCCGATCCTGGACAACCTTACCAACTCCGGCCTCGCTCGCGAGATGCGCGACGGCTTGCGCAATCTGTATTCCGTCATCAAGGATCAGGACGCGCACATCCAGTTCGCCTTCCTGACCGGGGTTTCCAAGTTCAGCAAGGTCAATATCTTTTCCGGTCTCAACAACCTGAACGACATCACGCTGGATAGACGATATTCCGACCTCTGCGGCTATACCGAGGCGGATGTCGATACCGTCTTCGCGCCCGAACTCGAAGGCTTGGACCGGGACAAGATTCGCCATTGGTACAACGGCTACAACTGGCGCGGCGAAACGGTCTACAACCCCTTCGA
>JAITIQ010000213.1 GCA_031279425.1 Accumulibacter sp.
TCGGCGGCGGCCAGATCGCCTGGCGCGTGACCGGCGTGCCGGAACCCCAGGCGTGGGCCATGCTGCTGGCCGGTCTGGTGCTGCTGGGGGCGATGGCGCGACCGCGCGCGGGCTGAACGGCTGCGCTCCCCCTGCGCGGCAACGGCGGCTCTTCGGAGCCGCCGTTGCCATAAATCGGATCGCGCGCAGTGCGCATTTCCTGCTGCAAAACCCGGTGTGGCGAGCCATGCTGGCGTCCGTCGCCACTCCGGGGAAACGCCATGCGCGTCTATCTATGTGAGAAGCCCTCCCAAGGGAAAGACATCGCCCGCGTCCTGGGCGCGACCCGGCGCGGCGACGGCTGCTATACCGGCGCCGGTCTGACCGTCACCTGGTGCATCGGTCATTTACTCGAAACCGCCCCGCCCGAGAGTTACGGCGAGCGGTACCAACGCTGGTCGATCGAGGCCCTGCCCATTCTTCCCGAAGTATGGCGCAACGAGGTCAAAGCGAAGACGGCGGCGCAGTTCAAGATTGTCCAAGAGATTCTCGGCCAGGCGTCCGAACTCATCATCGCCACCGACGCCGACCGCGAAGGCGAGATGATCGCCCGCGAGATCGTCGAACGCTGCGGCTTTTCCGGGCCGATCCAGCGGCTGTGGCTGTCGGCGCTGAATGACGCTTCGATCAAGAAGGCATTGGGCGCTTTGAAACCGGGAACGGAAACGTTGCCGCTCTATCACGCGGCCTTGGCGCGTTCGCGCGCCGACTGGCTGATCGGCATGAACCTCTCCCGCCTGTTTACCCTGCTGGGGCAGAAGGCCGGCTATTCCGGGGTGCTTTCCGTGGGGAGAGTACAGACGCCGACGCTGAAACTGGTGGTCGACCGCGACCGCGAGATCGCCCGCTTCGTTTCCGTGCCGTACTGGAACCTCGACGTGACGCTCTCGGCAAACGGCGCTTCCTTCCTCGCGCGCTGGATCGCGCCCGAATCCGCCACGGATGAGGCCGGGCGCTGCCTGCGACAAGCGGTAGCCCAGGCCGCCGCCGAGCGTCTGCGTAGCGCCGGGGAAGCGCGGGTGGTCTCGGTCGACACCGAGCGCGTGCGCGAAGCGCCGCCGCTGCCTTTCGACCTCGGCACGCTCCAGGAAGTGGGTTCCCGGCAACTGGGACTCGACGTACAGGAAACCCTGAACATCGCGCAAGCCCTGTACGAAACGCACAAGGCAACGACCTATCCGCGCTCCGATTCGGGCTACCTGCCGGAGAGCATGTTCAGTGAAGCGCCGACCGTCCTCCAAAGCCTCGTTCAGACCGATCCCGGCCTGCGTCCGCTGATCGGACGGCTCGATACCCGCTTGCGCTCGCGCGCCTGGGACGACGGCAGGATTTCCGCTCACCACGGCATCATTCCCACGCTGGAGCCGGTAAAACTCTCGGCCATGAGCGACAGGGAGCAAGCCGTCTATCGCCTGATCCGCGCGCATTACCTGGCGCAATTCCTGCCGCCTCACGAGTATGAGCGCACCAAGGCCACGTTCTCGGCCAACAGGGAAAGCCTGCAAGCCCATGGCAAGCAAATTGTCGTGATCGGCTGGCGGGAAGCGCTGGCGCAGGAAGCGGACGAAGACCCCGCCCGGCAGGGACAAGTCCTGCCGCAGCTTTCCAAGGACATGCGCTGTGTCATCGAAGGCATCGAGTTGAAGAATCTCCAGACGCTGCCGCCGAAACCCTATACCCAGGGCGAACTGGTCAAGGCCATGAAGGGGGTCGCCCGGCTCGTCACCGACCCGCGCCTGAAGCAGAAGTTGCGTGAGACGACGGGCATCGGCACCGAGGCGACCCGCGCCGGGATCATCCAGGGCTTGCTCGATCGCGGCTACCTCGTCCAGAAGGGGCGCGCCATCCGCGCCTCCGATACGGCCTTTGCGCTGATCGACGCGGCGCCCGCGGCGATTGCCGACCCCGGCATGACGGCGATCTGGGAACAGGCGCTCGACCGCATCGCGGCGAAAGAAATGTCGCTCGACGACTTCACGGCGAAACAGGCGGCCTGGGTCGCCCAACTGATCGAAGCGCACCGCCACGCCGATCTTCCCCCTGCGGCTGCCATTCCCGCTGGCCCCGCCTGTCCGCTGTGCGGCGGCCCGACCCGGCAGCGCAAGGGCAAGAACGGCCCGTTCTGGTCGTGCGGCAAGTATCCCGAGTGCAAGGGCACGCTCAACATCGAATCCGCCGCGCCGCGTACAAAGCGCAAGGCTCCGGCGAGACGCAAGGCGTCCGCCTGATCCTTTTCCCCCTCCCTTGGCTGGCTTGTGCCCAGGGCTTCCCGAACATGTCCCAGCCTTCTGAAACGACGTGCGCTTCCCCATGGGAGGCAGGAAGGCGTCCTGTTCGCCGCGTTCCGCGGATTCCTCGGTTTTTTGCCACGTCCGCTTCCGAAGGGTTTCCCGGCGTCTTTGCCATTCGCGCAGAGGCGCCGGGAAACCCCTCGGGGCGACGGTGTTCCCGACCGGCGCCCGCCGGTGAAACAACGGGCTCCGTTTGTGCATGGATATGCGCCAGCGGTTGCCGGCCCCAGCCACGAGAAGGGTCGGGTGCGATGCTGAACCAGCGACGGCTTGAGCGACGGCCTGTC
>JAITIQ010000218.1 GCA_031279425.1 Accumulibacter sp.
TCGCCGCTTCGTGGTTCATTTTGCGGGCGGGACGCCCGCGCTCAGGATATCCGCGACGAATCCGCGCGCCGCAAGAAACTGGGTGGCGGCGACGCCCGGATCGACCACCACCTCATCCCGCCGCGCCATCCGCAGACAATAGACCCTGAAGGATTATCTCCTGGCGTACAACCATTTCATCCCACAGCAAGCCATCGGACATCAACCTCCCATCGACGCCCTCGCATCACGGTATGCTCAACACCCTGAACTCTTCATTTTCCCAGTTTATAATCAGACTGAACGCGACAGCATTTGGCAGGCAGGTTTGGCATTCTCTTATTTATGGTCGTGCCGCGACCCTGTTTCAAATGAGTACGGCCCTTATCCGATCGACTTCATCGGGTAGTCCAGATAACCAAAGGCCAGTCCACTCCAGCCCTCTCTCTTGGGAATCGGTGGCGGAAGAATCGGCGTAATATCCTTCTCTTCCGGATTCCCGTTCGCAGCCACCATGCGGCATGGGAATCTTTTGTGACAGAACCAATGAATGCAAACGTCGGAGGATCTATGAAAATCGTCATTCTGGATGGCCATGCCGAGAACCCCGGAGATCTGAGCTGGGATGGTTTCAGTGCCCTGGGCAACCTGGCGGTATACGACCGCAGCCTGGCGGAGGAAATAATCGAACGGATCGGGGACGCCGAGGCGGTCATCGTGAACAAGACCCCGGTGAGCAGGGAAACCATGGACGAGTGCCGGAACATCCGATATGTCGGCGTGCTGGCCACCGGCTACAATGTCGTCGACGTCGCGGCGGCGAAGGAGAAGAAAATCACCGTGACGAACATTCCCGCCTATGGAACCGCCGCGGTCGGGCAATTCGCCATTGCGCTGCTCCTGGAAATCTGTCATCGCATCGGCCATCATGACCGGGCGGTGCATGAAGGCAGATGGGAAAAGAATCCGGACTGGTGTTTCTGGGACTATCCGCTCATCGAACTGGCGGGCAAGACGATGGGCATCATCGGCTTCGGCCGCATCGGGCAGGCCACGGGAAGAATCGCCCAGGCCCTGGGCATGAAGATCATCGCTTTCGACGAAGCCCCGAGCGAGGCGGGCGGGCGAATTGCCGATTACGTCGGTCTCGAGGAGCTTTTCGCCGCATCCGACGTCATCGCCCTGCACTGCCCGCTCTTTCCCTCGACGCGGGGAATCATCAACAAGGAGAACATCGCCAGGATGAAAGACGGCGTCATTCTTTTGAACAATTCCCGCGGCCCCCTGGTGGTCGAGCAGGATCTCGTGGACGCCCTCGACTCGGGCAAGATCTACGCCGCCGGCCTCGATGTCGTCTCCACCGAGCCGATCCGGGGCGACAACCCGCTCCTCAAGGCGAAGAATTGCCTCATCACGCCGCACATTTCCTGGGCGTCCAGGGAGAGCCGCCAGCGGCTCATGGACATCGCGGTCGCCAATCTCGCTTCCTTCATCGAAGGCAGGCCGGTCAACACCGTCGGCTGATTTCTTCCGCGAGGCGTCCGCGCGCCGCCGATCATGCCGCGCCGCGCATTCCGTTGACGGCGTAATAGCTGCGGATGACCTGGCTGTCGTCGGCGGGTCCCTCGCCCCGTCCGGACGCCGCGAGGAACATCTGATGCGCGACTGCGGCGATCGGCAGCGCCGCCTTCTTCTCCTTGCCCGCCTCCAGGACGATGCCAAGATCCTTGACGAAGATATCGACGGCGCTGGTGACCTCCGGGTCCAACTCGAGCATTCGCGGCCCACGGTCCTTGAGCATCCAGCTCGACGCCGAGGAGCCGCTCATGATGTCGAGCAGGATGTTCATATCGACGCCGACCTTCGCGGCGAGCGCGAACGCCTCGGCGGTCACGGCGATGTGAACCCCGCACAGCAACTGATTGACCGTCTTGAACATCGCGCCCTGACCGTATTTTTCGCCGACGTGGAAGATGCGCTGGCCGATGGCGTCGAAAACCGGCTTGACGTGATCGAAAGTTGCCCTGGGCGCGGCGGCCATGACGGTCAGCGAGCCGCTCTTCGCGCCCGCCGTGCCGCCCGAAACTGGCGCGTCCACGAATCGCCGGCCGGCCGCCAGCACGCGCTCCGCGATCTGTTCGACCGCTCCCGGCGGACAGGTCGCCATCAGGCAGACGATCGCCTTTTCGGGGAGCGCGCCGACGGCGCCGCCGTCGAAAAGAACCGCCTCCGCCTGTGCCGCGTTGACCACCATCAGGATCAGCACGTCCGCGTCGGCCGCCGCTTCGGCGGCGGAGGCGAAGACTTGGCCGCCCGCCGCCTCGCAGGCGTCGAGCGCCTTCTTGCTGGTGTCGTGGCCGCGAACCTCGAATCCTTTCGCGAGGAGGTTCCTGACCATCGGCAATCCCATCGCGCCGAGTCCGGCGAAGGCGATCTTCTTCATGATGCTCATCTCGTTCGAGTCAAAAGCGCTCCAAGGCCTTGGAGCACATTAATAAACCAATGCGCGTGGATACATCACATTCGTCATTGCGAGGGGCGCGGCGACGCGGCAATCCATGCATATATGACCAACGTCAAATTAATCTGCTCTAATAAAGGGTGAGTTGGGGAACGTAGGACATTAAAATCAGAACCGTCAGCGCGACGAGGTAGAACGGCCAAAGCTCGCGAACGATCGCCCCGACCGTTTCGCGCGAGATGGCCGCCGAGACGAACAGCGTCGTCCCGACCGGCGGGGTGAACAGCCCGATGCTTAAGTTGACCGCCATCATGATGCCGAGCTGTATCCCGTCCATGCCGATGGAACGGCCGATGGCGACGAAGGTCGGACCAAGCAGCAGCACCGCCGCCGGCAGGTCGAGGAACATGCCCACGACCAGCATGATCAGATTCATCATCATGATGATCAGGAGCGGCGATTTCAGGACTTCGCGCGCCCACTGCGCCACGGCGTTGGGCACCGCTTCCACGGTAAGGACGTAGCCGACGAGGCTGGACCCGGCGATGACCAGCAGCACCACGCCGGTGGTGATCGCCGTGTGCAGCAGGGCGTCATACACGCGCCGCAGGGTGAGGTCGCGATAGACCAGCGCGCTGACCACGAGTCCGTAGGCCACCGCCACGACGCTGACTTCGGTGGGCGTCGCGATGCCCGCGCGCAGCAGGATCACGATGAACACCGGCATGGCGAGCGCGGGGCCTGCCGTTATCGTCGCCTTCACGATGTCGCGGAAGGTGATGTTCTGCGCCAGCAGCGGAAACTTGCGAAAACGCCCGTTGCAATAGCAGACGACCATGAAACCGGCGCACAGCATCAGACCGGGAACGATGCCGGCGAGAAACAGGGAGCCGATCGATTCGCTCGAGACGACCGAATAGAGGATCAGCGGTATCGACGGAGGAATCAGCCCGCCGATGACCGACGCCGCCGCCGTGGTGGCGGCGGAGAAGGCCGGAGGATAGCCTTCGCGCTTTTGCCACGGGATCAGCATCGAGCCGAGCGCGGAAGCCTCCGCGACCGCCGACCCCGACACGCCGCCGAAGATCGTCGAGCCGACCACGGAGACCTGGGCCAGTCCCCCCGAAAAGCGCCCGACGAGCGCGGTGGCGAAATGGATCAGCTTCTCGCCAAGGATACCGCCCATCATCAGGTTCCCGGAAAGGATGAAGAACGGAATCGCCAGCAGCGGAAAGCTTCGCGTCGGCTGGAAGATTTTCACGATGGCCGCTTCCGGAGGCATCTGGCCAATGGTCAGCACCGCGACGGCGGAACTGATGGTCAGGGCGAATCCGACGGGCAGCGCCAGGACCAGCAAAACACCGAAGATGGCGATCATCAATACGGTCATATCTCTTTTCCCGTGGCATGCGAACGGACGTCGAGCGGCCTGTCCGCCAGAATCAGCCGCCAGATCGTCGTGACCGCCGTTACGCCGACGGCGGCGCAACCGACCACCATGGCGAGATAGCCCCAATACTGCGATATATGGGTCACCGGATAGAGTTCTTCACCGACGACGTCGAGCAGATTGCAGGCAAGATAGGTGAAGTAAAAGAATGTCGCGCCGATCAGCAGTTGCAGAAACACCAGCAGGATGCGGCTTGCGGTCCTGCCGAGGAATCCCAGGATCGCCGTGACCGCGATGTGCTGCCCACGCTGGGCGGCCAGCACCACGCCGCTCATCACCAGCCACGGAAACAGCAGTTCGGGCAGCTCGACCGTCCAACCCAGGCCCTGGTTGGTCAGATAGCGCACGATCACTTCGAGGAGCAGGGAGACGAACATGGAGACCGTGGAAACAAAAGCGAGAACCACGAAAATCGCGAAAATCACCTTGTCGATGACAATCACCACCGAAGCGCCATGCCTTGTCGCCACGCTCGTCCTCCTTTTTCAGGCAAGGCGCCGGATCGGCGATCCGGCGCGACCGCTCATTTCGCGGCTTCGTCGATGACCAGTTTCGCGAAATCGGGATACTGGCTGGTCCATTTGTCATAGATCGGCTTGGTCTTGGCGATGAATGGCGCCTTGTCGACATCGTTGAACTGGATGCCCAGGTCCTTCATCTTCTGGGTGAATTCGGCGTCCGATTCCATCGACATCTTCCGCACCATCTGGCCCGCTTCTTCGGCGGCTTCGAGAATCGCGGTCTGGTCTTCCTTGGAGAGCGTATCCCAGATCTTTTTGCTGGCGAGGATCGGGGTCGACTCCCATTTGTGCCCGGTGAAGGAAATGTACTTCTGGACTTCGTGCAGCTTCGACGACCAGATGTTCATCAGCGGATTCTCCTGGCCGTCCATCACGCCCTGTTGCAGGGCGATATAGAGTTCCGAGAAAGACAGCGGCGCCGGGTTGGCGCCCAGCGCGGTGAAGATGTCGATGGTCATGGGGTCGGGCGGCGTGCGCAGCTTGAGTCCGGCCAAGTCTTCCGGCTTGGTGATCGGTCGCTTGCTGTTGCTGGTGTGCCGGATGCCGTTATCCCAGAGCGCCAGCAGAATCAAGCCTTTCTGTCTGGACAATTCGTCGAGTCTGGCCTTGACCGGCCCATCGATGACCTTGTAGGCATGCGGCAGATCGCGGAAAAGGAAAGGCAGGCCGAGAAGCGCGTACTCCGGAACGATATTGGACACCGATCCCTGCGAATTCGTGCTGAGCGCCAGCGAGCCGAGCCGCATGTTGGTCAGTGATTCGACGTCGTCGCCGTAGCGCGATGCGCCGGCCACGTCCACCTTGATGCGGCCGTTCGTCTTCTGAGCGACCAGTTCGGCGATCTTCAGCGAGCCGACATCCTTCGGATTCCCCGGCGCCGCGTTGTGCGAAAGACGCAGCACCTGCTGGCCGAATGCCGAGGAGACAGCGAAAGTCAATCCCACCGCGACTGCTACCAAGAGCTTGTTCATTTGATCCTCCAAATTAAAAATGCGTTAGCGGGCTGGGGAAGGCCCTCGACATCGCGCCCGCGTTTGTTGCGTACCCAACGATCCACCCCCGTATTCAGGGAAATCCGCCTTGAATGACCGGCGGCACCGCGCTTTTCGCGCGGATTCCTCGCCTGCGTTTTTTCGCCCCGGTGGTTTGCTTGTCGATTTCAGGCTGTTTTTCGGGACGACAGATTGACCTCGGGACGAGATGAGTATAGAAAAACGCCTGGGAGGGTGAATAACGATATTTTTTCGGCATCGATGAAATTAATTCAAAGATATCCCGCGCTTCGAAAAGCTTCTTTCAAGAATCTGCAGGCTTTCGAATCCGCCTACATGCACAAGAGCTTCACGGCGGCCGCGGCGGAGTTGAATGTGACCGCGTCCGCGATAAGCCACTCGATCCTCACTCTGGAGTCGGTGCTCGGCGTGCATCTTTTCGATCGCGGCAAAAAGGGCGCCATTCCGACCGACGAGGGGGCCCAGCTCTATTTCGCCCTCAAACGGTCGTTCGCCGAAATCGACATCGAGATGCAGTCGATCATCGACCGGCCTTCCCGGCATCAACTCGTCACGTTGCACAGTTCGCCAAGCTTCGCGCACCTGTGGTTTCTCCCGCGGATTCCCGATCTGATTCGCCTGCATCCCGAGATCGACCTGCGCCTCCGAGCGGTGCACGAAACGCCCGACTTCAGCAACAACGATCTGGACCTGGCGATCGTCTACGGCAGAAAACCAACGTCTTCGCTGATCGTCTCCGAGCCGGCCATGGCGTCCGAAAGCTACGTCCCGATCTGCAGCCCGGCGCTGGCCAAAAGGAACAGCCTGGAACCGCAGCAGATCGCCCAGTTGCATCTGATTCATGTCGAGACTTCCATCGTCCAGTGGAGCGACTGGATCAACGCGTACTTCCCGGAACACGAAGGCATTCAGCGCGGCCTGTATCTCGACCGGTCGTTCATGAGTTTTTCAGCCGCCGTAAACTGCCTGGGCGTGTGCCTGGACAGCACTCTGCTGGCGTACGACTACCTGAAGGAACGCAAGCTGGTGATGCCGTTCGGGAAAAAGGGCATCGCGGCATGCGCGCACCATCTGTGCGTGCCGAAGCCGAAAATCGAACAGGCCAAGATTCAGAAAACACTGCAATGGATAAAATCCTGGCTTCCTGAATAGTCGTCCCCCATCGTTCCTCACCGCCCTTCATGATGCCGGCATCGGCGCGACGCGCGATGAAAAGAACGGCACGCCGAAGCGGTTTCTTGGGACTTGAATAGCTTGTGGAAGGTCATGCCTTCCCCCCCTGGGTAAATCCATTATTTGCCCGACCCGCGGAGCGAGGAATTCTGGATGAATTAAATTCATCGATTCGCAACAATTATTCGTTTGAGAACGAAAAATCAAGTGCGTATGCTCTTGTCCGTCGGCGACATCGGCACCGATTCGACCGGCATACGGGGAGAGTGCACTTAGTCTGTTGCTTCGCGGTATCGGCATGTCGGCGCGCATCCGGAAGCGGGCCGGCGCAAGGAGGAGAAACTGGTGAAAACGAACAGGGCGGGGGATTCCTCCCTTTCCATCGAGGGGCGATACGCGCCCAACGCTCCGGACCTTTCGCTCAATGCCCGCGTCGAACGGCTCCGCAGGATCGCCAACGTCATGCGGCGGAACGTCATCGACATGGTCTACACGGCGCAGTCCGGCCACATCGGCGGTTCGCTCTCGGCGGCCGACATCGTGACCGCGCTCTACTTCGACCTCATGAACGTCGATCCGGCCCGTCCGCATTGGGAGGAGCGCGACCGCTTCGTGCTGTCCAAGGGCCACGCCTGCCCCATCTGGTACTCGGCGCTCGCGCTGCGCGGCTTCTTCCCGGAGGATGAACTGAAAACGCTGCGCAGGAACGACAGCCGCCTGCAGGGCCACCCGATCGCCTCCTATCTCCCGGGGCTCGACGCGTCCACCGGCTCGCTCGGACTCGGCTTCGCCCAGGCCGTCGGCATCGCCATGGAAGGCAAGCTCGTGAAGAAGAAAGGCTACACGGTGTTCGTCGTCCTTGGCGATGGCGAAATCGACGAGGGCGTCGTCTGGGAGGCGTCGCTCGCGGCGTCCAAATACGGGCTGGACAACCTCGTGGCGATCGTCGACATCAACAATCTCCAGCTCGACGGCACGATCGGCGAGGTCATGCCCACCGAGCCGATCGACGACAAGTTCCGCGCCTTCGGCTTCGACGTGCTGACGATGAATGGCCACGACATGGCCGACGTGCTGATGACGCTCGCCAAGGCCAGGAATGCCCGCGCCGGCAGGCCGGTCTGCGTTCTCGCCCGCACCGTCAAGGGCAAGGGCGTGGACTTCATGGAGCACGAGCTCGACTGGCACGGCAAGGCGCCCAACGACGAGCAATACGGCAAGGCGTGCGCGCAACTGGAAAAAACAGGAAGGGAACTGGAAGGAGCCGAAGCATGAATTTCGTACCGGCAAAAATCGCCACGCGGCGCGCCTTCGCGGAACGGATGACGGAATGCGCAAGCACGGACAAGGATTTCGTCGTTTTTGAATCGGACCTCGCCAAATCCACGTATTCCTACCTGTTCAAGGAAAAACATCCCGAGCGCTATTTCAACATGGGCATCGCCGAAATCGGCACGATGGGCGCCGCCGCCGGCATGGCGGCCGAAGGACGCAAGGTGATCGTGTGCGGCTACGGCGTGTTCATCACCATGCGCGCCGTCGAGGCGATCCGCTCGTTCATCTGTTACCCGCATCTCAACGTCAAGTTCCTCTCGAGCCACGGCGGGCTCACCGCCGCGATCGACGGCGTCACCCACCAATCGACGGAAGACATCGCGTTCATGACGACGCTGCCGCGGATGAAGGTGCTCGTCCCCGCCGATACCGCCGCCGCCAAAGCGGCGTTCGACATCGCCCTGGCGACGCCCGGGCCGGTATTCACCCGGCTGACACGCGATCCGCTTTACGAGCTGTACGATTCCGGCGAGGAATTTCACCTGGGCGGATCGAAAATCGTGCGCGCGGGCAAGGACGTCACCATCGCAAGCTACGGCGACATGGTGTTCCAGGCGCTCGCCGCCGCCGATGAACTGGCGAAGGGCGGCATCGACGCGGAAGTCATCGATTTCTACTCGCTGAAGCCATGGGACCAGGCGGCGCTGGCGCAATCGCTCAAGAAGACGCAGGCTCTCGTCGTCGCGGAAAACCACCAGAAACGCAACGGATTCGGTTACGAGGCGGCCGTCTGGGTCTTGCAGAACACGCCGGTCCCGACCAGGCTCATTGGCTTGGAAGATACTTTCGGCGAAAGCGGCGCTTACCAGAAGACGCTCGAAAAGTTCGGGCTTTCCGGCGCGGCGATCGCCGAAAAGGCCGCCGCGCTCGTCGCCCGGAAGAAGTAGCCCCAGGGGAAAACAGTCATCGGGTCGGCCACGACGAATCCATCATCGTCATTGCGCGCGGGGCGAAGCAACCCGGAAGGCCGCGTGGATTGCCGCGTCGCGCAGCCCGAGCCATGACGAGGGGGGCTTTCGTAATGACGAGTCCTTCCGATGAATTCCCCTCCCCCGCCCAGCGGGGGAGGGGAATCCTGAGCGCCGCCGTTCTCATCACCAGCTATTTCGGAGTGTGTAGATATCTATGCTTGTCCAGGCTGCGCCGGCTTGCCAGGGCAACCAGCGATGCTGCGCATCGTTGGCAATGATCCCCGGACCGCGCTGCGCTTGTCGTCGGGTAGCAGGATTGCATTGCTGCAACCCCGCCCCCAAGAACCGTACTTGAAAGTTTCCCTTCATACGGCTCAAGCCTTTCAAAGCCCCCTTGCGGGAGCCGGTTTCACCACCTTGAGACCATTGACGTGAATCTGTCTGTGGCAGTTCGGATGCACCATGATGAGATTGGCGCTCCCGTCCCCTCCGCCATCGACCCGCCGGATCAGGTGATGAAGATGCCATCCCGATTTCCGCGTAATCCATTCACGGCAGATGGGACAACGACGATCCTGATCCAGCCAGAGCCGGATGAGCTTCTTCCTGCCCTTGAGTGAGTTCAGCATCTTGAGGCAGATACGTTCCTCAAAAT
>JAITIQ010000005.1 GCA_031279425.1 Accumulibacter sp.
TGTCAACCACGACCTTCCGGAGGAAGGAAACCTCCGCGCCCCGATTCTCCGACGGCGGCGGGCGCTCGCCTTCGGCCTAAGCCGTTGCATTCTGCAGTGCGGAGTGGCTTTTCGCAAGCCTGCCGCGTCGTCGCGACTTGTCGGCACACTCCGGGACAGCGCCCATGTGCACGTCCAACTGCGATTTCCAGGATAATCCGATGACGAACAAAGTCCCAGAGGAGGAATGAGCATGCGTATCGTTGTCGCGCCGGATTCCTACAAGGGCAGCGTGTCCGCCCTGGGAGTGGCGCAGGCCATGGAACGAGGGATCCGGCGCGTGTTTCCGCGCGCCGAAGTGCGCAAGATCCCGATTGCCGACGGCGGCGAGGGAACGGTGGAAGCGCTGATCGCGGCCACCAATGGCGTCTTGCGCCGGATGGACGCGACCGGCCCTCTCGGAGAACACGTCGCGGCGCACTGGGGTATCCTGGGTGATGGCCGGACGGCGGTCGTCGAAATGGCCGCCGCTTCCGGCCTGCCGCTGGTCCCGGAGGAACGGCGCGATCCGCGCGTCGCCACCACCCGCGGCACGGGCGAGCTCCTGCGCGCGGCTCTCGACGCGGGACTGCGCCAGATCCTCATCGGCATCGGCGGCAGCGCCACCAACGACGGTGGCGCCGGTATGGCGCGGGCGCTCGGCGCCAGATTCCTGGACGCGGACGGACGGGAATTGCCGGACGGCGGAGCGGCGCTCGCCCGCCTGACGCGCATCGACCTGTCCGGACTCGATCCCCGTCTGAAAGACTGCCGGATCACAGTGGCCTGCGACGTCGACAATCCGCTCTGCGGACCGCGCGGCGCGAGCGCCGTGTTCGGACCGCAAAAAGGCGCGAGCCCGGAAATCGTCGCTGAACTGGACGCGGCGCTGGCTCGTTTTTCCCTGATCGCTCGGAAGGCGACCGGCAGGGCGGTGGCCGAACTGCCCGGCGCCGGCGCGGCCGGGGGTCTGGGCGCCGGGCTGATGTTCTTTTCTCCGGCGAAGCTGAAGCCGGGAGTCGAAATCGTCCTCGAGGCCGTCGACTTCGGCGGAGTGGTCGAGGGAGCCGCCTTCGTCATGACCGGCGAGGGTCGTACCGACTTCCAGACGGCCTTCGGCAAGGCGCCGGTCGGCGTGGCCAGGCTCGCCAAACAGTTTGGCGTTCCGGTGTTCTGCCTGTCCGGCGGGCTCGGCGACGGAGCCGGCGACGTGCTGGCGCAAGGCATCGACGCCGTCATGAGCATCTGTGACCGCCCGCTGACGCTGGAGACCTGCATGAAAACAGGCGGCGCGCTGATCGAGTCGGCCGCCGAACGCCTGTGCCGGATTATCCGAGCCGTCCGGGCGGACTGGCGTGATTGAGTAGTTTTGATCCGCCTTGATGGGCAACGAGCGCGGTGATTCCACTCCTACATGATGTGGCCGGGAGTCCGGAAACTGATTGTGAGGGGCGGCGCGGAAAGATTCTGCCGAACGATCAGTGAGCGTGCGTGCCCAGCGCGACGACCGCGATCCCGGCGGCCAGCAGCACGCCGTGCCAGCCGATCGAGGAGTGTTCCCGCTTCAGGCGCGGCATCAGGTCGGCGACGGCGACGTACAGGAAGCTCGATGCCGCGATCGTGATGATCACGGGAATCCATTCCTGCGCGTCGTCGAGCGCGTAGTAGCCGGCCATGCCACCGGCGATCGCCGTCAGGCTGGAGACGACGTTCCAGAACAGGGCGCGGGCGCGCGTCCATCCGGCGGAAAGAAGCACGGCGAAATCGCCGGCTTCCTGCGGCACCTCGTGCGCGATGATGGCCAGCGTCGTGCTCCAGCCGAGCGCCGGATTGGCCAGAAAGGCGCCGGCGATGAGCAGGCCGTCGACGAAGTTGTGGAAACCGTCGCCGATCAGGATGGCGAGCGCTCCCTCGCGCGCGGCCGCATGGTGATGGCTGTGCGCATGGTCTTCGCAGGCATCGTCCCCGGCATGGGAATCGTCGTCCCCCGCGCCATGGTGCGCGTGGCGCCACAGCGCAATTTTCTCCAGCAGGAAAAAACACAGGATGCCGCCCAGCAGGACAGAAAAGGCTTCGTGCGGATCCAACCCCGCTTCCAGCGCCTCGGGCAGCAGGTCGAGCAGGGCCATGGACAACAGGAGACCGGTGGAAAAACTGACGGTGAGCGTGATCCATTTGCGCGACAGGCCGAACAGGATCAGCGCCGCGGCGCCGAGGGAAAGAATACCGCCGAGCAGGCAGGCAACAGCAATCTGGACGAGCAGGGGAAGCGACATGGACTGGCGATCGATGAATGGACGGCAAATTCTGTCACAACGGAACTGCATATGCAATAATGTTGCATCGAGAGGATGCAATGGAACCTCCGCAGTCCGCAGCTCAGCCATGCCGCCCGACATGGAGATCCCTGTCGGGCGGCAAGCCTGGTTCAGGCAGTCCCTGCTCGACGTTCATCCTTTCAGGAACCCCGCCTCCCGATACTGCCTGAGCTTGTAACGCAAGGTCCGTTCCGGCATGCCGAGACGTTCGCTGGCCAGCTTGCGCGATCCGCCGACCGAGGCCAGCGTTTCCAGGATGTGCTCGCGTTCGAGGTCGCGCATGTTGTCGGTTTTCGGCATGTCCACCACCGGAGCGGGGATGGGAGCGGGCGCCGCGGGAATCGCGCCGGTGATGGCGCCGGCGCCGGGAGCCGCCAGGTGCAGCGCCTCGGCCTCGACGGTATCGCCGGTCGCCAGGATCATCGCGCGCTGCATGACGTTTTCCAGCTCGCGCACGTTGCCCGGCCACGGATAGCGGCACAACGCCTGCTCGGCCGACGGCGCGAGAAGCAGGCCGTTGCGCCCCGAGCGCGCGGCGTGTTCGGCCAGGAAACGTTTGGCCAGCGGAACGATGTCGTCGGGTCGCTGGCGCAGCGCCGGGATCAGCAGCGGGAAGACGTTCAGCCGGTAATAGACGTCCTCGCGCAGCACGCCCCTGGCGACGGCCTCGGCCATGTCGCGGTTCGACGTGGCGATCAGGCGGATGTCGAGAGCGATCGGCTTTTTGCCACCCACCCGCTCCACCTCGCGCTCCTGAAGCACGCGCAGCAGCTTGGCCTGCAGGACGAGCGGCATTTCGGTCACCTCGTCGAGCAGCAGGGTGCCGTTCTGCGCCTGCTCGAACTTGCCCGCCTGCGCCTGCTGCGCGCCGGTAAACGCGCCCTTCTCGTAGCCGAACAGCGTCGCTTCGAGCAGACTGTCGGGAATCGCGGCGCAGTTGATGGCGACGAAGGGACCGTCGCGCCGCGCCGAATGGTTGTGGATGTAACGCGCGACGACTTCCTTGCCGACCCCGCTCTCGCCGGTCAGAAGCACCGTCGTGTCGGTCCCGGCAACGCGCGCGGCCAGCGCGAACAGATTGCGGCTGGCTGGGTCGCGCGCCACCACGCGCCCGTCGTCCATCGCTTCCGGCAGGCGATAACGCGCCACGTGCGCAAGCAGCGCCCGCGGCTCGAAGGGTTTCAGCAGGAAGTCGCAGGCGCCCGCGCGCATCGCCTCGACCGCCCGGTCGACGTCACCGTAGGCGGTCATCAACACCACCGGCAGATGGGCATGGCGGCTGCGGATCTCCTTCAACAGCGCGATGCCGTCCATCGGCATCATGCGCACGTCGCTGACCACCAGCGACACCGTCCGCGTCTCCAGCAGGCGCAGGGCTTCCTCGCCGCCGGGCGCCGATACCGCCGCCTGCCCAGCGAGCTCGAGCGTGTCGCAGACCGCCTCGCGCAGATTGGGATCGTCCTCGACGATCAGTACAGGAAGGCTTTGGTTCATGGTGAATGCGATCGAAGGAAAGGTGGAAGCCGATCGGCGGTTTGCACGGCGCCTGGCGGAATTTCGGCGAGTTGATGACGAAAGCGGCGAGGCACGGCCATGGGTTCGCTCAAACCGGGAAGGTCATTGACTCATCAATTTCTCAAGCTCTTTCAACTGCGGGGGGAGGTCGAGCGGTATTCTATTAGGTTCATCCCGCTCCGGACAACCCAGATATTCGCCCAGTTTTTTTGCTTGAGCGGCCCTGTATGCCGGAGTGGCGATCAGTTGCTTGTTATTAACCCGGCTCTTAAATACCCTGAGCCGCATAGGCAACAGTGGGGTGACGGAAACAGGCCCGAACCGTCTCCGGCATGTGCCTCAATGCCTGCATGAAGGCCATGGCCTTGTCCAACAGGCTTTGTCTGTCGTGGCTCACGGGCCCCGTGCGCAAGGCCGTCTTGAAATGGCGATTCAGGTATTCATCGGGGTTGGACTCCGGCGCATACGGCGGAAGAAACACCAATTCGATCCGCTCGGTCTTGTCCGCCAGCCAAGCCGTGACGACCCTGGCGTGGTGCGCGCGCAGGTTGTCGGCCACCAGAAAAATCTTCCGTGCCGCCCCCTCGATCAGCGCCGCCAGAAACGCGATGAAACGCTCGGCATGGATACTGTCCTCGACAATTTGGAACGGCACCTCCCCACGCGGCGAAATGGCCGAAATCATCGACCACTTGCGCCAACGTGCAGGCGTAACCAGAACCGGCGTCCGTCCGCGCGGGGCGTAACCACGCACCCAGTTCGCGTCTTCCTTGACCGCCGTTTCATCTGCCCAAAAAATCACCCCGCCTTCGCTCCTGGCCCGCGCCACTACCTCTGGGCAGGTCTGCCCGAGCCAAGTGTCGATCTCTTCGGGACGCTGTTCCAAGGCCCGCTTGACGGGCCGTTGAGGGGTAAAACCCCAGCGCTTGAGGTATTTCCCAACCAGCCGATCCTGCATCTCAAGGCCGAAACGTTCCCGAATCAGCGCCTTGATCGCCGGACGTGATCATAAGGCAAACGGCAATTTCATCTGTTGGGGCGTACGCCCGACAATGTGCTCGCGCAGCCATTGTTCATCGGCCATCGTCAGTTTGCGGCCGACCCCGACGGGGCGACCCCGGCGACGTTCTTCCAGCGAGGCTTCGCTTTGTCGCCGGGCTTTCGCCAGCCACCCGGATATCGTGCCCGGATGCACTCCAGAGACCTGCGCCAGTTCCTTCCGCCCCAGCCCGGATTGCGTGCGCAACCGAATCACCATTTGCCGCAGCACCTTGCGCCCTTCTGCCGTCAGCTTGCGTGCATCTATCTTGTCCATGCCGCAAAATCAGCATATGCCGACTATTTTAGGGCCGGGTTAATAAAACCACCGATTCCGTCACTCTGACCAAAACCGTGCGAACGCTCAAGGAGCAAATACGTCTCTGATTGGGGAACCTGGGCGCCGCCCGAAAATGAAGCATCCGGACTGCGCGGTAGTTCATCCGTCGGACAAGGCGGAGGCGCCGCGGACGGCCAGGGCAATGCGGGCCACATGGATTGCGTCGTATTGCATGACACGCGCAAGTGGACGCGCAGCGGCGCTGACCTCAGACTTGCACGTCGCGCA
>JAITIQ010000110.1 GCA_031279425.1 Accumulibacter sp.
TCGCCGGCGTGCGCGAGCAGAACGGGACGCGCGCCGAAGCGCAGGCGAACCGCCAAGCGCCGTCCCAGTTGCAGCAGCCGACGCCGGGCATGCCGGGCGGCATGGGCAGGATGCGCTGAAGATGGCCGCGCAATCAACACGGGCCGCGCCGCTGATCGCGCTTTGCGGCGTCACCAAGACCTACCGCAACGGGGAGCTGGCCGTCGAAGTGCTGCACGGCCTCGATCTGACGATCGACGAGGGCGAGTTCGTCGCCATCATGGGCGCCTCGGGCTCCGGCAAGACCACGCTGATGAACCTCCTGGGCTGCCTCGACCGGCCCACTTCGGGCACCTACCTCTTCCGCGGCGAAGACGTCTCCGGTCTCGAGCGCGACGCGCTGGCCGGGCTGCGGCGCGAGGCTTTCGGTTTCATCTTCCAGAGCTACAACCTGATCGCCACCGCCACTGCGGCCGAGAACGTCGAGGTGCCGGCGATCTACGCGGGTGTGGCGCCGGCGGAGCGGCGCCGGCGCGCTGCCGATTTGCTGGAGGTCCTCGGCCTGTCGGAACGCGGCCATCACCATCCGAACCAGTTGTCCGGCGGACAGCAGCAGCGGGTTTCGATCGCCCGCGCGCTGATGAACGGCGGCCGGGTGATCCTGGCCGACGAGCCGACCGGCGCGCTCGACAGCAAGAGCGGCGCCGACGTCATGGCCCTGCTCGAACGTTTGTCGCAAGCCGGACACACGGTGATCCTGATCACGCACGCCGCCGAGGTGGCGGCGCACGCGGCGCGGGTCATCGAGCTCTGCGACGGATACGTGGTCTCCGACACCGTTGCGAGCGCGAGCGCGCGCCGGCCGCCGGGAATCGCCGAAGTCCCGCCGGCGCGCCGCGGCGGCGGCCTGGGGGATTTGTTCGAGTCGGCGAAGAGCGCCCTGCGGGCCTTGCGGGCGAATCTTTTCCGTTCGGCCTTGACGCTGCTCGGCATCGTCATCGGCGTCGCCTCGGTGATCGCCATGCTGGCCATCGGCGACGGAGCGAAGCAGGCGGTGCTCGACCGGATCAGCAGGATGGGCTCCAATCTGCTGCTGGTCCGTCCCGGCGCGCCCAACCAACGCGGCTTCCGCAACACGGCGACGCTGGTGCTCGCCGACGTGCAGGCCATCGACCGGGAAGTGCCCAACGTGCTGGCCGCCGTGCCCGAGCAGGAAAGCAGCGCGACGCTGCGCCACGAGGAGTCGGACTACTCCACCAGCATCATGGGAACCTCGGCCAAATTCCCCGTGGCGCGCCGCTGGAACCTCGCCCAGGGCACTTTCTTCACCGACGAGGACGAGGCGGGCTACGCGACGGTCGCCGTGCTCGGGCAGACCGTCGCGCGCGCCCTGTTCCCCGACGGCGCCTCGCCGCTCGGCGAATACGTGCTGGTCAACAATCTGATCTTCCAGGTGATCGGCGTCATGACCGCGCGCGGCGCTTCGCCGAACGGCCAGGATCAGGACGACGTGGTGCTGGTACCCTACCCGACCAGCCAGTTGCGCCTCTCAGGCCAGCGCTACCTGCGCAACGTGACCGTGGCGGTGGCCGACGTCGGGCGCATCGACGAGACGCAGGCGGCGGTCGAATCGCTGCTGGCGGCGCGCCACGGGATGGTCGATTTCCAGATCCGCAACATGGCCTCGATCATCGACGCGGCGACCGAGACGCAGAACACGATGACCCTCCTGCTCGGCTCGATCGCGGCGATCTCGCTCCTGGTCGGCGGAATCGGCGTGATGAACATCATGTTGGTCAGCGTCACCGAACGCACGCGGGAAATCGGCATCCGCATGGCGACCGGCGCGCGCACCGGCAACATCCTGCAACAGTTCCTGATCGAGGCGCTGGTCGTCTCGGCGCTCGGCGGGGTGATCGGCATCGCCTGCGGCCTTGCCGTCGCTGCGGTGATCCAGGCCTTCGGCACGCCGATCCAGTATTCGCCCCTGCCTGTGCTCCTCGCCTTCGGCTGCGCCTTCGCCACCGGCCTCGTCTTCGGCTACCTGCCGGCGCGCAAGGCATCCTTGCTCGATCCCGTGGTGGCGCTCTCCTCGGAGTGACGACGGGATTTTGCGGGTCTTGATCAGCGACGAAATTCCGCCAAGAGGAGGTATTCATGACTGAACCTGGGAAAGCGAGAAGATTTGTCGCGGCGCGCGCGGGCCGGCCGCCTTCTTCCTCCGGCCGGCCCGCCGGCGGCTTCCACAAAAGCTCGAAGAGGGGGCCTTGGCAAGCCTCTCTCTTCGAGTTGCTCATGATTCTGGACTGGAGGCTTCCCGTCGACCAGCGGCCCGCTTTCACACGGACCTTGGCCTTCCCCTCCCCCGCTGGGCGGGGGAGGGTGCCCCGGCAGGGGCGGGAGAGGGCGTCGTCCCTCGCGGCGCGGCCGCAAACTTCACTCCGAACCGCATTCATGCGCCTTCCGCCCTGCCTCTCTCGCTTCCCGCGCCTCCCGCGTCCGCGCCAGACCCTCGGGATTCCAGAAACGCGGAACCCCATCCCCCCGCGCTTCCCGATAGCGGGTACGCGCCGTGTCGCAAGCCGCGGCGTTCGCGCCAAGCGCCGGAGATTTGGTCTTGCGGCTGCGCCCACGGGAACGACGCCCTCTCCCGCCCCTGCCGGGGCACCCTCCCCCGCCCGCGGGGGAGGGGAAGGCAGATGGCGGCGCGAAAGGAAACCCGGTCTCTCGAAACCTGGTCTCTCGAAACCCGGTCTCTCGAAACCCGGTCTCTCGAAGCCTGGTCTTCGAAGAAAAGGCGGCAAACCGTGGGTCAGGCAAAAGAATCATCCCGTTCAGGATCACGGAGATTCCCTGCCAATTCGAGGAGCGCGGCGACACGGCCATCCACACAGCGATTCGCCTTTGCCACGGGACTTCACCGACAACTTCCTCCTTTCCGGGTTGGCGTTGATGCGATTTTACGGAAATACGGAAATACGGAAAATCCCGGGCCCTCGCCGGCGGGCCGACGACCGGGCTTTACGAGGACCAGACCCTGCGCGCCTGTCGCGCTCTAGAAAAACGCCCTGACGACCAGGGAGACGATGCCCGCCACGCAGATGCCCATGCCCCACTTGAGCGGAGCGATCTCGGCTCTGACGCTGGCGATCTCGGCCTTGAATTCCAGGCGAAGTTCGCGGATTTGCGATTCCGTGGCTTCCCGAAGTTCCTTGATGTCGCGCTGCGTGGCCTCCCGAAGCTCCCTGATGTCGTGTTGGGTGGCTTCCCGAAGTTCCTGGAGGTCGCGCTTGGTGGCGATTTCCGCGACGGCCAGGGCGTCTTTCAGCGCGTCGGTGATGCCTTCGGCCTGCTCGACCTCGAAACCCCTGGTTTGCAGGGTCTTGACGATGGCGTGGGTGTCGAAGGGAACGGCGCTCATGGGAGGGTCTCCGGGTCGATGCCGGTCAGTGTAGCAGGATCGGCAGACGGAAACAGCCGCTTCAGGACGCCACGGGCCGGAAGGCGCATGAATGCGGTTCGGAGTGAAGTTTGCGGCCGCGCCGCGAGGG
>JAITIQ010000127.1 GCA_031279425.1 Accumulibacter sp.
CCTCTCGCCCTCGCCACGAGCCGGAGGGAACGACGCCCTCTCCCGCCCCTGCGGGGCACCCTCCCCCGCCAAGCGGGGGAGGGGAATCCATCGGGACCCGTCATTACGAAAGCCTCCCCTCGTCATGGCTCGGGCTGGCGGGTCAGGGGACGGAAGACAGAGGACAGAAAAGTCAGCGGCGGCGCTTCGTGTCGTTCATCAGGACTGGATTGCCGCGGGCCTGCGGCCCTCGCCATGACGCTCCAGCCAGTCCTTGCGAGGAACGTAGCGACGTGGCAATCCACGCCTTCCTCCGGCGCAGCCGCAAACTGACTGTCTTCTGTCCTCTGTCCTCCGAATCACTACGGGGCCAAAGCCCCTCGCAATGACGACGTCTTGCTCCCTCGTGAAACCGACTCTGCGCGGAGATTATGAACAGCTTCCAAGGAAAGGAGGCGCTGAAACATGTCCATCGGCCTTCTGCATTGACAACCTGTCTTGCACGGATATATATAGAACTTGTTTGCGCCGGGAATTTTTTCGACACGACATCCGGCGCATTTTTCGGCAAGACGGCGTGCCGTCCGGTTTGAAGCGATATTTTGCGCTGCCGAGACATGGCCGCGGCGCCGAATCGAGGCGCGCGGCATTTTTCAAAAAATTCTTGGAAAAGAGGAGATTCTGATGGGTTTGTTCGATTTGAAAGGAAAGATTGCCTTGGTGACCGGCGCTTCCGCAGGACTGGGTGTGCAATTCGCGAAAGCCCTGGCAGGACAGGGCGCGGACCTGGCGATCATGGCCCGAAGGTGGGAAAAACTCGAAGAAGTCAGGAAAATCATCGAGGCGTTGGGGGCGCGCTGCTTTGCTGTGAAATGCGACGTGCTCAACGTGGACGATATAAAGGCAGCTATCGCCAAAATCAAGGAGCATTATGGCCGGATCGACATTCTGGTGAATAATGCGGGCGTTGCGCGGGCCATGCCCGCCGAATCCCAGCCCGATGACGATTGGAAGGCCGTCATCGATACCAACCTGAACAGCGTCTATTTCGTCGCCCGCGCAGTGGGCCAGGTCATGATCGAACAGAACTACGGAAAAATCATCAATCTGGGTTCGATACACAGCAGCGTCGCCATGCCCAACAGACCGCTCAACGCCTATTGCGCCTCGAAGGGCGGCGTTCTGATGCTGACGAAGGCGCTGGCGAGTGAATGGGCGAAATACAATATTACCGTCAACGCCATCGGTCCGGCCTATTTTCCATCGGAGATGACCAGCGCGGCCATGAGCCTCCCCGCTTTTCTGGATGTCGTCAAAACCTATTGCCCCATGGGCCGCCCCGGCAGGGAAGGCGAGCTCGACGGCGCGCTCATTTATTTCGCTTCCGACGCGTCGAGCTATACCACCGGCCAATTGCTTTCCATCGACGGCGGCTGGACGGCTATTTGAAGCGCGCCGGATTTCCCGCGCTCGACCACTCGGACGAAGTCATGAGCGAATTGGCGCCATGATTGGCCAAACTGTGGCGCGCCAGAGATCTGAGGGTTGTGTCGGTGAATCATCCGCAAACGCCACGGCGGGCAGCCAAGCTGCCCGCCGTGGCGTTTCACGGTTTTCAGGGAATCGGCATCAGTCCCTGCCGGAAAGCGCCATCAGCAGACGCAGAAGATGCACGAAAAGGTTGTAGATATCCAGATATACCGCCAGCGTCGCCGTGATGTAATTGGTTTCGCCGCCATTCACGATGCGGCTGATGTCGAACAGGATGCAGCCCGAGAACAACAGCACCGCCACCGCCGAGATCGTCAGCGACAGGGCCGGAATCTGAAAGAAGAGGTTCGCCAGCATGGCCAGCAGGATCACGATCAGCCCGACGAACAGGAACCTGCCCATGAAGCCGAAATCCTTCCCGGTCACGGTGGCGAAGCCCGCCAGCGTGAAGAAGATCGCGCCGGTGCCGCCGGCGGCTGTGGCGATCAGCGCCGGGCCGTTGGAAAATCCGAGCGCCACCCGCAGGATGTCGGAGAGCATCATCCCCATGAAGAACGTGAAACCCAGCAGGAGCACGACGCCCATGGCGGAATCCTTGGTTCGCTGGATGCCCCACATGAAGGCGAAGGCGATGCCGAGGAACAGCAGGAAGGAAACCAACGAGTTGCCCGCGAAAAGCGCGAAGCCCAGGTTGACTCCCAGCACGGCGCCGGCCACGGTGGGGATCATGGAGATCGCCAGCAGCAGATAGGTATTCCGCAACACCCGGTTCCGTTGCAGAGCGCGAGTCCGGGAAACCTCGCTGGTCATCGGAAATTGCGTTTGCATCGAATCCTCCTTCTGATCAAAACCGATGGTGAGGCGATAGACTACAGAAAGGCTCCGCAGGTTGCAATGAAATGCCACGCTCGATCGCCCTGACGAGCGGACGGGGCCGGCGTTCGGAAGCGGGAACGGTAGAATACGGCTTCCGCGACCAATGCTCGATCCACATGAACGTCCATCCCCCATCCCCGCTCCTGCTGGCCAGGGAAACCCTGCTTACGCCTTACGGCCTCGACACGGACAGCTTAAACGAAGTGCTCGGCCACATCGCCGCGCACAAAATCGATCAGGCCGACCTGTTCTTTCAATACAGCCGGTCCGAGGGCTGGAGCCTGGAGGAGGGCATCGTCAAGTCGGGCAGCTTCCACATCGACGAGGGGGTGGGCGTGCGCGCGGTGAGCGGCGAGAAGACCGCCTTTGCCTATTCCGACGACATCAGTTCGCCGGTGCTCCTCGATGCCGCCTCGACGGTGCGCGCCATCGCCGCGGCGGGGCAGCAACGGCGAGTGCGGACGGGCGCGCTGAAGGAACGGAGGGCGGCGCATTCCCTGTACCTGCCGCATGATCCGCTGGCTTCACTCGATGCCTCGGCCAAGGTGCGCCTGCTGGAGCGGCTCGAATCCTTTGCCCGCGCCGAGGATCGGCGCGTGACGCAGGTCATGGCGCAACTCTCCGGCGAGTACGAGGTGATGCTGGTGGCCGGCAGCGACGGGCGCCTGGCGGCCGATGTGCGGCCGCTGGTGCGCGTGTCGATGACGGTCATCGTCGAAGGCGCGGACGGCAAGCGCGAACAGGGTTCCTCGGGCGGCGGCGGGCGCACCGATTATGCTTTCTTCACCGACGAGGCGTTGCGCGAGTACGCGCGGGCGGCGGTGCATCAGGCGGTGGCCAACCTCGACGCGCGGCCGGCGCCGGCCGGACGCATGCCCGTGGTGCTCGGTCCGGGGTGGCCCGGCATCCTGCTGCACGAGGCGGTGGGACACGGCCTCGAAGGCGATTTCAATCGCAAGGGCAGCTCGACCTTCGCCGGACGCATCGGCCAGCGCGTGGCGGCAAAGGGTGTCACCGTGGTCGACGACGGCACGCTGCCCGGCCGGCGCGGCTCGCTCAACATCGACGACGAGGGCAATCCGACGCAGCGCACGGTATTGATCGAGGACGGCATCCTGCAGGGCTACATGCAGGACAGCCTGAATGCCCGTCTGATGGGCGTACCGGTCACCGGCAACGCGCGCCGCCAGTCGTTCGCGCACCTGCCGCTGCCGCGCATGACCAACACGACGATGGTCAACGGCGAGGCGAGCGTCGAGGAGATCGTCCGTTCGGTGAAAAAGGGCATCTATGCCGTCAATTTCGGCGGCGGGCAGGTGGACATCACCAACGGCAAGTTCGTCTTCTCGATGTCCGAGGCGTACATGATCGAGAACGGCAAGCCGACTTACCCGGTCAAGGGCGCGACCCTGATCGGCAACGGGCCGGAGGCGATGAATCAGGTGGTGATGATCGGCAACGACTTGAGACTCGACCCGGGCGTCGGCACGTGCAGCAAGGACGGGCAGGGCGTGCCGGTCGGCGTCGGCCAGCCGACGCTGCGCATCGACGGCCTGACCGTCGGCGGGACGGCCTAGAACGGTCGATTCCATTCCCGCTTCGATCACGTCACCCCACTTGAGCGAGCCGTCCATTGCCGGGAATCAAAATCTGCGGCCTTAAGCGCGAAGAGGACGTGCGCGCGGCGATCGATGCCGGCGCCGATGCCGTGGGCTTCGTCTTTTACCCGAAAAGCCCGCGTTTCATCGATCCGGAAAAAGCGGCCGGGCTTGCGCTGGCGGCGCCGCCGTTCGTCAACGCGGTCGGCTTGTTCGTCAACGCCGAGCCCCGACAGGTGCGCGAGATACTGGCCGCCGTGCCGCTGCATCTGTTGCAATTCCACGGCGACGAGGATGAGCGCTACTGCCGGCAGTTCGCCCGGCCCTACGTCAAGGCGGCCCGGATGAGGCCGGGATTCGATTTGCTACAATACGCGACGGAGTTTTCATCGGCGCAGGCCATCCTGGTCGATGCTTTCGCCGAGACCTACGGGGGCGGCGGCAAGACTTTCGACTGGAATCTGATTCCGCCGGGAGTGGCCAGGCCGCTCATCCTGTCGGGCGGCCTCGATGCCGGCAACGTCGGCGAGGCCATCGTCCGGGTAAGGCCGGCGGCGGTCGACGTGTCGTCGGGCGTCGAGGCGGCCAAGGGCATCAAGGATGCGGCGAAGATTCGCGCTTTCGTCGCCGCCGTGCGGGAGGCGTCCGTCGTTTGAGCTTTTGCGGGGATTGAACAGAGCAATGCGTAAGACTGGTGGTGGGCGTATCCGTGACTTCTGGCGACGGTCCTTTGCCGATCATGTTCGAGGCGGGCGATCGTGACCATCGTTCGACCATCCGCGTTGTTTCTTTGTTTGCTTCCCGTTTCCACCGCCTCGAGGGAATCCCATGACTGCCACTTCCTACGATCTGCCCGATGCGCGCGGCCACTTCGGCCCGTACGGCGGCATTTTCGTCGCCGAAACACTGATTCCGGCACTGACCGAATTGAGGGACGCCTACGCGACCGCCCGGCGCGATCCCCGATTCGTCGCCGAGTTCGAATATGAACTGAAATACTATGTCGGCCGGCCCAGCCCGGTCTACCATGCCGAGCGCCTTTCGGACGAACTGGGCGGCGCGCAGATTTATCTGAAGCGCGAGGATTTGAACCATACCGGCGCGCACAAGATAAACAACTGCATCGGCCAGGCCATGCTCGCCCGTCGCATGGGCAAGAAGCGTGTGATCGCCGAGACCGGCGCTGGCCAGCATGGCGTCGCCGCGGCCACCGTCGCCGCGCGCTACGGCATGGAATGCGTGGTGTACATGGGTTCCGAGGATGTCAAAAGGCAGGCGGCCAACGTCTACCGCATGAAGCTCCTGGGCGCGGCGGTGGTGCCGGTGGAAAGCGGCTCCCGGACCTTGAAGGACGCGATGAACGAGGCGATGCGCGACTGGGTGACCCACGTGTCGGATACTTTCTACATCATCGGCACCGTCGCCGGCCCGCATCCGTATCCGATGCTGGTGCGCGATTTTCAGGCGGTCATCGGCCGCGAGTGCCTCTCCCAGATGCCGGAATTGTGCGGCCGCCAGCCGGACGCGGTGATCGCCTGCGTTGGCGGCGGCTCGAACGCGATGGGCATCTTCCACCCCTATCTCGCGCACGGGCACGTGCGCCTGATCGGCGTCGAGGCGGCGGGCGAGGGCCTGGCAACCGGCCGCCACGCGGCCTCGCTCACCGTGGGACGTCCCGGGGTGTTGCACGGCAACCGCAGCTATCTCTTGCAGGATGCGCATGGGCAGATCGTCGAGGCGCATTCGGTTTCCGCCGGACTCGACTATCCCGGCGTCGGCCCCGAACACGCCTGGCTGAAGGATGCCGGGCGCGCCGAATACGTGACGATCACCGACGCCGAGGCGCTGGAGACATTCCACGTTTTATGCCGGACGGAAGGCATTCTCCCGGCGCTGGAGTCCGCTCACGCCGTGGCGCACGCCATGAAGATCGCGCCGTCGATGCCAAAAGACAAAATCCTGCTGGTCAACCTCTCCGGCCGTGGCGACAAGGACATGCACACCGTCGCCGAAAAGTCGGGCATCCAGTTCTGAAGGAGCGCGCCATGTCCAAGATCCAGGCCACTTTCGAACGTCTGCAAGCGCAGGGGCAAAAGGCGCTGATTCCCTTCATCACCGCCGGCGACCCGAACCCCGCGCTGACCGTGCCTTTGATGCACGCGCTGGTCGAGTCCGGCGCCGACCTCATCGAACTGGGTGTGCCGTTCTCCGACCCGATGGCCGACGGACCGACCGTCCAGCGCGCTTCCGAGCGCGCGCTGAAGAAAGGCGTCAACCTGCGCCGGGTGCTGGAAATGGTCGCCAACTTCCGCGCCGACAACAACGAGACGCCGGTCGTGCTGATGGGCTACGCCAATCCGATCGAGGCGATGGATGTCCATGTGTTCGGCGCGGCGGCGTTCGATGCCGGCGTCGATGGCGTGTTGGTCGTCGACTATCCGCCCGAGGAATCCGCGGAATTCGCCAAGGTCATGCGGGCCAACGCGCTCGATCCGATCTTCCTGCTCGCGCCGACCTCGACCGAGGAACGCGTCGCCATGGTTGGCGAACTGGCCAGCGGCTATGTGTATTACATCTCGCTGAAGGGCGTCACCGGGTCGTCCGCGCTCGACGTGGAAGCCGCCGCCCGGCGCATTCCCGAGATTCACGCGGCGGTCGGCGTGCCGGTCGGCGTCGGTTTCGGCATCCGCGACGCATGGACGGCCGGGATGGTCGCCCGCGTCGCCGACGCCGTGATCGTCGGCAGCCGCATCATCGAGGAAATCGAAGAATCGCCGGCCGACCAGGTCTGCGCGAGAGTGAAGGAACTCGTCTCCGGCTTCTCGCGGGCGATCAGGGATCGGGATGCGGACAGTGGAAGTTGAAGCGCGGAGACACGTGGCCAAGGTTTTGACTCATGTCCCTCGAACCCTATTCCTCGCGGCGCGAAGCTTTGCTCGCAACGATCGGCGACGGCGTCGTTTTCATCCCGACCGCGCCCGAGCGGCTGCGCAACCGTGATTCGTATCATCCCTACCGCTTCGACAGCTACTTCTGGTATCTCACCGGCTTCCCGGAGCCCGGTGCGGCCCTGGTGCTGATCGGAGGCCGTTCCCATGCTTCGCCGCGCTCGATCCTGTTCTGCCGCGAGAAAGATGTCGAGCGCGAAATCTGGGACGGCTTTCGTTACGGCCCCGAGGCGGCGCGCGAAGCCTTCGGTTTCGACGAAGCCCATGCCTTCGGCAAGCTGGAAGAGAAGCTTCCCGATCTGATCGCCGGCCATGCGGCGCTGTGGTACCCGTTCGGCCAGGATGCCCGCTGGGACCGGCGGATCGCCGCGGCGCTCGATGCCGTGCGCGCCCGGACGCGCACGGGAATACGGGCGCCGGAACGGATCTGCGATCCGCGCGCGCCGCTCGACCGCATGCGTCTTGTCAAGGATGCGCATGAAATCGAAATCATGCGCCGTGCCGCGGCCATTGCCTCGGCCGGCCACCTCGCCGCCATGCGCGGCTGTCGCCCCGGCATGGCCGAGTATGAGCTCGAAGCCGAGCTCGCCTACGAATTCCGCCGGCGCGGGGCGAGCGGCCATTCATTTCCGCCCATCGTCGCCGGCGGCGAGAATGCCTGCGTGCTGCACTACGCCAGCAATGACCGGATGCTCGCCGACGGCGCGCTGGTGCTCATCGACGCCGGCTGCGAACTCGACGGCTATGCCGCGGACATCACCCGGACCTTTCCGGTGGGCGGTCGCTTCAGCGGCCCGCAGCGCGAGGTCTATGAAATCGTCCTCGCCGCGCAGGCCGCGGCTGTCGCCGCGATCCGGCCCGGAGCGCCGTTCTCGGCCTATCATGACGCCGCCCTGCGCGTGCTGGTGCGGGGCCTCGTCGATCTCGGCGCGCTCACCGGCGAAGTCGACGGATTGATCGAAAGCGAAGCCTATCAGCCGTTCTACATGCACCGCACCGGCCACTGGCTCGGCCTCGACGTGCATGACGCCGGCGAATACCGGAGCGGCGACGAATGGGCCGCGCTCGCCGCCGGAATGACCCTGACCGTCGAGCCGGGGCTCTATCTGCGCGCGCGCGTTCCGGAACGCCTGCGCGGCATCGGCATCCGCATCGAGGACGACGTCCTCGTGACCGTCGACGGAGCCAGGGTGTATACCGATGCGCCGCGAACGATCGACGGAATCGAGGAAGCCATGCGTCATGATTGACCCGACTCCCGATATCCCGGATTCGCGGTATTCCTGGAGGCGTCATGGGCGAACGATGCTCCCGGAAACCGCGGTTGGCCGCTGATTTCTTCCATTCAGGGCCAAGTGATGGCAAGCTCTTCCGGTCTTTCCATTCCTCCCGTGGGCTGAAATCTCGTGACGAGGTCTTTGGCGCGGATCAATCTGTCTAGGATAACTGGATAACCCGATGCCGGACCTGGGACGCAGCCATCGCCTCGCCGCCATCCTTCTGCTCGGTTTCGCTTCCGGCCTGCCGCTGGCTTTGACCGGCCAGGCGATGCAGGCGTGGCTGGCGACCGACGGCGTGGACATCGCCACAATCGGCTTTTTCGGGCTGATCGGCGTTCCCTACACCTTCAAGTTCCTCTGGGCGCCGCTGATGGATCGCTTCGAACCGCCCTGGCTCGGCCGCCGGCGCGGCTGGCTGGCATTGACGCAGGGTATGCTGGCGCTCGTCCTGTTCATGCTCTCCGGCCTCTCGCCGGGCGAGAGGCCGGGGATCTTCGCCCTGTGGGCGGGGCTGCTGGCCTTTCTCTCGGCTTCGCAGGACGTGGTGGTCGATGCCTACCGCGCCGACGTGCTCGCCGACCCGGCCGAGCACGGCCCGGGCGCTTCGCTGCACGTCTTCGGCTACCGCCTGGCGATGATCGTCTCCGGCGGACTCGCCCTGATCTGGGCCGACCAGTGGCGCTCCTGGCCGAAGGTCTACGCGCTGATGGGGGCGATCATGGGCGGCGCGGCGTTCGTCTCGCTCGCCCTGTTGCCGCGGGTGCGCGACGACTCGCAACCGCTGCCGTCCTCCGCCGGCGGCGAACTGCGCGGTTTTCTGGCCATGCTGGCGGGCGTCGGCGCCGGCTGCTTTCTGGCCAGAGGCATACTCGCCCTGCTCGGGCTGGACGCGCACAGCGCCGAGCGCTGGATTCGGCTTTCTTTCGTCATGGCCGAGATCGCCTGCGCTCTGCCGCTGGCCTGGTGGTTCGCCCGTCTGGCGCGTTTCGAGACGCTCAACGCCTCGCTCGCCGCCTACTTCGCGCAGCCCGGCGCTGGCCTGTTCCTGCTGCTGATCGTCCTGTACAAGCTCGGCGACGCCTTCGCCGGCAGCCTGAGCACCGCTTTCCTGATCAAGGGCCTCGCCTTCTCGCAGGCCGAAGTCGGCATCGCCAACAAGATCATCGGTCTCTGGCTGACCATCGCCGGCGCCCTGATCGGCGGCGCGCTGATGCTGCGTCTTTCCCTCTATCGCGCGCTACTCCTGTTCGGCGTCCTGCAGCTCGCCTCGAATTTCGGTTTCTGGCTGATCGCCGCGCTCGGCAGGGGCGCCTGGGGCAGCGTCGCCGTGCCGCCGTTCGACTGGGGCGTCGTCTCGCTGAACGATGCCGCTTCGCTCGACTTCCTGCTGCTTTCCGTCATCGCCGGCGAAAACCTCACCGGCGGCATGGGCACGGTGGCGCTGGTCGCCCTGCTGATGGCGCTGTGCAACCGCCGCTTCACCGCCACGCACTACGCGCTGCTCTCGGCGCTGGCCGCCGTCGGGCGCATCTACGTCGGCCCGGTCGCCGGCGTGCTGGCCGAAAGCGCCGGCTGGCCGGCGTTCTACCTGTTCTCGGTGGCCGCGGCCGTGCCCGGCATCGTCATGGTCCATTGGATGCGAACGCCCCTGCGGGCGCTCGCCGGCAGGCAAGGGAGATGAATTGCCGGGCCGGGGCCGTGGCGCTCAATGGGGAATCGGTTCGTCCGGAAGGCAGGCGCAGAAATTGCGATCGCCATAGACGTCGTCGATGCGGTTGACGCTCGGCCAGAACTTGTTTTTGCGCACCCAGGGCAGCGGAAAGACAGCCGTTTCGCGGCTGTACGGACGGTTCCATTCGGCGACCACGTCGGCCAGCGTGTGCGGCGCGCGCTTTAGTGGATTGTCGCTGGCCGGCCAGGAACCCCGCTCGATTTCCCGTATTTCTTCCCGGATCGACGCCATCGCCGCGATGAAGCGGTCGAGTTCGGCCTTCGATTCGGACTCGGTCGGTTCGACCATGATCGTCCCGGCGACCGGGAAGCTCACCGTCGGCGCGTGGAAACCGTAATCCATCAGGCGCTTGGCGATGTCGGTCTCGGTGACGCCGGTCGCGGCCTTGACCGGACGGATGTCGAGGATGCACTCGTGCGCGACGCGCCCGTTCCTGCCGGTATAGAGCACCGGGTAGTATTCCCTGAGCCGCGCGGCGACGTAGTTGGCGTTGAGGATCGCGGCTTCGGCGGCGCGCTTTATGCCCTCGCCGCCAAGCATGGCGAGGTACATCCACGAGATCGGCAGGATCGACGCCGAACCCCAGGGGGCCGCCGAGACGGCGCCCTGCCCCCGGTTCGGACGGTCCTTGCCGCCGGTCGGCTGCACCACGTGGTCGGCCAGGAAGGGCGCCAGATGAGCTTTCACGCCGATCGGCCCGACGCCCGGCCCGCCGCCGCCGTGCGGGATGGCGAAGGTCTTGTGCAGATTCATGTGACTGACGTCGGCGCCGATCGCCGCGGGCGAGCTCAGGCCGACCTGCGCGTTGAGATTGGCGCCGTCCATGTACACCTGGCCGCCGCGCGCGTGGACGACCTCGCAAATCTCCTTGATCGCCTCCTCGAAGACGCCGTGCGTCGAGGGGTAGGTGATCATCAGGCAGGAGAGGCGCTCCGCGTGGCGCTCGGCCTTGGTTTCGAGGTCGGCGAGATCGACGTTGCCGTCGCCGTCGCAATCGACCGTGACAATCTCCAGACCCGCCATCTGCGCGCTGGCGGGGTTGGTGCCGTGCGCCGATTTCGGGATCAGGCACACGTCGCGCCGGCTCTCGCCGCGGCTTTGATGGTAGCGGCGGATGGCGACGATGCCGGCGTATTCGCCCTGCGCGCCGGAATTCGGCTGCAGGCTGACGGCATCGAAACCGGTGATCGCTTTCAGCCAGTTTTCCAGTTGTCCGATCATCTCCAGGTAGCCCTGCGCCTGGTCGAGCGGGGCGAAGGGGTGCAGGCCGGCGAATTCCGGCCACGAGATCGGGATCATTTCGGCCGCGGCGTTGAGCTTCATGGTGCAGGAACCGAGCGAGATCATCGCGTGGTCGAGCGCCAGATCCTTGTTCTGCAGGCGCTTCAGGTAGCGCAGCATCTCGTGTTCGGTGTGATGGCGGTTGAATACCGGGTGCGTCAGGATCGCGCCGCTGCGGCGCAGGCCGGCCGGCAGCAGCGTATCCTCATGCTGCCGCAGCTCGCCGTCCAGCGCGTCGAGGTCGTCGATACCGATGCCGGCGACGAGCCGGATCAGCGCGGTGACGTCGTCGCGCGTCGTTTTTTCGTTGAACGCGATGGCGAGCACGCCGCCGCCGACCTGCCGCAGGTTGTATCCGGCGGCGAGCGCCGCCTGATGGACGGAAGACGCTTTCGGGCCGAGATCGAGGCGCAGCGTATCGAAAACGTGCGTGTTGAGCACGGCGACGCCGGCGCGTCGCATGGCTTCGGCGAACAGCGCGGTCAGGCGATGGATGCGCTCGGCGATCGTGCGTAGGCCGCGCGGTCCGTGATAGACGGCGTACATGCCGGCCATGTTGGCGAGCAGCACCTGCGAGGTGCAGAGGTTGGAGTTGGCCTTTTCGCGGCGGATGTGCTGTTCGCGCGTCTGCAAGGCCATGCGCAGCGCGCGGTTGCCGCGCGCGTCGATCGAAACGCCGATGATGCGGCCGGGGACCGAGCGCCGGTACTCGTCGCGCGTGGCGAAGAAGGCGGCGTGCGGGCCGCCGAAACCCATGGGGATGCCGAAACGCTGCGTCGAACCGAGCGCGATGTCGGCGCCCAGCTCGCCGGGAGGTTTCAGCAGCACCAGCGCCATCGGGTCGGCGGCGACGATGGCGATGCCGCCGCGCGCCTTGAGCTCGGCGATCGGGCCGGACAGGTCGACGACTTCGCCGGTATCGTCCGGATACTGGAACAGCGCGCCGAAAACTTCCTGTCGCGACGCTTCTTCCGGCGAACCGAAGACGAGTTCAAAACCGAAAAAGCCGGCGCGGGTTTTCAGCACGTCGATCGTCTGCGGGAAGCAACGCGCGTCGACGAAAAAGAGCTTCGATTTTGTTTTCGCCACGCGCCGCGCCATGCTCATCGCCTCGGCGGCGGCGGTGGCTTCGTCGAGCAGCGAGGCGTTGGCGAGTTCCATGCCGGTGAGGTCCATGACCATCTGCTGGTAATTGAGCAAGGCCTCCAGCCGCCCTTGCGCGACTTCGGCCTGGTAGGGCGTATAGGCCGTATACCAGCCCGGATTCTCCAGCACGTTGCGCAGGATCACGGACGGCGTCAGCGTATCCGCGTAGCCCATGCCGATCAGCGACTTGTTGATCCTG
The DNA here is from genome assembly GCA_031279425.1 of Accumulibacter sp. Classification (GTDB taxonomy): domain Bacteria; phylum Pseudomonadota; class Gammaproteobacteria; order Burkholderiales; family Rhodocyclaceae; genus Propionivibrio. Next base: position 12,531 of record JAITIQ010000127.1, read on the forward strand.
TTTTTCGCCGCGATCTCCTTCAACGCGGCGAGCGCCTCGGCTTCGGGACGCGGCCCGGCGAGCGGCAGCGGCGCGGGCAGGCGGATGGCCGCGGGCACGGTTTCCGCGATGAGCGCGTCCAGGCTGGACGCGCCGATGACTTCCAGCATGGCCGGAAGGTCGTCGGCCGACGGGCCGACGTGGCGACCGATGAATTCCTCACGGTTTTCGAGGGTCGAGAGCGGGAGATGGCAGGGCATGGCTGGTCCGGAAAACAGGGAAACGATGGTTGGGGGCAGGACGGCGAGGTCCGCCCGGCCCGCGGATCACGGCGGCCGGGCCTATTCCTCCGCGCAGGCGGCGTAGGCGGCGGCGTCGAGCAGCGCGTCGAGGTCGGCGGCGTTGGCCGGCTTCAGGCGGAACAGCCAGGCGGCATAGGCATCCTGGTTGATCGCCTCCGGCGACTCGGGGAGGCTGGCGTTGACCGCGGTGACGGCGCCGGCGACCGGCGCATAGACGTCGGACGCGGCCTTGACCGATTCGACGACCGCGGCCTCCTGTTCGGCCGCGAATTCCTGGCCGATTTCCGGCAGCTCGACGAATACCAGATCACCGAGCAATTCCTGCGCGTGGTCGGTGATGCCGACGGTGAGCGTGCCGTCGGTTTCGAGGCGCACCCATTCGTGGCTCTTGGTGTATTTGAGGTCGGCGGGGATGTTCATGCGAAGGCTCCTGAAGTTTTTCAAATTAAATCAACGCCTTGCCGTTGCGGACAAAGCACGGTTTGACGATTTTGACGACGACTGGCTTGCCGCGGATCTCGACCTTGGCCGTTTCGCCGACGGCGGTGGGCAGCGGCAGACGGGCGAGGGCGATGGACTGTTGCAGGGTCGGAGAAAAGGTGCCGCTGGTGATTTCGCCCTCGCCGTGCGCCGTGATCACTTTCTGATGCGCGCGCAGCACGCCCCCCTCGGCGAGCAGCAGGCCAAGGAACTGCTTTCCCTGCGGATGGGCGAGCAGGGCGGCCTTGCCGACGAAATCCTGCCCGTCGCGCGGGCCAATGAGATCGACCGTCCAGGCGAGGCCGGCGTCGAGCGGCGAGACGGTCTCGTCCATATCCTGTCCGTACAGATTCATGCCGGCTTCGAGGCGCAGGGTGTCGCGCGCGCCGAGTCCGGCGGGTCGGACGCCGGCGTCGAGAAGCCTGTTCCAGAATTCCTCCGCGCGCGTCGCGGGCAAGGTGATCTCGAAGCCGGCTTCGCCGGTATAGCCGGTCGTGGCGATGAAATACTCGCCGACATCGATTGCATGGAAAGGCTTCAGGGCCTCGGTCGCCGCCCGCGCCTCCGGCAGCGCCTGCCAGACGCGGGTCTTGGCGTTCGGCCCCTGCACGGCGATGATCACCCGGTCGCGGCGCGGGATGCACGCGGTATCGAGCTTCCATTCGGCGATCCGGGCCGCCATCCAGGCGAGATCCTTCTCGGCGGTGCCGGCGTTGATCACCAGGCGGTAGCGGTTCTCGCCGATGAAATAGACGATCAGGTCATCGACCACGCCGCCTGTTTCATTGAGCATCGCGCCATACAGCGCCTTGCCCGGCTCCTTCAGCTTATCGACGTTGTTGGCGACGAGGCGCAGGAGAAAGGTCCGCGCGTCCGGGCCGGCGACGTCGACGGCGCACATGTGCGAGACGTCGAACATGCCGCTGTCGCGGCGCACGGCGTGGTGCTCCTCGATCTGCGATCCGTAGTGCAGCGGCATGTCCCAGCCGCCGAAATCGACCATCCTGGCGCCCAGCCGGCGATGCGTTTCGTTGAGGACAGTTTTTTGAGTCATGATGGTAATCTCTGCTGAAAATATGCACGGCGTTTCAAAAACAAAAGGGGGACTCGCAACGAGTCACCCCTCTGTCCTCGATACCTGAGAGATTTCGCGCCGGCGCGCCTGTCGTCCGTCGCTTTGCCCCATCGGTGGGCGCCTGGAATCGGTGCCTCTCTCCAGAGTTCATTGCACGAACAGTCCTTTTGCCTGAGCGTTTTCGGGTGGATTGCGCCTTCGGCGGCGGAATCGCGGATATTTCCTCGCGCTCCACTCTCTCCTGTTCGTCGGCGGACTATAGCGCGAGACGCGGCGGCGCCGCAAGTTGCCAACGCGGGAAGAGCGCCATGAAAAGTGGGGAAATTCTCTTCCAGAGAAAACGCCGGGCTGGGCGGCAAGAGCGCCCCGGCAGGGACGGGATGGAGCGTCGTTCCAGATTGCTACACGCTTTTTCACATCCCGGTCGAAATTGCAAATCACGCCAGATCACGCCATGTCCCGTTCCATGTGGCATCCAAAGATGCCACATGGAATCCGTGAAATCATCGGCAATCCGAAGTCTTCACCTTCGACTCCATCACGTTTCACCTTTCACAACACCCGCCGGCAGCGTCAAAACGAATTCCGATCCCGCGCCCGGTTGCGAGCTGACTTCGATCGATCCACCGTGCGCGCGCGCCACACCCAGCGCGATCGCCAGGCCCAGGCCAGTGCCCTGGCCGCGCGTGGTGAAGAAGGGTTCGAAGATGCGCGCCTGCGTCTCGGGATTCATGCCGGCGCCCGTATCGCGCACGGCGATGCGCGTCCGACCCTCCTCCATCGTGGCGCTCAGGGTGATTTCCTTCGTGCCGCCGGCGCCTTCGCAAGCCTGCAGGGCATTCTCCAGCAGATTCAGGAGCGCGCCGCCCAGGGCCTTGCGGCTTCCCATGATGATGGAATCGCCAGCCCCGGCCATGACGCGCAGGGCCACACCCTTTTGCCGACACAGTGGATCGACCGTCTGCACGGCATCCGAAATCAGCGCGGAGAGCGGGATCGCGTCGCGGCCGATGCTCTCCCCGCGCGTAAACAGCAGCACGTCCTGGATCAGGCGTTCGAGCCTCTTCAACTGTTCGGCGGCTTTGCCAGCGAAACGTATCCGCGCCGCGTCCGGCAGTTCCGGCTGCGCCAGGTTGGCGCTGTAGAGCAGGGCGGTAGCGAGCGGGGTGCGTAGCTGGTGCGCCAGCGACGCGGCCATCTCGCCCATCGCCGCCAGCCGCTGGTTGCGTTCCAGGTTGGCCTTGAGCTCGTGCGCCGCGGTGATGTCGTGGATCAACAGGAGGCGCCCGCCGGCCGAGTCCAGCGGACTTTCGGCGATCGCCACGCGGCGCGCGGCCAGTTGCCACTCGTCGGGCGCGTCGGTGGGCACAAGAAGGTTGCCGGCGATCTTCGCCCAATCGCCACCGGCGAGCGCTTCGCCGAACATCTCCTGTGCCGCCGGGTTGGCCTCGCCGACCGTCGCCGCGCTATCGAGCACCACCACCCCGGCCGGCAGGGCGTCGAGCAGCAGCGACAGGCGTTCGGACAGCGCCTCTTTCTCCTGGTACTGCCGGCGCAGTTCGCCGTTGGCCACTGCCAGTTCCGCCGTCAGGGACTCCGCGCGGCGCTGCAGGGCTTCGTAGGCCTGCGTCAGTTCCAGTGAAACCTGGTTGAAGACGTCGAAAGCCCGCTGCAACTCCCGCGCCTTCGTCTCGGGAACCGGCGCCTGCGGTAGATCGCCCATTGGAAGTGGAAAACCCGGTGTGGTAAACGGCTACAATAGTAGGATATTTTTTGGCTGATCCACCGATCAGCCTGGAAAGGCGCCTGGCGGGCACGGCGCGCGGCGGGAAATCACGGGGTGCCGACAGAGTTTTTCGAACCCGGTTTCGCCGTGAGCGTTGCCTTCGCCGTGTTTCAAGCGCGGCTTTGAGGATCATTCACGCATGGCGGCGAACGGAACCGAAACCTCCCCCGAGACGACCGCGGGCAATCCGCTGGACCGCGCGCGCCAGGCGTTCGACCGATTGACCTCGCAACAAAAGATCCTGCTCGGGACGGCCGTCGCCGCGTTGATCGCCATCGTCGTGGCCGCCGGCACCTGGTTCGGGCAGTCCGAATATCGCGTGCTCTTTTCGAACATCTCGGAGCGCGATGGCGGCGCCATCATCGCGGCGCTCGACCAGATGAACGTCCCCTACCGCTTCTCCGAGAGCGGCAGCGCGATCCTCATCCCCGGCGACCGGGTGAACGAAACGCGCCTGCGTCTGGCGACCCAGGGGCTGCCCAAGGGCGGCAACGTCGGTTTCGAGCTGCTGGAAAACCAGAAATTCGGCATCAGCCAGTTCGCCGAGCAGGTCAACTACCAGCGCGGGCTGGAAGGCGAGCTGTCGAAGACCATCCAGTCGATCGGCGCGGTGCGGGCGGCGCGCGTGCATCTCGCCATCCCCAAGCCCACCGTCTTCGTGCGCGAGGAGCAGAAACCGTCGGCGTCGGTGCTGCTCGATCTGTATCCCGGCCGTTCGCTCGATCCGACGCAGATCGCGGGAATCCAGAAGCTGGTCGCCGCCAGCGTGCCGAATCTCTCTCCGGAGCGCGTCGAGCTGCTCGATCAGAGCGGCGCCGCGCTCTCGCCGCTGAAGAGCCCACTGATGCTGGCCGGGCTCGATCCGACGCAGCTGCGCTACGTCAAGGAAATCGAGGCCGCCGCGATCAAGCAGGTCGAGGACATCCTGTCCCCGTATCTCGGGGAAGGCAATTTTCGCGTGCAGGTCGCCGCCGACATCGATTTTTCGGTGAACGAGCAGACCGCGGAGACCTATCGTCCGAATGCCGCGCCGCCGGACATCTCCATCCGCAGCCAGCAGACCAGCGAATCGGCGAGCACCATGCCGTCGGCGCAGGGGGTGCCGGGAGCGATTTCCAACCAGCCGCCGGTGCCGGCGACGGCGCCGCTGACCCAGCCGCCCGTGCCGGGCGCCGGACCTGCGCCGGGCACGGGGGCGCCGCCGGTGCCGGGACAGATCGACGCCGCCGGCGTGCGGGCGCCGATTGCCAACGTCGGGCAACCGGTCAACACGCGCAAGGATTCGACGACCAACTACGAGGTCGATCGCACCATCCGCCATACCAAGCAGTCGGTCGGCGCCATCCGCCGCCTGACCGCCGCGGTGGTGGTCAATTACCGCAAGGACGCCAAGGGCGTGCCCAGGCCGCTCGCCGAAACCGAATTGAACCAGATCGAAAGCCTGGTGCGGAACTCCGCGGGCTTTTCGCAGGAGCGCGGCGATTCCGTATCGGTCGTCAACGCCCAATTTACGCCGGTCGAAAAGACGGAGGCGGCACCGCCGATATGGAAGGATCCGGAAATGCTGATGATTGGAAAAGACGTTTTCAAGTACCTCCTGACCGCCCTGATCGTCGCCTACATCATTTTCAGGATCATCCTGCCGCTCGTCCGCCGGGTGGTTCAGCCGGCGCCGCTCCAGACCGTGGGCGGCAACATCGACGTCGTCGACGAGGAAAGCGGCGGCGAGGAAGAGGAAGAGGAGGCGCACGAGACGGCCGCCGCCGACACGCTGAGTCAGAAGATCGAACAGGTGCGCGAGATCGCGCGGCAGAATCCGAAGGCGGTCGCCAACATCATCATGAACTGGACGGGCACGAACAGTGGCGGATGAGGGGATCGAGAAAAGCGCCATCCTGCTCATCGCGCTGGGCGAGGATCAGGCTTCCGAGGTGTTGAAGCACCTGGGGCCGAAGGACGTGCAGAAACTCGGTCATGCCATGGCCGCGCTGAAGACGGTGCCGCGCGGCAAGATGGAGGAAGTGCTGGCCGAGTTCCAGACGACCGCCGCCGAGACCTCCTCGGTCAGCGTCGATACCGAGGCCTACGTCCGTTCGGTGCTGACCAAGGCGCTGGGCGACGACAACGCTTCCAACCTGATTTCGCGCATCCTGCAAGGGGGCGACACCAACGGTATCGAGGGCCTGAAGTGGCTGGACGCGCCGACGGTGGCCGATCTCATTCGCAACGAGCATCCGCAGATCATCGCCACGATCCTCGTGCACCTCGAGAAAGACCATGCCAGCGACATCCTCAACGGTTTCCCCGAGCGCCTGCGCAACGACGTGGTGCTGCGCATCGCCACGCTGGAAGGCATTCAGCCGGAGGCGCTCAAGGAATTGAACGACGTCATGTTGCGCCTGCTCTCCGGCTCCGCCAACATCAAGAAATCGGCCAAGGGAGGCGTGCGCGCCGTGGCGGAAATCCTCAATTTCATGGGCACCGCCAACGAGACGACGGTACTCGATTCGATCCGCGAATACGATCCCGATCTGGCCCAGCGCATCCTCGACGAGATGTTCGTCTTCGAGAACCTGCTCGACCTCGACGACCGGGCCGTCCAACTCCTGCTGCGCGAGATCCAGTCGGATTCGCTGATCCTGGCGATGAAGGGCGCTTCCGAGCCGCTGCGCGAAAAAATCTTCAAGAACATGTCGCAGCGCGCCGCGGAGATGCTGCGCGAGGATCTGGAATCGCGCGGCCCGGTGCGCCTCTCCGAGGTCGAGAACGAGCAGAAGGAAATCCTCAAGATCGTCCGCCGCCTGGCCGACGAAGGCCAGATCGTGCTGGGCGGCGCCGGCGGCGAGGAAATGATCTGACGGCGCCAAGGCCATGAGCGGTTTCATCCCCAAGGAAAAACTCACCGCCTACCAGCGCTGGGAACTGGCCGCGTTCGACGAGCCGGAGCCGGAACCGGAACCGGCAGGGCCACCAGCGCCGGATCCGGAGCCGGCGCCGGAACCAGCCGCGCAGCCGGAAGAGATCAAGGCGCCGGCCGAACCTCCGGAATCTCCAGAGCCACTTCCGCCCCGGATCGCCCTGCCCACCGCTGCCGAAATCGAGCGCATCCACGATGAAGCGCACGCGCAAGGCTACTCGGCCGGTTATGAAGAAGGGATGGCCGGCGCGCGGGAGAGCGTCGCCCGCATCGAGGAAATGCTGGTCAGTCTGAACGATGCCGTCAGGAGCGTCGAACAGGAGGTCGCCGACCAGCTGCTGGCCACCGCCCTGGAAATTGCCCGGCAGGTATTGCGCCAGAGCCTCTCGGTCAAGCCCGAGCTCATCCTGCCGGTGGTGCGCGAGGCCGTGGCCACGCTCCATCCCGAATCCGGCCGCCCGGCGCTGCTGCTCCATCCCGACGACGCCGCGCTGATCCGGGCGCGGTTGGGCGACTCCCTGACGCACAACGATTGGCGGATCGTCGACGACCCCTCGATGACCCGCGGCGGCTGCCGGGTCGAACTGGGCGGGAGCGCGGTAGACGCGAGCGTGGAGACGCGCTGGAAGAACGTCATCGAAACCCTGGGCGCCAAAAGCGACTGGCTGGACGGAGCCTGATGAGAATGACCGGCACGCCAAACCGATACCTGGATCGCTGGAACGCTTTCCTCGCCAACTGTCGGGAGATCGTCGATCAGACCGTACCGCTCCTGTCCAGCGGACATCTGACGCGCATCAACGGCCTGGTCATGGAAGCCTCCGGCCTGAAGCTGCCGCTCGGCAGTTCCTGCCGGATCGTTCCCGCCGGCGGCTCGCCGGTCGAAGCGGAAGTCGTCGGCTTCAACGGCGAGCGCCTGTTCCTGATGCCTACGGAAGACGTCTATGGCCTGTCGCCGGGGGCGCGCGTGGTCGCCCTCAAGCCCCCGGCGTCGCCGCCCAAGGTGGGCAAGCCCGCGCCGGCCCGCCGTCGGGCGGTCGACCGGGCCAAGCTGCTGCCCGTCGGAGAATCGCTGCTCGGCCGGGTGATCGACGGCGCCGGCCGGCCGCTCGATGGCCGGGGCCCGCTCTTCGCCGACAACCTGCGGCCCCTGCAGGGGCGGCCGGTCAACCCGATGTCGCGCGCGCCGATCGAGCGACCGCTGGATGTCGGCGTGCGCTGCATCAACGCCCTCCTGACCATCGGACGCGGACAGCGCATGGGCCTCTTCGCCGGTTCGGGGGTGGGCAAAAGCGTGCTGCTCGGCATGATGGCGCGCTACACCGAGGCCGAGGTGATCGTCGTCGGCCTGATCGGTGAGCGCGGTCGCGAAGTGAAGGAATTCATCGAGCAGATCCTGGGCGAGGAGGGCCTCGCGCGCTCGGCGGTAGTCGCCGCGCCGGCCGACGTAAGCCCCTTGATGCGCATGCAGGGCGCGGCCTACGCCACGGCGATCGCCGAGTATTTCCGCGATCGCGGGCGTCACGTGCTGCTGATCATGGACTCGCTGACGCGCTACGCCATGGCCCAGCGCGAAATCGCCCTGGCCATCGGCGAGCCTCCGGTGACGCGCGGCTATCCGCCCTCAGTGTTCGCGCGCCTGCCGCAGCTCGTCGAGCGCGCCGGCAACGGCGGTGAGGGCGGCGGCTCGATCACCGCCTTCTACACGGTGCTCGCCGAAGGCGACGACCAGCAAGACCCGATCGCCGACGCCGCCCGCGCCATCCTCGACGGGCACGTCGTCCTGTCGCGCTCGCTGGCCGATGCCGGGCACTATCCCGCGATCGACATCGAACAGTCGATCTCCCGCGCCATGGTCAACCTGATCACGCCCGAGCATCTCGAGGAAGTCCGCCATTTCAAGCAGCTCTACTCGCGCTACCAGCGCTCGCGCGACCTGATCAGCGTCGGCGCCTACGTCGCCGGCTCGGACCCCATGGTCGACCAGGCGATTAGACTCTACCCGTCCTTCGAACGCTTTCTCCAGCAGAAACTCACCGAGCAATCCGATTTCGGGGACAGCCTCGAACGGCTCGCGGCGCTGTTCGACGAGAAGCATGAATCATGACCAGGCCATTTCCGCTGCAAACCATTCTCGAACTGATGCGGGACCGCGCCGACGAGGCGACGCGCAACCTGGCCCGGCTGATCGCCAACGAAAAGGATGCCAGGGCCCGGCTGGATCTATTGCTCGGCTATCGTGACGAATATGCCGGCCGTTTCCGCGCGGCGGCGCAAAATGGCCTGACGCAGCTCGAATGGAACAATTTCCAGCATTTCCTCGGGCGGCTCGACGAAGCCATCGAACAGCAGCGGGAAACTGTCGCCGCGCAGGCCCGCAATACCGCCACCGGGCAGGCGCAGTGGCGGGAGCAACGGAAAAAGCTCAAGGCTTTCGACACGCTGTCGGCGCGGCATTTCGCCAGGGAAAACGCCAGGGAAGTGAAACGCGAACAGAAACTCCAGGACGAGTTCGCCGCGCGCGTGAAGGAAATCAAGCACTGACGCGCGGCGGCGGTTCCGACCGGCGGCACGGCCTTGCCGGAGGCTTCGAGAGAGGGAATTGGCGTCTCGTTTTACCGGCATCCTGCCGGCTTCGTTTCGTTCAGGCACTCAGCAGCTCGCTCCCGGAGTGGCCAAGGCGATCCCCCCTGCGCGTCGGCGCGCCGTCTCGAACAGACAGACCGCCGCCGCCGCGCCGACGTTGAGCGATTCGACCCTGCCTGGCATCGGGATGCGCACTCGCAGGCTGGCGGCAACCGAAACCTCCGGGCGCACCCCCTGCCCTTCGCTGCCGAATACCCAGGCGACCGGGCGGACGAGGTCGGCCGGGTCAAGCGCGTAGAGTTCGAGCGCGGCGTCCGGCGCCGTGGCGATCGATCGCCCTCGGCAGCCGGCGAGAAATTCCGGAAGATCGCGGTTCTCATGGATATCGAGCGAAAAATGCGCACCCATGCCCGCGCGCAGCGTTTTCGGCGACCACGCCCGCGCGCAGTCGGTTGAAAGCAATACCTGCCCGAATCCGGCCGCGGCCGCGGTGCGCAGGATTGAACCCAGATTGCCGGGATCCTGGACGCCGTCGAGCAGCACGGCGTCCGCCGAAGGATCCGGATCCTTCACGCCATGCGGCAGGCCGACGACGGCCAGGATGCCGGCGGACGCATCGACCGTCGCCAGTTCGGTGAACAACGCATCCGCCAGGATGAGCGCCGCAATTTCGGGACGATCTTCGAGATACCGCGCGATTTCCGCGTGGCCCTGGCCCGTCTCGCTGACAACGATCGCCTCCGGCGATCCGAAACGCCGCGTGTAGCTTTCGATCAGATGCATGCCGTCGAGAATGACCCGCCCGGATCGACGCCGCGCGTGAACGCTGGCGCAGAGTTTTTTCAATTCGCGGAAATCGGCGTTGTCGCGCGAAGAGATGCGTTTTGTCCGGAACATTCCCTTGGCATGAATGTCGAGATTGGTCTGCGGATCACGATCGTTCGAATCGTCGTTTTAGCCTGTCGTGTCGTCGCGCCTTGTCGGCACACTCCGGGACAGCATTCATGGGCGCGTCCCACTGCGGTTTCCAGGTTTAACGCGCGCTAATCGAGAAGCGGTTTGACCGCGTGCATCAAATAGTTGACGCCGGCGTTGTCGCACAACCGGTATTTTCCGTTCAATGGATCGTAGGTCATGCCGGTCAGCCGATCCGGTTCGAGCCCGGCGCCTCTGGCCCAGCGCGAGAGTTCCGACGGCTTGATGAAGCGCGAATAGTCGTGCGTCCCTTTCGGCAGCAGTCCGAGGACGTGTTCGGCGCCGATGACGGTGACAAGGTATGCCCTGAGGTTGCGGTTGATGGTGGAAAAGAAGACGTGGCCGCCGGCCTTGACCAGCGCCGAGCAGGCGGCGACGGTGCTGGCGGGATCGGGCACGTGTTCGAGCATTTCCATGCAGGTGACGACATCGAAGGCGCCTGGCGCGGCCTCGGCCAGATCCTCGGCGGAAGCGAGCCGGTAGTCGATCGCCACCATCCCGCCGCTTTCCAGGAGATGGAGCCTGGCGACACGCAGCGCTTCCTCGGAAAGGTCGATCCCGGTGACGCGGGCGCCGCCCAGGGCCAAGCTCTCGGACAAGATACCGCCGCCGCAGCCGACGTCCAGAGCCGTCTTGCCGGACAGCTCGACGTGCTGGCCGATCCAGGCCAGGCGCAGCGGGTTGATTTCGTGCAACGACCTGAGGATACTTCGCAGATCCCACCAGCCGGGCGCGATCCGGTTGAATTTGTCGAGTTCCGCGGAATCGGCGTTGAGCATGGCGTCACAGTCGAAAAGATAATAAAAAGCCCTGCCGAAGCAGGGCTTTCATTGTAGCGGACTCGCCTGCGCCTGGTTACTGCCTGACGCCGATGATCTCGATGTCGACGCGGCGGTCGGGCTGCAGGCAGGCGATGACCTTCGGGCTCTTCGGCCCCTTGCAATCGCCAGGCTTGGTCACGGGCTGCTTCTCGCCCTTGCCTTCGGTGTAGATGCGATTGGCCGGAATGCCCTTGCCCACCAGGTAGTCCTTGACGGCTCCGGCGCGGCGCTCGGACAGCTTCTGGTTGTAGGCGTCGCTGCCGAAGCGGTCAGTATGGCCGACGGCGATGACGACTTCGAGCGCGAGCTGCCGGGACTTGGCGACGACGTCATCCAGCTTGGCCCGGCCTTCGGGACGGAGGACCGCCTTGTCGAAGTCGAACAGCGCGTCGGCGGCGATGGTCTCCTTGACCTTGTCCGGAACGGGAACCGCTGGCTTGGGGGGAGGAGGAGCGACAGCCGCAGCCACGGGTTTCGGTCCACAAACATCCTTCGGCAGCAGATCCTTGTCGCAGGTGCAACCGGCGGGATCCTTGGCCGCGGCGGCCGGCGTCCAGAAGCTGGTGCGCCAGCAGAGTCCATACGGATCGATCACGACTTCCCCGCGTCCATCAATGGCATAAACGCGGTCGACAGCCTGGGCTTGCGCCAACGAGGCGCCCAGACCAAGGGTGACGGCCAGCAGGGCCATCAGGGAATGTTTTGCTGTCTTGTTCATCTCGATTTACCTCGTTAGGTGGATTGGAGCCTGCGGATTCGTCCAGGTGGCTGGTACGACTCATTGCTGAAAAGACTTGAAGACCATTTCACAAACGGATTCGATTCTGCCACAAGCTTGCCAGATTTTTCAACTCGATCGTGTTGCAAGGGAGCAAGGCCCCATCGGCGACGCATGCCTTGCCGGCGACCCATACGTCCGACACATGCTCACGTCCTGCCGAATAGGCAAGCAGCGAAACAGGATCGTAACACGGCGCCAATAGCGAGTCATCCGTCCCGATGGCGCAGAAATCCGCCGACTTGCCCACCTCGATGCTGCCGATCTCGCCGTCCAGGCCGAGCGCGCGCGCGCCGTTCAGGGTGGCCATGCGTAGCGCCCGATGAGCGCCGAGAGCCTCGGCCCGTCCGCTGGACCCCTTGGCCAGGAGCATGGCCAGGCGCAGTTCCTGGAGGATGTCCAGCCGGTTGTTGCTTGCCGCGCCGTCCGTCCCGAGGCCGACATTGACGCCTCTTTCGCACAGTGGAACGATCGGCGCGATGCCGCTGGCGAGCTTGAGATTGGAAGCGGGACAATGCGCGACCGAACAGCCATGCCGGGCCAGGAGCTGTATTTCGTGATCCTCGAGATGGACGGCATGGGCGCCGATCAGACCGGGGCCCAGCACGCCGAGCCGGCGCAGCCGCTCGACGGGCCGCACGCCGAAGAGTTTCACGCTGTCGGTGACCTCCTTCAAGGTCTCGTGGAGATGCAGATGGATGGGGAGCTCGCACTGTTCCGCAAGGATCAGGATCTTCTCGAAACCGCGGTCGCTGACCGTGTAGGGAGCGTGCGGAGCCAGACAGAAGCCAAGCAGCGGATGGCCGCGGTATTCGTCGCGGAACGCCATTCCCTTGGCCAGATAATCGTCCGCGTCGGTAGCGTAGGCGGTCGGAAAATCCATGGCGATCAGGCCGAGCACGGCCCGCATGCCCAATTCCAGGGCGGCTTTGGCCGTCGCCTGGGGAAAAAAATACATGTCGGCGAAGCAGGTGATACCACCGCGCAGCATTTCGGCGCAGGCCAGCAGGCTGCCGTCGTAGACGAACTGGGGCGAGACGTGCCTGGCTTCGGCCGGCCAGATGTGATCGCGCAGCCAAACGTCCAGCGGCAGATCGTCTGCAAGCCCCTTCAGCAGGGACATGGCGGCGTGCGTGTGCAGGTTGACGAAGCCGGGAACGAGAACATGGTCATGCAGTCGCCTGACTTCGCGGGGGGCGAAGCGAATTTTTCCTTCCGACTGTTGCAAAATTGCAACAATTCGACCCTGGTCGACGGCGACCGAGTGGTTTTCGAGGACGATATCGGCCGGTTCGACCGGGATGATCCATTTGGCTTCGATGATGAGGTCGACGGGATCGGGCATCGGGGTTCACTTTTCGTGGATTTGAATGGGGTCCGGTTCGCACGAACCGGAGGTTCGTCAGCTTACTTCGGAATCGCTCCGCGGCTAACCCCCGCCGCGCTTCATCCGCTCGGGCTCATCCGGCAGGGCGATCGCCCCCGGCTCATCCGCGGGGAGCGGCATGTTAGAATCCCCTGTCCGAACAAGGAAAACATCGGCGCCAGGAGTGCGGATTCGCAGGTATCGGGGCGCTGGATTGGAACGAGCCGTGGATATCTTCGCCCAGGAAACCCTCCCCATCAATCTTGAAGACGAGATGCGCCGGTCGTATCTCGATTACGCGATGAGCGTGATCATCGGACGCGCCCTGCCGGACGCCCGCGACGGCCTGAAGCCGGTGCATCGCCGGGCGCTCTACGCCATGCACGAGGCGGGCAACGACTGGAACAAGGCGCACAAGAAGTCCGCGCGCATCGTCGGCGAAGTGATGGGCAAGTACCATCCGCACGGCGACAGCGCGATCTATGACACCATCGTGCGCATGGCGCAACCGTTCTCGCTGCGCTACATGCTGGTCGACGGCCAGGGCAATTTCGGCTCGGTCGACGGCGACAGCCCGGCGGCGATGCGCTACACCGAAGTGCGCATGGCGAAGATCGGGCATCAGCTGCTGGAAGACATCGACAAGGAGACGGTGGATTTCGGCCCGAACTACGACGGCACCCTGCAGGAACCAGTGGTGTTGCCGACGCGTATTCCGCAACTGTTGATCAACGGCTCTTCCGGCATCGCCGTGGGCATGGCGACCAACATTCCTCCGCACAACCTGGGCGAAGTCGTCGAGGCCTGCCTTGCGCTGCTGCGCGATCCCGGGACGACGATCGACGAGCTGATCGCGATCGTCCCCGCGCCCGATTTTCCGACCGCCGGGATCATCTACGGCGTATCCGGCGTGCGCGAGGGATATCGCACCGGACGCGGCCGCGTGATCATGCGTGCGCGCACGCATTTCGAGGACATCAAGGGCAGCGCCGACCGCCAGGCGATCATCGTCGACGAGCTGCCGTACCAGGTCAACAAGCGCGCCTTGCTGGAAAAGATCGGCGAGCTGGTCAACGAGAAGAGAATCGAGGGCATCTCCGACCTGCGCGACGAATCCGACAAGTCCGGCATGCGCGTGGTCATCGAACTGAAGCGCAACGAAGTGCCGGAAATCGTCTTGAACTGCCTGTTCAAGCAGACGCAGTTGCAGGATACCTTCGGCATGAACATGGTGGCGTTGGTCGACGGTCAGCCGCGTCTGCTCAATCTGAAGCAGATGCTCGAATGCTTCCTGACGCACCGGCGCGAGGTCGTCAACCGGCGCACGGTGTTCGAGTTGCGCCGCGCGCGAGAGAAGGCGCACATCCAGGAGGGCCTCGCCGTGGCGTTGGACAACGTCGACGAGATCATCGCCGTGATCAGGGCTTCGCCCGCGCCGGCGGACGCCCGTCGCGCGCTGATGGGCAAGCTGTGGCCGTCCACGACGGTCGCCGGGATGCTCGCCCGCGCCGCGCTGGACGCAACGCGCCCGGAGGGGCTGGGGCTCGAGTACGGCCTGTCGAAAAACGGCTATCTCCTGTCCGAGGCGCAGACGCAGGCCATTCTCGAACTCCGCCTGCAACGCCTGACCGGTCTCGAACGCGACAAGGTCGTCGCCGACTACGCCGAACTGCTCGAACGCATCGCCGACCTCTTCGACATCCTCGCCCGGCCCGAACGCATCACCGGGATCATCGCCGAGGAGCTCGACGTCGTGCGCGCCCAGTTCGGCGACAAGCGGCGCTCGGAAATCGTCCTGGATACGCAGGATCTGGCCATCGAGGACTTCATCACGCCGCAGGACATGGTGGTCACGCTGTCGCATTCCGGCTATGTCAAGTCGCAGCCGCTGGCCGATTACCGCGCGCAGCGGCGTGGCGGGCGCGGCAAGCAGGCGGCGGCGGTCAAGGAAAACGATTTCGTCGATCATTTGTTCACCGCCAACACCCACGATCACATCCTGTGCTTCTCCAACCGCGGCCGGCTCTACTGGCTCAAGGTCTTCGAAGTGCCGCAGGGCGCGCGCAGCGGGCGCGGCAAGCCGATCGTCAACATGTTCCCGCTGGAGCAGGGCGAGAAGATCAGCGCCATCCTGCCGATCAAGGAATTCGTCGAGGATCGTTTCGTCTTCATGTGTACCGCGCAGGGCACGGTGAAGAAGACGCCGCTGTCGGATTTCTCCAATCCGCGCAAGGCCGGCATCATCGCCGTGGCGCTGGACGAAGGCGACTACCTGATCGGCGCCGAGATTACCGACGGCTCGCAGGACATCGTGCTCGTTTCCGACGCCGGCAAGGCAGTCTGGTTCGGCGAGGAGGACGTCCGGCCGATGGGCCGCGCGGCGCGCGGCG
The DNA here is from genome assembly GCA_031279425.1 of Accumulibacter sp. Classification (GTDB taxonomy): domain Bacteria; phylum Pseudomonadota; class Gammaproteobacteria; order Burkholderiales; family Rhodocyclaceae; genus Propionivibrio. The sequence continues at coordinate 27,986 of JAITIQ010000127.1, forward strand.
TGCGCGGCATGAGGCTGGGCGAAGGGCAGCAGGTGCTCTCGCTCCTGGTCGCCGACAATCACCAGGAAACGGTGCTGGTGGCCACCGAGAACGGCTACGGCAAGCGCACCGTGCTCGCCGACTTCCGCCGTTCCGGCCGCGGTACCCAGGGGGTCATCGCCATCGCCGCCAGCGAAAGGAACGGCAAGGCCATCGCCGCGCGGCTGGTGAAAGACGAGGACGAGATCATGCTGATCACCACCGGCGGCGTGCTGATCCGCACGCGCGTCGCCGAAATCCGCGAGCTCGGGCGAGCGACGCAGGGCGTGACCCTGATCTCGCTCGACGAAGGAGAAAAGCTGGCCAGCCTGGAAAAAGTGGTCGAGTCCGAAGACGAGGCGGGAGAATCGGAGGACAAATGATGGAAAGCAAAGATTCGTCTTGCGAAAAAGCCTGGGATGTCTATTACTACTACTACTTGTTGGTCGGGGAAATATCCACATGGCACAGCCCATCAAGGTTTTCCTGATCAGCAACGAACTTCGGCCATTCCGCGCAAACCATGCTCGTTCATGGCCCCGCCCGCAAAAGGCCCTGCGCAGCGGGTGGGACGCCCGCGCCCACCGGTTTTTCCCGTGCCGCATTCCCTCACCGCGCAGGGGCGCTTGCCGCCATGAGCGTTCATCGCGCCCATTGCCGGCGTCCTGAAATGACACGATGGCGATCAGCATCGAAGGAAGATGCCGAGCGTCTTCTCGAAGAAGGTGTGTCTGAGCTCTGTCCTCGTCATCGGGCTTTGTTCGACTCCATTCGTGTCACCCCAAGGCCAGTTCCAATGGCGAGCGACCCCGGAGGGTTTGTTTACGTGGTGGCGGAGCGCAAAGGACGGCTATTGTATTGGTCCGGCATTGAGGAAGGATGGGAATCGGCGCAACCCGATGCTGAAGGCGGCATCAGTGAGCGCGGCTGCAATCAATTCGAGCTAAGCCACGTCATGTATCAAATGTTCGGTGATTCCGCGATGGGTAGATGCTCTGTACTTCAGCCCATCCCTGGTGCTTCGCCTCGGGACGGCGCCTTTTACGCATGAAGCCTGATCCGTGAAGCCACATCGCTTCCGCTCGATCGAACACAGAATATTGGGGTTTGCATTGCCATGAGTGACGAATTGAAGACGGAACTCGCAAACGCGCGCGGCGAAATCGACGCCATCGACGCGCAACTCATCGAACTCGTAAACCGCCGGGCGCGCTGCGCGCAGAGGATCGGGGAAATCAAGGCGCGGCAGGGCGAGGGGGAAATCGTCTACCGGCCGGAACGCGAAGCGCAGGTGCTGCGGCGGATCAAGGAAAGAAACACCGGGCCGCTCTCGGACGAGAACCTGGCCTGCGTTTTCCGCGAGCTGATGTCCGCCTGCCTGTCCCTCGAACGCCCGCTGTCGGTGGCTTTCCTGGGGCCGCTCGGCACCTTTTCGGAGAGCGCGGCCGCCCGGCATTTCGGACACGCCGCGCGCTTCTCGCCGCAGCTTTCGATCGACGACATTTTCCGCGAGGTCGAGGCCGGCCACGCCGATTTCGCCGTGGTGCCGGTGGAAAATTCCACCGAGGGCGCCATCGGGCGCACCCTTGATCTCCTGATGGCTTCGGCGCTCAAGGTCTGCGGCGAAGTCGTGCTGCGCATCCATCAGCATCTATTGAGCCGGGAGGCGTCGCCAGAATCCATCACCACGGTGTATTCGCACGCGCAGTCGCTCGCGCAGTGCCACGAATGGCTGAACCGCGCGCTGCCGAAAGCGCGGCGCGTCCCGGTCGGCAGCAACGCGCAGGCGGCGCAACTGGCCGCGGCAGAAGCGGGAACGGCGGCGCTCGCCGGGGAAGCGGCCGCCGAACGCTATGGGCTCGCCATCCTCGCTGGCAAGGTCGAGGACGAACCGAACAACACCACGCGTTTCCTGGTTCTGGGGCAGCGGGACGCCGGGCCGTCGGGCCGCGACAAGACCTCGCTGATCATGTCCGCGCCCAATCGCACCGGCTCGCTGTACGAACTGCTGGCGCCGTTCTCCGAGGCCGGCGTGTCGATGACCCGCCTGGAATCGCGGCCGGCGCGGCATACGCTGTGGGAATACGTTTTCTACGTGGATATCGAAGGACACCGCGACGATCCAGAGGTGGCCCATGCGCTGGCCGAACTCGCGCGTCGCGCCGCGTATCTCAAGGTGCTCGGGTCGTATCCGGTGGCGGTTTCTGAGTGAAATGCAAAGACCGGAAGCACTCCGGTCACTTCTTGCGTTCCACTTGGGCTGGAGAAATCGCGGCGGCTCATGTAACGTATTGTCCTGCGAATCGGAATCGGGTACGAGCCATCATGAAAAATGGAGATAATGAGCCGTTATTCATCGTTGTTCATGATTCTCGGCCGCGAGCGTCAGTCGCGATCGTATCTCAGCGAGGTCGGCGTCGGTGATACGGGTTATCCGATGACCTTGCTTCACATGGTGAAAAATGATTACCGAACCGAAGCTATACTACTCGACCGCTTTAGGCAGTGCCTATTTGGGAGACAGTCTTCTGTTGTTGCCAAGCATTCCCGACGAGTCTGTCGACCTGATCCCGACTTCTCCTCCGTTCGCGTTGAAGCAAAAAAAGGGATACGGCAATGAAGACGAGGACGAATACGTAGATTGGTTTATGAGCTTTGCAGATCAACCGTATCGCATCGACTGTATCGCATTCTTAAACCTGAAGGCTCTTTTGTTCTCGACCTCGGTGGCACATACATGCCGGGTTTTCCAGTACGCAGCATCTATCAATTCGAACTTTTGGTGCGGCTTGTTCGTGAAACGAGCTTTTATCTGGCACAGGAATATTGTCACTACAATCCTGCACGTCCTCCAGCGCCAGCCGAATGGGTGAACGTCTGGCGCATGCGCGTCAAAGACAGTGTCAATGTCGTGTGGTGGCTGTCCAGATCGCAGAATCCCAAAGCTGATAACCGCAAGGTCTTGACGCCAATCACATAAAGACAAGATAAGATTTTCGAATTTTCGCCTTCCAAAACTCCTATACATGTATTCGCAAACCAAAGGATCCCAATATGCCTCTCTGCGACCAAACCCTGCCCTACGTCCGCGCCATCGCGCCCTACCAGCCTGGCAAGCCGATCACCCAACTGGCCCGTGAAATGGGCATCCCGGTCGAATCCATCGTCAAGTTGGCGTCCAACGAAAACCCGCTGGGCATGAGTCCGAAGGCGAAAATCGCCCTGGAAGCGGCGGTAGGCACGCTGGAACGCTACCCGGATGACTTTCAGCTCAAGGCGGCCGTCGCGGCGCATACCGGGCTTGGCCGGGAACGCATCGTTCTGGGCAACGGCTCGAACGACCTCCTGGACATCGCCGCCCGCGTGTTCCTGGCGCCGGGGCGTTCGACGATCATCTCGCAGCACGCCTTCGCGGTATACCCGATCGCTTCGCTGACCGTCGGCGCCGAGCCGATCACCGTGCCGGCGAAAAACTTCGGGCACGATCTCGACGCCATGCGCGCCGCCGTGCGGCCGGACACGCGCCTCATATGGATCGCCAACCCCAATAATCCGACCGGAACCTTCCTGCCGTACGCGGAACTCGAATCCTTTTTGCGCGCGCTGCCGGATGATGTCGCGGTGGTGCTCGACGAAGCCTACAACGAATACCTGCCGGACGGCGTGCAGGGCGATTCCAGGGACTGGCTCGGTGAATTCCCCAATCTGGTGATCACCCGAACTTTCTCCAAGATTCATGGCCTGGCCGGACTGCGCGTCGGTTACGCGCTCGCTTCGGCGGAAATCGCCGATCTCATGAATCGCGTGCGCCAGCCGTTCAACTGCAACAACCTGGCCCTGGCGGCGGCGACTGCGGCGCTCGACGATCACGAATTCGTCGCGCGCAGCCAACGGGTCAACCGCGCCGGCATGGAGCAGTTGGTCGCGGGTTTCCGGCATCTCGGCTGCGAATTCATTCCCTCGTATGGCAATTTCATCACGTTCCGGGCTGGCGACGCCGCGGCGATCAACGAAAAATTGCTGCGGCAAGGCGTGATCGTCCGCCCGATCGCGGGCTACGGCATGCCGGAATGGCTGCGCGTGACCGTCGGCACCGAAGCGGAAAACCGGCGCTTCCTGCAAGCGCTCGAAACCACCCGCGGTTGAAGGTGACAGGGGCGTATCCATGGGTTCCGAGCCGGAATTCGACAAGGTCGTCCTCTTCGGCGCCGGTCTGATCGGCGGATCGTTCGCGCTGGCGCTGAAAGCCGCCGATCAGGTCGGGGAGGTCGTCGGTTTCGGGCGCAGCCTGTCGACGCTGACCCTGGCGTTGGAGCGGGGCATCATCGACCGCATCGGGATCCACGCCGGGCAGGAAACGGCGGACGCCGATCTGGTGCTGATCGCCACGCCGGTTGGCCAGATGCCGGAAATCATGGCGCGTATCGCGCCGTATCTCGGTCCGGAGACCGTGGTCACCGACGGTGGCAGCACCAAGTCCGACGTCGTGGCCGCGGCGCGCGAACACTTCGGCAAGCGTTCGGGGCAGTTCGTGCCGGGACATCCGATCGCCGGCGCGGAAAACAGCGGCGCGGCGGCCGCGCGGGCCGATCTGTACCGGTACCGGAAAGTGGTGCTCACTCCGCTGCCGGAAAATCCAGTGCTGAACGTGGCGCGCGTCCGTTCGGCCTGGGAGTGGTGCGGCGGAGAAATCTTCGATCTGACGCCGGAAGAACACGACCGCGTCTTCGCCGCGGTCAGCCATCTGCCGCATCTGCTGGCCTTCGCCCTGGTGCACGAATTGGCGGTGCGGGAAGACAGCGGGCTGTATTTCAATTTTGCCGCCAGCGGTTTCCGCGACTTCACACGCATCGCCGCGAGCCATCCGGAAATGTGGCGGGACATCTGCCTCGCCAACCGAGCCGCGCTGCTCGGCGAGCTGGATCGCTACCAGGAACAGCTCGATGAACTGCGCGCCGCGCTCTCCCAAGGTGACGGTGCGGCACTGGAAAGAGTCTTCGGCGTGGCGCGCGCGGCCCGAAGAACTTGGGATGCGATCTCGTGAGCTGAAAAAAATTCGTAACATTGATCAAGAAATGTCTTGACATTCTTCCACGTCTCCGTATAATGCGCAGTTTTGCTGCTGACGTGCAGCGACAAGACGGTCGGAGGAATGACCGTTTTGCGTTCTTTAACAACAGGCGATTGATAGGTGTGGGTTTTTGGTCTGGTGAGCTGGAAGCCTTGGGGATACGGATAGTGGGTGCTGCTTGAGGGCGGGGCTGACTATGAGTGATTTTGCCTGAGGTGGAAGGTTTAGAGATTGACCTGCACGATGGAGAATTTCCTTGTGTTTCTGGGGTGGCTTGGGCTGAATCCCTGGGGTTTTGTGGGGGTGGAGTGTAGGTCATGAGGGGGGCACGAGGAGACGTCAAGCGGGATTTGGGGATTGAACTGAAGAGTTTGATCCTGGCTCAGATTGAACGCTGGCGGCATGCCTTACACATGCAAGTCGAACGGAGCGGGGGGGCTTGCCCTTCCGTTGAGTGGCGAACGGGTGAGTAGTGCATCGGAACGTACCTGGGAGTGGGGGATAACGTAGCGAAAGTTACGCTAATACCGCATAAACTGTGAGCAGAAAAGCAGGGGATCGCAAGACCTTGCGCTTTTGGAGCGGCCGATGTCGGATTAGCTGGTTGGTGGGGTAAAGGCTTACCAAGGCGACGATCCGTAGCGGGTCTGAGAGGATGATCCGCCACACTGGGACTGAGACACGGCCCAGACTCCTACGGGAGGCAGCAGTGGGGAATTTTGGACAATGGGGGCAACCCTGATCCAGCCATGCCGCGTGAGTGAAGAAGGCCTTCG
>JAITIQ010000185.1 GCA_031279425.1 Accumulibacter sp.
ACCGGCGCCGAACTGCATCTCGTCGAACCGCTCGGCTTTCGCTGGGAGGATCGCTCCCTGAAGCGCGCCGGGCTCGATTACCACGAATTCGCCAGAGTCGTCCGCCATGCCGACTGGGCACACTGTAAGGCGGCACTTTGCGGACGGCGGCTGTTCGCCGTCACTACCCGCGGCGACGTGCGTCCCGACCAGATGGCGCTTGCGGCGGAAGACGTTTTCGTCTTCGGCCGCGAGACGAGCGGCCTGCCCGCCGAAGTAATGGTCGAGTTCCCGCCCGAACGCCGTCTGCGCCTGCCGATGCTGCCCGGCCAGCGCAGTCTCAATCTGTCGAACGCCGTCGCCGTGGTGGTGTTCGAAGCCTGGCGGCAGCGGGGGTTCGCCAACGGGGTGTAGCGACACGCCGAGCCACCGTGCCATTGGGAAGGGTTATCATCCATTTTTCCCCGGCGTCCGAGTTCGCATGAATCCACTTCCCCACGCCTCCGCCTGGCGCCGCCGTCTGCACACGCTGGGCGTCAAGCTGTTCCTGGCGATCGCCGGCGCGAACATCGTCCTCGTCGTCGCCGCCTATCAGATCTACAGCAGGAGCTTCGACCAGGGACTGGTCGAATACCTGAACACGGCCGACGAAGCGCGCCTCACGCCGCTGATCCAGCAGCTCGCCGACGGCTACCGCGCGCATCGGGGCTGGGCGTGGATCGCCGAAGACCGGCAGCGCTGGCAGGGCATGGCGCGCGAAGTGTTCGGCAGCGGCCGCTCCTATCACCCGCGGGAAAGCCCGCGGGCGCGAGCCGGCGCGGGCCGGCACGAACCGCCGCCAGCGCTGACCATCGATCCGCGCATGCTGCTGCTCGACCCGGCAGGCGCGGTGCTGATCGGCCCGGCCGAGCGCGCCGAAAACGCCGTGCGCGAACCGATCGAAATCGATGGCCAGCGGGTCGGCTACCTGGCCTACGTCCCGCGCCTGGCGATCATCGAATCGCTCGAACAGGTCTTCCGGGAACAGCAGGCGCGCCGCTTTCTGGCCATCGCCGCCGGCATGCTGGCGGCCGTGGTGATCAACGCCGCGCTGATCGCCCGCTGGCTTTCGCGGCGCCTCAACGCCCTGCGCCACGGCGCCAACCGCCTGGCCGAAGGCGACTACGGCGCGCGCATCGCCGTCGTCGGTCTCGATGAATTCGCCCAGCTGGCGGCCGATTTCAACAACCTGGCGGGCGCCCTGGAAAGCGCCCGCCGCTCGCGCCAGCAATGGCTCGCCGACATCGCGCACGAACTGCGCACGCCATTGACCGCGCTGCGCGCCGAGATCGAGGCGCTGCAGGACGGCGTCCGCCCGCTGACGCCGGCCGGCGTCAATTCGCTGGCGCAGGAAACCGGCCGGCTGACGAGGCTCGTCGACGACCTGCACCTCCTTTCGCTGTCCGACCTGGGGGCGCTTCATTACCGTTTCTCCCCGCTCCTGCTGGGAAAGCGGGTACGCGACTGCCTCGACGCGGGAGAGCGGATGATCGCCGAACAGGGTCTCTCCATCGAACTCTCCCTGGAACCGGATCTCCCGATCCTGGGCGACGCCACCCGCCTGGGCCAGGTTTTCGACAATCTGCTGCAAAACACCCTGCGCTACACCGACCCGCCGCGCCGCCTGCGCATCGCGCTGGCGCGGCACGACGGGCACGCCGGCCTCCTCTGGGAGGATTCCGCGCCCGGCGTCGATGCCGCGCAGCTCGCCAGCCTGACCGAGCGCCTGTACCGGGTCGACGAGTCGCGCACGCGGGCGAGCGGCGGCAGCGGCCTGGGGCTGGCCATCGCCAAGGCGATCATCGAGGATCATGGCGGCCGCCTGGAATGCGGACCCAGCGCGCTGGGCGGCCTGCGCTGGGACATCCGCCTGCCGCTCGCCACGGAGGAGGAACGAGATGACTGAACGCATCCTCGTCGTCGAGGACGAAGACAAGATCGCCGACGTCCTGTGCGATTACCTCGCGCGCGAAGCCTACGCCACGCACCGCCTGCGGCGCGGCGACGAAGTCCTGCCCTGGCTGCGGCGGCAGCGCGCCGACCTGATCCTGCTCGACCTGATGCTGCCCGGACTGTCCGGCTTCGAAATCTGCCGCGCGCTGCGCTCGACCGGCGTGGCCGGCCAAGCCGCGATCATCATCGCCACCGCGCGCGTCGAGGAAGCGGACCGCCTGCGCGGCCTGGAGCTCGGCGCCGACGACTATATCTGCAAACCCTTCAGCCCGCGCGAGGTGGTCGCCCGGGTCAAGGCGGTGCTGCGCCGCGTGCGCCCGAACGCCGGCGGCAGGACGACCGGACTCGCGCTCGACCCCGAGCGCTGGCAGGCCACCTGGCAGGGCCGCGACCTGGGGCTGACGGCGATCGAATTCCGGCTCGTCCAGCAGATGGCCGAGCAGCCGGAACGCATCTTCACGCGCGAGCAGCTCATGGACGCGATGCACGGCAACGAGCGCATCGTCGCCGACCGCACGGTCGACAGCCACATCAAGAAGATACGGCGCAAGATCGCCGAAGTCGCGCCGGGAACCGAACTCATCCGCTCGGTCTACGGCATCGGCTACAAATACTCGGAACTGCCGTGACGGTAATTTCCCGTCGCAACGATCGACGGGACAAAGAATTTCCGTTCAGCCTGGAAATCGCGCGACGAGCCGTCCGAACCATTCCCTGCCGGCTGCGACGGGAAACGCATGGATCGAGAAACCAGTCCCGTCAAAGCGCGAAAACGCACTGGACGCGCAGCGTCTTTCCCTCTTCGATCAAGGCCGCCAGCCGGTCGATGTGCGGATGCTTGCCCGGATGCCGTCGCGCGTCCTCGGCGTGTTCCGCGTAAAGCTCCAAGCCCTTCCTCGCCGCGTCCGGCGTGATGGCGCCGTAGGTCTGGGCCACGTGGTTGTAGATCGCCAGCGCCCCCTGGTCGCCGACCTTGTTTTCGATGACGGCGACTTCGTTTTCGCCGTCGAGCAGCCGGATCGCCGCCAGATGCGAGATTCCGGGGAGCTTTTTCAGGTTTTCCGCAAATTGCGCCATCCTTGCCTCGCTCAAATCCGGCGCGCGAGCGCGGCCGCCTGGCCGGTGTAATCCCAGGGCGTCAGCGCCAGCAATTCCCGCCTGGCCGCGTCCGGAAGGTCCAGCTTGCCGACGAATTCCCGCATCTCCTCGCGCGAGACGCGCCTGCCGCGCGTCAAATTCTTGAGTTGCTCGTAGGGATGGTCCGCGCCGTAACGGCGCATCACCGTCTGGATCGGTTCGGCCAGCAGTTCCCAATTGGCGTCGAGGTCGGCGCGCAGGCGGTCGGCGTCGGCCTCGAGCTTTCCCAGGCCGCGCCACAGCGAATCGTAGGCGAGCAGCGCATGACCCAGGGCCACGCCCATGTTGCGCAGCACGGTGGAATCGGAAAGATCCCGCTGCCAACGCGAAATCGGCAGTTTTTCCGAGAGATGTCTGAGGAGCGCGTTGGCCAGGCCCAGATTGCCTTCCGAATTCTCGAAATCGATCGGGTTGACCTTGTGCGGCATGGTCGACGACCCGATCTCGCCGGCTTTCAGCTTCTGCCTGAAGTAGCCGAGCGACACGTAGCCCCACACGTCGCGGTCGAGGTCGATCAGGATGGTGTTGACGCGCGCCAGGGCGTCGAACAGTTCGGCCATCGCGTCGTGCGGTTCGATCTGAGTCGTGCAGGGGTTGAATTCGAGACCCAGCGCCTCGACGAAGCGCTTGGCGAAGCCTTCCCAGTCGTAGTCCGGATAGGCCGCCAGGTGGGCGTTGTAGTTGCCGACCGCGCCGTTGATCTTGGCGGACAGGCTCACCCCGGCCATGCGCGCGCGGCCGCGTTCCAGGCGATGGACCACGTTGGCCATCTCCTTGCCCAGCGTGGTCGGCGTCGCCGGCTGGCCGTGCGTGCGCGCCATCATCGGCAGGGCCGCGTGCGTGTGCGCGAGCTCGCGCAGGCGAATGATCACCTTGTCCAGCGCCGGCAGCATGACCTCGTCGCGCGCCGTTTTCAGCATCAGCGCGTGCGCCAGGTTGTTGATGTCCTCCGAGGTGCAGGCGAAGTGGATGAATCCGGAGACGCGCATCACTTCCGGCTTGCCCGCGAACTTCTCCCTGATCCAGTATTCGAGCGCCTTGACGTCGTGATTGGTTGCCGTCGCCTCGATCTTCCTGACTTCGGCCGCCTGTTCCGGATCGAAACCGGCAACGACCCGGTCCAGCTCGGCCACGGCCGCCGGCGAGAAGGCGGGAATCTCGGCGAAATGCGGCTCGGCGGCCAGCGCCTTGAGCCATTCGATCTCGACCTGAAGACGGCGGCGGATCAGGCCGTATTCGGAAAACTGATCGCGCAGCGCCCCGACCTTGGCGGCGTAGCGGCCGTCCAGCGGGGAAAGGGCGGTGAGGGGGGTCGGCGACATGGAGGTGCCTTTGGCTCGCGTTTGCGGAAGGGGGGATTTTACCGTCCGGGAAAATCTCCGCCAAATCCGCGTTTCGATGATGATATACTGGCATGTGCCGCATGCTTCGTATCCATGATCCAATATCGCAATCGTCCCTTGCACCATCGCGCAGCCGTCCTCCGCAGTCGTCCGCCACCCACTCAACCCTCCGTTTACAGGAAACCATGAAACTCATCGGATCGCTGACCAGCCCGTACGTCCGCAAAGTGAGAGTCGTACTGGCCGAAAAGAAAATCGAGTGCGAATTCGAGCTTGATTCGCCGTGGGTGCCGGGATCGAACGTCGCCAACGTCAATCCGCTGGGCAAGATTCCGGTCCTCGTGTTCGACGACGACACGGTGCTCTTCGATTCGCGCGTGATCTGCGAATACCTCGACAACGCGGCGCCGAACAACAAGCTGCTGCCGGTGCCGAACCGGGAACGCACCGAAGTGAAGCGCTGGGAGGCGCTGGCCGACGGCGTGTGCGATGCCGCCAGCCTGGTGTTTCTCGAAGGCAAGCGCCCCGAGGCGCGGCAAAGCGCCGAATGGATCGCGCGCCAGCAAGACAAGGTGCTCCGGGGGCTGGAATACATGGCCCGCGAACTCGGCGACAATCCGTGGTGCATGGGCACGCACTTCACTTTCGCCGACGTCTGTGCCGGTTGCGTGCTGGGTTATGTGGCTTTCCGTTTTCCGGAAATCGATTGGCGCGCGAGCCACGCCAGGCTCGCGCAATTGTATGACAAGCTTATGCAGCGTCCGGCGTTCGCGGAAACGACGCCGAGAGAATGAACGGATTCAAATTCAAGATTCTCGGGAATCGTGACTTGTCCCGGCTTGCAAGAATGTTTTCAGACGAAGCGAAATCCGGGATTTTCGAGTAGCAGAGGGTCTGGCAGGCAATGAGGAGCCGGTCGCGCGTGCGCGAGCGGCTCCTCGGGTTCGAAGCGGATGCCAGGGAGCGGGTGGGCAGGAGCGTGGTGGACGTCTCGGTTCATCGAGTTCGTCCGGGCGCTCGAGAACTCAGGTGATATGCGTGGTGGATGACGAGGAACTTTTGTTCGCCGACGAGGATGAGGCGGCGAAGCCCAGGGAGAATCGTTCCAGGCACTGGAAAGTGATGATCGTCGACGACGAGCCGGAAGTGCATACGATCACTCGCCTGGCTCTGTCCGGCTTCGCTTTCGAAGAGCGCGGCCTGGAATTCCTGAGCGCCTACAGCGGCGCGGAAGCCAAGGCGCTCATGGCGGCGCATCCGGACACGGCGATGGTGTTTCTCGACGTGGTCATGGAGAGCGAGGACGCCGGCCTGGACGTGGTGCGCCACATCCGGGGCACCCTCGGCAACACCATGACCCGCATCATCCTGCGCACCGGCCAGCCCGGCCAGGCGCCGGAACGGCAGGTGATCCTCGAATACGACATCAACGACTACAAGACCAAGACCGAACTGACCGCGCAGAAGTTGTTCACCTCGGTGGTCGCGGGCTTGCGCGCATACGCCGATCTGGAAATCATCGAGCGCAACCGGAGCGGACTGGAAAACATCGTCAGCGCCTCGGCCAGCATCTTCAAGATCCAGTCGATGGAGCGCTTCGTCCAGGGGGTGCTGACGCAACTGGTGTCGCTGCTGAAACTCGGAGAGAACGCGTTCTGCTGCGGCTCGGAGCGTTTCGCCAGGGACAACGGCGCCGATTGCCTACGCGTCGTCGCGGGGATCGGCAGTTATTCCGCCCTGGGCGGACACCTGATCGAGGAAGCCCTGCCGCGGAAAATCCTGGACAACGTCCAGGCCGCCGTTGCCTCGGGGGGGAATGTCTTCGCCGCCGATTGCATCGTGCTCTTTTTCCTGAGCGCCGGTGGTGGCGGCAACATCATCTACGTCGATGGCACAGGCGAACTGAACGTGTTCGACAAGGATCTCCTCCATATCTTCTGCTCCAACGTCGCGGTCGCCTTCGACAACATCAGCCTGGCGCACGAGTTGGAAAGGACCCAGAAGGAGGTGGTCGAGCGCATCGGCGCGGTTGCCGAAACCCGTTCCGAGGAAACCGGCAATCACGTGCGCCGGGTCGCGGAATACTGCCATCTCCTGGCGCGCGCTTCCGGCATGGGCGAGGCGGAAGCGCAGACCCTCAAGGAAGCCGCGCCGATGCACGACATCGGCAAGGTCGGCATTCCCGACTCCATCCTGAACAAGCCGGGGAAGCTGAGCGCCGAAGAATTCGAAATCATGAAAAAACACGCGGAAATCGGCAAGGACCTTTTGTCCGGTTCCAACAGCCACCTGCTCGACGTTTCCGCCATCGTCGCCTACGAACACCATGAGCGTTATGACGGCAAGGGCTACCCGCGCGGACTGAAGGGCGAGGAAATCCACATCTATGGCCGCATCACCGCGATTGCCGACGTGTTTGACGCCCTGGGCAGCATGCGTTGCTACAAACAGAGCTGGCCGATGGAACAGGTGTTCGACTACATGGCGGAGCAGCGCGGCAAACAATTCGATCCGGAGCTGATCGATCTCTTCCTGGCGCACAAGGGCGAGATACTGGAAATCCGTGAAAGTTTCAAGGATCAGCCCGCGTCATGCGACGAACCGGAAGGCAGATGATGGGCTAGCCCCATGGCGCCACCTTGAGAAACGCAGGCTTCCGGAGCGCAGGGCGGACAGGGTGGGGAGGGTGTCAGTCCGTCGATTTTGCCGCCGATCAGCTCGCGGCCGCGCTTGCCCGTCCTGCGCGGACCATCGGCTCAATCCCGGCGAATCCGCCATGAAACCAACAGGTGATTGACATGCGATCCATCCTTTATTACTGGAACAGTCTCTCGGTGCGGGTGCGCCTGATCCTGGTGTTCATCGCGATCAAGGTGGTGCCTCTGGTGCTGCTCGTATGGATTGCCTGGCATCAGACGCTGGAACTCGCCGGCTACCTGGGCGAGCAGTTCAACAAACTGGTTTCCACCGCCAATAAGGCCATTCACCGGGTCGGCGACCAGGCGGTCGATGACGCGGTCAACGCGCTCGACGCCCGCGCCCGCGAAGAAATCGAGCGACTGACCACCGACACCGCGCGCCAGGTGGCCGATTTTCTCTACGACCGCGATGCCGACATCCTCAGCGTCGCGTCGTTCCCACCCGACGAGACCGTCTATCGCAATTTCATCGAAAGCAAGCGGCGCCGGCTGATCATGCACGGCGCATGGCGCCTGAACGCGGAGATGAGCGACTGGGAGCCGGTATCCGTCCCGTCCCCGGACGAATACGCCGCAGTGCCGGGCAGCCGCGACAACGAGACGAGTTTCCATTACCGGCCGCCG
>JAITIQ010000200.1 GCA_031279425.1 Accumulibacter sp.
GGCCGCGCAGTTGGTCATCAAATGTCCGCGTGGAGCGCCCGCATTACGCGGCCGCGGACGGAGCGAGGCCGCGCACCGAGGTGCTGTGGATTTCGCCGACGCCGTCCATAGCGGCCTGTTCTACGGCCAACCCCTGCAGGAAGCCATCCAGGCCGCCGTCGAAAAGTGGATGAGTTGGGAAATCAGCAGGATCGTCAGGCGGCTTTTTGCATTCGTTCCTGCCCTCTGATTGGTCGGCATTCGGGTACGCGCAAACATTAAACTAGTTTGCAAGACGCGCGGCCCGCCGCCCGCGATCATGGCGACATGCCAAACCCATCGCCCGTCATTCACGTTTTCCGGCCAGGCCGTCACACCGCGATGAGCGGTGCGACGCTCGATTTCTCGGAAGCCGACATCAAAGCCTGCGCGTCGGCCTACGACCCCGCCAAACACGAAGCGCCGATCGTCGTCGGCCATCCCAGGCACGACGCGCCGGCCTACGGCTGGGTGGAGTCCCTGGCTACCCAAAACGATGGCCTGACGGCCACGGCGCGGGAGATCGATCCGGCCTTCGCCGAGTTGGTCACCGCCGGGCGCTTCAAGAAGGTTTCCGCCAGCTTTTATTCCCCTGATTCGCCCAGCAATCCCGCGCGTGGTGTCTGGTATCTGCGCCACATCGGTTTCTTGGGCGCGCAACCGCCCGCTGTCAAGGGCTTGAAGGCGATCTCCTTCGGCGAAGCCGAGGAGGGCATCGTCGAGTTCGCCGATTGGGGGCTTGAGACCAGCGCCGGACTATGGCGCCGGATGCGCGAGTGGCTGCTGGCCCAGTTCGGCCAGGAGACCGCCGACCAGGTCGTTCCCGATTGGCAGATCGAAACCATCCGCGAAGCGGCGCGTCAGGACGAAGCGCCGGCTGCCAGTCACGCTTTCGTCGAATCCCTTGTCCATGAGGAGCACGCTGTGACCCCTGAAGAAAAAGCCGCGCTGGAGGCCGAAGTTGCCACCCTGAAACAGCAACTCGCCGCCGCCGAGTCCGAGAAGAAGGCGACCGCCGCCGCCCAGCGCCACGGCGAGCACGCCGCTTTCGCCGAGAGCGTCATCGGCGAAGGCAGGCTCGCGCCGAAGCACAAGGCAGCCGTGATCGCCTTCCTGGACTTTGTTGAAGGAGAAACCCTCATCGAGTTCGGCGAAGGCGAGGCCAGGCAGCCGCTGGCCAACGCCTTCAAGACTTTCCTTACCGAATTGCCCAAGGCGGTCGAGTTCGGCGAGTTGGCCACCAAAGCGAAGTCTGGCCAAGGCTGCGCCGACGTCGCCGAGTTCGCCGAGTTCGCTGAAAAGGGTGCCGACCCCGAGCGCCTGAGCCTGCACACCCGCGCCACGGCGCTCGCTGCCGAGAAGGGACTCCCCTATGGAGAGGCGGCGCGTCAATTGATCCAACAAGGAGCCTGAAATGGCTAATCGCCTGAAATCCCTGCGCGTCGTCGATCCCGTACTGACCCAGATCGCCCGCGGCTACCACAATGCCAGTTTCATCGCCGAATCCCTGTTCCCGGTCGTCCTGGTGGACAAGGAGGGCGTCATCGTCCCGCTCTTCGGCAAGGAGGCCTTCCGCCTGTGGGAAACCGAGCGCGCCATCCGCGCCGCGTCCAACGTGATGACGCCGGATGACCTCCATACGCTCGACGTGGTACTGCGCGAGCACGACCTCGCCTACCCGTGCGACTACCGGGAAGAGGCGGAAGCGATGTTCGCCATCGAATCCCGCGCCGCGCAGCGCGTAAAAGATTCGATCGAATTGACGCGCGAATGGAGCGCCGCGCAGCTGGCGCAAAACCCGGACAATTATCTCTCCGGGGCCAAGATCGCGCTCTCCGGCGCCAGTCAGTGGGGCGCTTCCGGCGGCGATCCGATCGCCGTGATCGAGGAGGCCAAGGAAGTCATCCGCGCGCGCATCGGCGTGCGTCCGAACACCCTGGTCATGGGCGCGTCGGTCTATCAGTCGCTGAAGTTTCACGAAAAGCTGCAAGAGGCGCTCGGCAGCAATGAAAGGAAGCTGATTACCCTGGAACACCTGCGCGCGCTCTTCGGCATCCACGACATCCACATCGGCGAGGCCTTGGCTGGCGACAATGCTACCGGCGACATCTGGGGCGACAACGTGGTCCTGGCCTACGTTGCGCGGCCCGGCGCGGGACGCGCGGGCCATTACGACGAGCCGTCGTGGGGTTACACCTTGCGGCGCAGGGGCATGCCGGAAACCGATCGCTACGACGCCGAGGGCGGCAAGGTGCGCTATGTCCGCCACACCGACATCTACAAAGCGGTGATCGTCGGACAGGACGCCGGCTATCTCATCACCAACACCAACGCATAGCCATGGCCAGGAAGAATACCTCCCCGCCTGCCCCCGATGACGCCGCGCCAGCGGTCGAGGGGGCTTTTATTCCCGCAGTACCCGACGCCGCGCCGGAGCCGGCCCCGCGCCGCGTTTATCGCGTGCGCGGCATGGACCTCGACCACGACGGGCAACGCTTCCCGGAGGGGGCCGAGATCGAGCTGGACGCGCCAAGCGCCGCCCGTTTGCAGGCTTGGCTTACGCCGATGGATACCACGAAAGGAACCCCGCAATGAAAACGCAGCAAACCATCCTGACCACCTCGGTGCTCGCCGCCACCGCGCTGACCCGCCGCCGCTTCGTCGGTTTCGATGGCGATGTTTGTGCCGAGGGTGCGCCGGCGCTCGGCGTGGTCGAGGCCGATACCGAGGCCGGCAGCATGGCCCCGGCCAACGTCCTGGGCGTGATCCTGGTCGAGGCGGGCGCGCCGGTTGCCGCCGGCGGCCAAGTGCAATCGGATGCCGAGGGACGCGCGATTCCGCTCACCACGAAGGCGCTCGAGGATGCCAATGAAGTTGCGTTCACGATACCGGCCGCCGCCGTCAACGGCGTCGCCTGGGACGCCGCGACCGAGGCCGGCGACTTGATCCGCGTCTTGCGGGTAGGGTGAGCATGCAAACCCGAAACGCCGAGCTTCGCCGGGAAGTCCTGGAAACCCTGTACCGCGCCCGCGAGGAATGTCCGTCGAACGGCTGGGTGAAGATCCATGACCTGACCCAGGCGCATGGGCCGGTCGATTTTGCCTTGGCCATCCTGTCCGAACTCGGCCAGATCAAACGCAGTGGCTTTTCCGCGCAAATCACCGGGGCCGGCGTCATCGCCTGCGAAGACTGCGAATGAACTATTGCACCCTCTCCGATCTGGCGCTCGCCGTCCCGGAAGCGACGCTGATCCAGCTTTCCAACGACGACGCGACGGCGACGGCCATCCAGGAGGCCGTCGTCGCGGAAAGCGTGCGCCAGGCCGAAGAGCTGGTCGACGGCTATCTGCGCGGGCGCTACACCCTGCCGCTGCCCCAGGTGCCATCCATCATCAAGGACATGACGGTCCATCTCGCCCGGCACTGGCTCTATGCCCGCCGACCGGAAGGGGCCGATCTGCCCGACGCGGTGACCCGCAGCTACAAGACGGCGATCCAGATGCTCGAAGCGATCCGCGACAACAGGATCACACTCGGCGTCCCCGGCGGCGCGGCCGCGCCGGAGCCCGGTGAGATGAAAGTACGGGCGCGGCCGAGCGTGTTTTCCGATAGCCTTTTGGAGAAGTATTGATGGCCACGACGCTGGAAATCGTCACGGCGGTCGTCGAACGACTGCGCGAAAAACAGCCCGCGCTCGCCGTCGAATACTTCCCCGAAAAGCCGGCGGAATATCGCCTCAACCACCCCAAGGGCGCGTTGCTGGTGAGCTATGCCGGCAGCCGCTTTGGTGACGCGGCGGACACGGGCTTCGTTGCGCAGCGGCGCACCATCACGGTGACGGTAACCGTGGTAATGCGCCAGCTGAACGGCAGGGGCGGCGCGGTGGACGCGCTCGACGCCGTGCGCGAGGCGCTGTTCTGCTGGCGGCCGCCAGATTGTCAGAGATTGAAGCTCGTCGCCGAGGGCTTCCTGGGCGAAGTCGCCGGCCTGTGGCAGTACACGGTCGATTGCTCGTGCGAGGCTCTCCTCGTCGATGCCGCCGAAAACGAGGACGGCGTCCTGCTGACCGTCGCTCATCATGAGGAACGTAATCCATAGAAAGGAAATGTCATGCGTTATCGTTATTCCGGCCCAAATTCCGCTGCGACGCTAAAAATCCCTGACGGCAAAGGGGGGTTCACGGATCAGGACGTGCTGTTGTGGCATGGCCAGGAGATCGATCTGCCCGCGGAGCACGACTACGTAAAAGTGCTCGTGAGCAAGGGCCACCTCACGCCGGTTCAAGCCACGGCGATCACCGAACCCCCCGCGCCCGCGAAGACGGCAGATCTGCCGGTCGTCGCCGCGCCCGTATCCGCCGAACCCCCCGCGCCCGCGAAGACGGGCAGGGCCAAATAGGAGAAAGCCATGGCAGCAAATTTCCTGCATGGCGCCGAGACCATCTTTATCGACAGCGGCCCGCGTCCAGTCACGCTTGTCAAAACCGCCGTGATCGGTCTGATCGGCACGGCGGCGGCGGGGGCGGTGAATGAGCCGATCCTCGTGACGAATGAGAGCGACTTCGCACAATTCGGCGAGGACCTCCCGAATTCGACGATCCGTAAAGCGCTCGAGCGAATCTATAAGCAGAAGGGCACAGTATGCATCGTCCTCAACGTACTCGACCCGGCGGTGCACCAGACACTGGTCAACGGGGAAATCGTCCCGCTCGATCTCGATGGCAGTTTTAAACTGGCGCATGCCGCCGTGCAGTCCGTCACAGTGACCGACATGGACGGCGATCCGAGCTACGTGGAAAACCAGGATTACACCATCGACCTGGCCACCGGACAGGGAGCGCGCATCGCGACCGGCAGCATCCCGGCCTCGACCGTCAACACGCCGGCGCAGATCAAGGTGGCCTACGCCTGGGCCAATCCGTCGCTGGTACAACCCTCGGAGATCATCGGCACGATCGACGCGGCGGGCCGCCGCCGGGGGCTCAAGGCTTTCCGCGACAGCTATCAGCTTTTCGGCTACTACCCCAAAATTCTGGTAGCCCCCGTGTTTTCCACTCTGAATTCGGTTTCCGCCGAATTGATCGTCACCGCGGAATCGATCCGCGCCTTTTGCTTCATTTCTGCTCCGATCGGCACCACCGTACAGCAGGCGATCACCGGGCGCGGGCCGCTGGGGGCCATCAATTTCAACACCAGCAGCCGGCGCGTCGGCCTCTGCTTCCCGCACGTCAAGGATTACGACACGGCGACCGACACGGAGACGCTGGCCGATCTCGCTACCTACGCCGCCGGCGCGCTATCCCGGAAGGATCAGGAGAATGGCTACTGGTGGTCGCCATCGAACACCGAACTCCTCGGCGTGACCGGCATGGAAACGCCGATCGACGCGATGATCAATGATGCGAACTGCGAAGCGAATCTGTTGAACGAAGCGGGCATCATCACCGTATTCAACAGCTTCGGCACCGGCATCCGGCTGTGGGGCAACCGCTCGGCGGCCTTTCCGTCCGAGACGCACCCGAAGAACTTCATCAACGTGCAGCGTGTCGCCGATGTCATTGCCGAGAGTCTGGAGTATTACACGCTCCAGTACATCGACCGTCCGCTCAACCAGGCGCTGATCGACGCCATCGTCGAATCCGGCAACGCTTTTTTGCGCAAGCTCAAGGCCGATGACGCGATCCTCGACGGCAAGTGCTGGTACGACCCTGCTCAGAATGAGGCCACGGAACTCGCGGCGGGGCACGTCACCTTCACCTACGATTTCATGCCGCCGACGCCCTCCGAGCGCGTGACCTATCGGTCGGTCGTGAACCTCGACTATCTCAAACAATTGGGCGGCCAATCGTCCTGAAGCCTGAAAGGAAGTCCCCATGGCCAGCATCCAGGTCAACACGCTGCATAATGCGAATCTCTACATCGACGGCAACAGTCTGCTCGGCCAAGCCGAGGAGTTCAAGCTGCCGGTGGTCACCTTCAAGATGGTCGAGCACAAGGCGGTCGGCATGGTCGGCACGATCAAGCTGCCCTCCGGCATCGACGCGCTGGAGGGCGAAGTCAAGTGGAACTCGTTTTATCCGTCCGCTTGGCCGAAGCTGCTTGACCCCTTCGCCACCCTGCAACTGCAGGCGCGTGGCTCGCTGGAGACGCACAGCAGCCAGGGCCGCATCGCGCAGGTGCCTTACGTGGTGTTCCTCACCGCAGCGTTCAACGAAGTGCCGGCGGGCGAGTTTTCCCAAAACGATAAGGCCGTGTTCAGCAGCAAGTATTACGCGTCCTACATCCGTCAGCAGGTGAACGGCCAGGACATCCTGGAGATCGACGCCATGGCCAACATTTACAAGGTCGGCGGCGTCGACAAGCTCGACCTCTACCGGCAGAACATCGGGGGGTGATCATGAAACGCGACTGGGACAAGGGGCGCGCCGTGCTTCTCGCCGTCGCCCAGCATGGCGCTGGACAACTATCGCACGACATCGGAGAATTGTCATGACGGAAACTACCCAAACCGAAGCCGCCCGCGTCGATCTCCTCTACCCGCTAAAGACACCGAACGGCGAGGTGAAGACGATCCATTTCCGGCGCGGCAAGGCGAAAGACTTTGTCGCGGCGCAGCGCATCGAGTCCGATCCGGCGCGCCGCGAGCTCCTGCTGATGGGCATGCTCTCCCACGAGAAGCTGACCATGGAAGATATGGAGGAATTGGACTTGGCGGACCTCGTCAACGTCCAGGCAACCTTTCAGGAGCTTTTCGTGGCCAAGTCTCAGTCTCTCTGAAGAAACCTTCTGGGAGGCCTGCGGCCTGCTGGCCAAATGGTTTCACTTCCCGCCCTCGGAAATCCATGCCCTGGACTGGCACGACTTCGCGCAGTGGGTGGATCTGGCGACCCGGCAGGCCAAAGCCCAGGCCCAGGCTTACCGGGCGTAGCCCAGGCGGCGGGCGAGCCAAGCGAAGGGAGTGGGGATCAAGGCAAGGAGTAAAAGGGTGAGCAGATTCACTACGACGCCCAAAAGAAAACCGATCGCGCCGCCGACGCAAGACCCGGCGAGAGCGCCGATCGCCATTCCTACCAGGATCCCTGCCAGACCCCCAAGAACGGCGCCAAGAAAACCAAGCAGCGTTACCGTGGCGCCAAAAAACTCTTCCAGCGGCAGACGCAGCGCGTCGGCGGCATCGCGTTCCGCCATGACAGCGCTCTCGCGCCAGAATTGTCTGAGTTGATCCTTCATGGATAAAACACTCTCACTGGGCATCGTGTTCTCGGCACTGGGCGCCGGGGCAGTGACTTCCGCCCTGTCCACGGTCACGGGCGGCTTGGGCAGTATAGATAAAAAGCTGACCGAATCCAAGGTGCGCATCAAGGCGCTCGGCCTGGAATCGGTCGATGCCTTCGCGCGCCAGAAGACGGAGCTCCAGAAGGCGTCGGCAGCGGCAAAAAAACATCAGGAAACGACCACGCAACTGGGTCGCGCCGTAGCCCTGGCAAAGATCGAACATCAGCGGGCATCCCACGCGCTCGCCGCCTTTCAGTCCGAGTTGGGAAAGGGGTCGCGCCGCACCGCCGAACAGCGCGAGAAGCTCAGGGCGCTGAAGGAAGAACTCAAGGCGTCCGGCCGGAACCTGAAAGGACTGACGCAAGAATTCACCCTGGCCCGCGCCAAGAGCGAGCGCATGAAAGAGAGTGTGCAGCAGCAGACGAGCGCTCTGCAGAAGCTCCGGGGCGCGCTGGATCAGAACGGCATCTCCACCCGCCGCCTGGCGGAACACCGTCTGCGTATCACGCAGGTCATGCGTACCGAACAGACCGTGCTGGACCGGCTGACGGCGCGTTACCAAAAGCTCCGGGCGGCGCAGACCCGATACGCTTCCGCCCGTGCCGATTTGGGATCACGCTGGGGCGAGGCGATGGCCGCCTACGGCACGGCGCGGGCCTTGCGCGCGCCGATCGGCGCCTTCGTTCGCCAGGACGAAGCCCTGAACGCGCTGCAGGTCGCCATGCTGGACAAGAACGGCCAGGTGCACGCGAGCTATGAAGGCATCAAGAAACAGGCCATCGAACTCGGCAACCTGCTGCCCGGCACCACGGCGGATTTCAT
>JAITIQ010000081.1 GCA_031279425.1 Accumulibacter sp.
CAACCAGCGGAAAACCCTGTATTTGATCGCCGAAGCCGACATTGCCCGCGACACGCTCCTGACGGCCAGCCTCTCGAGGCAAAACAGCGACAACACCTCCACTTGGGGCGGCCTGCCCGAAGGGTGGGAGAAGGGACGGCAAGCCCCGCCACGACATCAGGAAGCAAAGCGGCCGCCTCGAACTCCCGGATTCCGCCGCAACACGAAATCCCGAGACGGCTTCGGAATCTTCCCCGCGCCCGGTTCGTTCCGGCGAAAGCCGGGACCCGGTTCGTCGATTTTTCCGGATTTCCGCTTGTGCGCCTGCATGGGAATGACGAATTTTGACTTGATCGGCATCGTAGGTGATATTGTCGATGACGAAGCCGCGCGCGTTGAAGCGGTCGCGTTGCGGTAATGGCGATGCCGGGCGTGTTCTGCATCATGTCGTTGATGGTAAGCAGGTTCTGGTCTTCGATGCGCTGGCGGGTGATGACGGTGACGGATTGCGGCGTCTCCCGAATGGAAAGCGGCAGTTTGGTCGCCGTGCTCATCTGCGGGGTGGTGTAGGCGCCGCTGTCTTCGGTGACGGGGGTTCCTTCCATTGCCTGGACGGTGATTTCCGGCAGGAGAGCCTCGCCGGAGGATACGGGCGAAGACCCGGTTTGCGAAGCGGTATTCTGAGCGTGGATTACCCCGCTGCCAAAAATGCCCAGGAAGGTCGCCAGAATGAGCGTCAGCGGGCGTTTAACGGGGGGGGGGGTAGAGGTTTTCGTGGTTGGTTGAACGGGAGGGATTCGTCATGCAGCTCGACCTGTTTCTCGATTCGCGCGATACGCAACTGCGCAACGAAGCCATCGACGCCTTGCGGCGGCGGGACGGGGAGGCGCTGCGCCAGGCCATCGGCGGGCTGCGCGCGGAATATCCGGACGATCACAGTCTTGCCGATCTCGATCTGCTGGCAGGGACGGCCTTGTCCGGAGCCGTGCCCGATTCCACGCCTGATTCCGCGCCGCAGATCGCCGAACGGCTTGCGCTCATCGACACCGAGCTCGCTCCGGCGCTGCGCCGACTGCTCGGCGAGGATTCCGCGGGCCGCTGGCTCGCGCCCCTGTTCGACGCTCTGGCCGCCAGTCCCGCGGCCCGCACTTTCCGGCGCGAGCATGCGCTCACCCATGCAGGCGCGCTGTTCCTGCGCGGCAATGACCTCGCCGCGGCGCGCGCCGCGGTCACCCGCATTCCGTCCTGGCGAAAGATTCCCGAGCCCTTGTCCTGGATGACCGAAATCGCCTGGCGCGAAGACCGCCCCGCGGAGTATTGGCCGCTATCCGTCGAACTCGCCTGGATCGCTCCCTCGCTGTTCGACTCGGTTCTGTCCCGCGCGCCGGAGGCCGTTCGCCGCCTGCACGGCGCCTTTTTCTCCGAGTTCGAATCCGACGAGGGAAGCGACGATTCGTCCTCCTGGTTTCCCGCCTGGCTGCTCGTCGAACACAGTGAACTGCTCGAGTACTTCCGTCCGCTCGAGTACCACCCGTCGAACGCGGCGCGCTGCGCCGCCGTGCTGGTCAATCTGCTGACCGGCGAACGAAACGGTCTGTCGTCGAAGCTGGTCGAGCAGCGTTCCCAACTGCGCGCTCTGGCGCCGCGTCTTTTTGCGCGCTACATGGCGCTGCGGTAGGGGAAAACCATGTCCAGCGCCAGACTTCGCGTGCCCTACAGACAAAGAATCCTTCACTACTGCGAAGTGAACGGCGTCGCTGTTCCGAAAAACTTCGATGCGCCGAAGTCGTCCGACCGATACGCGTTGGTGGATATCACGAGTCAGCCGCCCACACTTGTCAGCCGTACTTCGTATTTGAAAAACGAAGTCCATGAGTTCCTTTCCCGCCCGGAAAACCGGGAGAGGAAATTTAAACTTCTTGATTTCAAGCGCGGCCTTGAGTTGTCCTGCTCCATCGAAGGCAAGTTTGAAAAAATCGGCTCTTTCGATCATGTATCGCCCGGGGAGGTGCTCCACCTTGTTTCTCCCTGGCCTTTCTTGTCCGGAAACAGATATGATGGGGAAGATGGCTGACATGCAAAACGCTGCCGAAGACTTCGCCGGTTCGGTGCAGGGCCGGTTCGGCGCCATCCTGGCCGATCCGCCGTGGCAATTCCACAATCGGACCGGCAAGATGGCGCCCGAGCACAAGCGCCTGTCCCGTTATCCGACGCTGACGCTGAACGAGATCAAGGCCATCCCCGTCGCCGCCGTCGCCGCGCCGGCCGGTCATCTGTATCTATGGACGCCGAACGCGCTCCTGGCGGAAGGTTTGGCCGTGATGCAGGCGTGGGGATTCACCTACAAGTCGAACCTCGTCTGGCACAAGATCCGCAAGGACGGCGGGCCGGACGGGCGCGGCGTCGGCTTCTATTTCCGCAACGTCACCGAACTGGTTCTGTTCGGCGTGCGTGGCAATCTGCGCACCCTGCCTCCCGGCCGGCGTCAGGTCAATTTTCTGGCCACGCGGAAGCGGGAACATTCGCGCAAGCCGGATGAACTCTATGGCATCGTCGAGTCGTGCAGTCCCGGGCCGTACCTCGAACTGTTCGCCCGTCAGCGCCGGGAAGGCTGGGAGCATTGGGGGAACGAAGTCCCGGAGGCGGTCGGCCACGCCCCGACCAAGCGGAAGCCGCCGGGAGCGGCACAGCTTCGCGTGCTTCAGGACATCGCGCCCTGCCGGATCAGCCGTGTCGACAATTCCTGATCTGCTCTCCGACTTTTCCCTCGCCGCCGACAACACGCTCGGCCTGCCCGGACGCGCGGCGCGGTATGCGCGGATCGTCTCGGCGGAGCGGCTGGCCGCGCTGGCGGCGCTGGGCGGCCGCCGCTTCGTCCTCGGCGGCGGCAGCAATCTGGTACTGAGCGGCGATTTCGACGGCCTCGTCCTGCGCGTGGCGATTCCCGGCAGGGCGCTGGCCGGCGAGGACGCGGACGCGTGGTACGTGCGCGTCGGCGCCGGCGAGAACTGGCAGGACTTCGTGCAGTGGACGCTGGCGCGGGGCTGGCCGGGGCTGGAGAATCTGTCGCTGATTCCCGGCACCGCGGGCGCGGCGCCGATCCAGAACATCGGCGCCTACGGACTGGAAGTGAGCGAGCACTTTCACTCCTTGAGCGCCTTCGACATGAAGTCCGGCAAAACCGTGAATTTCGACCGCGCCGCGTGCCGCTTCGCCTACCGTGACAGCGTGTTCAAGCAGGAAGGCTGGCATCTCGACGGGCGTTTCGTGATCACCGAACTGACTTTCCGCCTGCCGAAAAACTGGCGGCCGGCCACCGCCTATGGCGAGCTCGCCGCGGAATTGGACGCGCGCGGCCTCGTCCGGCCCGACGCCCGGCAGATCGCCGACGCGGTCATCGCGCTGCGCCGGCGCAAGCTGCCCGACCCGGCGCTCCTGCCCAACGCTGGCAGCTTTTTCCGCAATCCGTTGGTCGATGCCGGGACGGCCGCCCGCCTGCTGGCAGAGCATCCGGACCTGCCGCGCTACCCGCAGCCGGACGGCCGCGTCAAGCTCGCCGGCGGCTGGTTGATCGAGCGCGCCGGGTGGAAGGGGCGCGATCTGGGGCCGGTCGGCATGTACGAAAAGCAGGCGCTGGTGCTGGTCAGGCGCGGCCCTGCCACCGGCGCCGACGTGCTCTCGCTGATGCGCGCCGTGCAGGACGGCGTGCGCCGGAAATTCGGCGTCGATCTCGAACCGGAGCCGGTGTTTCTGCCGTCGCCCTGAACGGGAATCACTGCGCGGGAAGCTGCTGCTCGAAGCGTATCTGGCCATACATTTCCGGATGGTTCTTCGCCACCCAGTAAGCCGCCTCCGATTTGGCGCGCTCCCAGGTCGCCGCCGGCAGGGGGATTTCCCGCGCCGGCCCCTTGCCTTCCGAAGACCAGATGAGGAGGTAGCTGCGCACGCCGGCGCGCTCCTGCACGCGAATCTGCCGCTCCCATTGGGGCGGCACGCGTTGCAGGGTGCTGAAGAAGGGATTGACGCTGAGCGCAAACAGCGGACCCTTGCCGCGATACTGGACGACGTACCCGACCCCGTCGCCGACATCCTTGACGACCAGCCAATCGACGCAGCCTTCGATGATCGCGCCGATCGTGGCGCCGTTCTCGTCGCGGATCATCTCGGCATTGACCACGTGCGATTCCGGCGCCCCCTCGATGAGGTCGTGCCACGGCAAGCCGTTGCGCGTCGGCGGCGGGAACGGAAGCGGGCGCTTGCCCTCGCGGATGCGGGCGAACAGGGACGACTTGAGCACGTCTTCCATCTCGACGATGGGAAACTCCGTGCGCGGCCGCGAAGGCAGGCTGCCGGAACCCATGTAGCCGACGTTCCACAAGGTTCGCAGCCATTCGGCGGCATCCAGCACCACCTGGGCCAGTTGCGCCTCGGAGACGGAAGCGCCCGCCGCGCCGTCCCCGCCATCCATCAGCTCCGCCTCGTGCGTGCGCGCGCGCACACACTCATCGAACAGCCGGCCGACCCACGCCGCGTCCTCGGGCGGAAGACGATCGATGCGCTCGAAAAAGCCCATCAGTTCTTCGGCATCGAGCGTTTGGACATCCTGATCCATGACAACCTCGTACACGTGTTTGTTGTAGTTGACGGCTATTTAACCATAACGGTCAGAAACAGTGAGTTTGCGGATTCGTACCGATTCCTCCTCGGCAGCATCCCGCAAAGGCAAGATGCCCTTGCGGGGCGCAAATCCATCATACTTGCCGGAGTGCAGTGGACATCGAAAGGAACGCCATGCCCCGGCAGATCCGTTTCAGCGAGGCGCTCGGCGCGGTTTGCCGGAAGCCGGACGATCTCACCTTCGCCACGCCATGGCGATGAGCTCTCCTGCTTCGCTCAAATGCTACGCCTGGCTGTCGATCGCCGCCGCCGCCAGCACCATCTTCCTGAAAGGGACGGCCTGGTGGCTGACCGGATCGGTCGGCCTGCTCTCGGACGCGCTCGAATCCTTCGTCAATCTCGCCGGCGCGATGATGGCGCTGGCCATGCTGACCGTCGCCGAGCAGCCGGCCGACGAAGAGCACACTTACGGCCACGGCAAGGCCGAGTATTTTTCCAGCGGCTTCGAGGGCCTGCTGATCCTGCTCGCGGCAATCGCCATCGGCGTCTCCGCGGTGGAGCGCCTGCTGCACGGGCGGCCGCTGTCCGAGGTTGGCGCCGGCCTGGCCATCTCGGCCGCGGCTTCGTTGCTCAACCTGCTCGTCGCGCGCATCCTGCTGGCCGCCGGACGTGAACATCGCTCATTGACGCTGGAGGCGGACGCTCGGCATCTGCTGACCGACGTGTGGACCTCGGTTGGCGTCATCGCCGGCGTCGGCGTGGCGGCGTTGACCGGGCGGGCGTGGCTGGATCCGCTGATTGCCCTGCTGGTGGCGGTCAACATCGCCTGGACCGGCTGGAAGCTGATCCATCGTTCGACCTCGGGCCTGATGGACGGCGCGCTCCCCCCTGTGGATCACGCCCGGCTGGCCGACATCCTCGCGCGCTATCGCGCCGAAGGCGTCGATCATCACGCGTTGCGCACCCGGGAATCGGGAGCGCGCCGCTTCGTCGAACTGCACCTGCTGGTGCCAGGCGACTGGTCCGTGCGGCGCGGACACGATCTCGCCGAGCGCGTGGAGAGCGACATCCGCGGCGCGTTGCCGGGGGCCGCGGTGATCACCCATGTCGAGC
This sequence comes from Accumulibacter sp., assembly GCA_031279425.1. Taxonomy (GTDB): domain Bacteria; phylum Pseudomonadota; class Gammaproteobacteria; order Burkholderiales; family Rhodocyclaceae; genus Propionivibrio. The sequence goes on from JAITIQ010000081.1 coordinate 5,710, forward strand.
CGCTGGAAGACCCGGTGTCGCAGGAGGATATCAGCCTCGATCGTTGATTTCGGCTCAACGACGGCCTCCCGCCAGGGCGCGCAGGCGGGCCACCCGCTCTTCGGTCGGCGGGTGCGTGGAAAACAGATTGGCGATGCCGCCGCCGCGCAGCGGATTCATGATCATCATCTGCGCCGTGGCCGGATGTTCCTCGGCGGCGATCATCGGAATGCCGCGCGCGTAGCGGTCGATCCTGGCCAGGGCATTGGCGAGCGCGTCCGGATCGCCGGAAATCTCCGCGCCGCCGCGGTCGGCATCGAATTCGCGCGAGCGGGAAATGGCCATCTGGATCAACGAAGCGGCCAGGGGTGCCAGCAGGGCGAGCGCCAGGGTGGCCAGCGGGTTGGCGGGACGACCCTCGGAGTCGCGCCCGCCGAAGAAGAGGGCGAAGTTGGCCAAAGCCGAGATGGCGCCGGCCATCGTCGCCGAGATCGTCGAGATCAGGATGTCGCGGTGCCGCACGTGCGCCAGCTCGTGCGCCATCACGCCGCGGATTTCGCGCGCCGACAAAAGACCGAGGATGCCGGTCGTCGCGGCGACCGCGGCGTTTTCCGGGTTGCGCCCGGTGGCGAAGGCGTTGGGCTGCGCCTCGTCGATGAGATACACGCGCGGCATCGGCAGGCCCGCCCGCCGCGCCAGCTCGCCGATCATGGCGTAAAACTGCGGCGCGGAGGTTTCGTCGACTTCGCGGGCGTGGTACATGCGCAACACCATCCTGTCGGAAAACCAGTAGGCGAAGAAATTCATCGCGCCGCCGAAGAGGAGCGCCATGAGCATGCCGTTGGCTCCGCCCAGCCAGGAACCGATGACGCCGAACAGGGCCACGATGGCCGCCATCAGGATGCTCGTTTTCAACCAGTTGCCGAACATGGCCGGTCTCCTATGCAAAACGTTTCCGCTGGTAGATTGCGGCGGGGGAAGGATTATTCAAGCGGCTTGCCTATGAATGGAGGAAAGCAAGCGTGATCGAGACTCCGAAGAATGGCAGACGTTCGTCCATCACACCTCCGCAAACACTGCGCCCGGACGCACCGGATGACCGGAAAGAAACTGCGCGGCGGACAGGCGCCGGCCTCCCGCTTTCTGCAATTCGACGAGCAGCAGCGCGCCTTCGCCACAAGCCACCGTGACGCCGGAAGGCCTCACGGAGACGACCGTGCCCGGCGCTCCATCGCCGGCCCACACGCAAGCCCGCCAGATCTTGATTGGCGTGCCGTTCAAGGCGGTGACGGCGCCCGGATACGGATTGAACGCGCGCACCCGGCGTTCAAGCTGCGCGGCGGGCAGTCGCCAGTCGAGCGCCGCCTCGGCCTTGTCGACCTTCGCCGCGTAAGTCACTCCGTCGTCTGGCTGCGGCGCCGGCGTGCCCGGCAGGTCGGCCAGCGCCTCGACGACGAGGCGCGCGCCGAGTTCGGCCAGCTTGTCGTGCAGCGATCCCGCCGTCTCGCCGGCGGCAATCGGCAGGCGCTCCGAGCGCAGCACCGGGCCGGTGTCGAGCCCGGCGTCCATCTGCATGATGCTCACGCCGCTCTCGGCGTCACCGGCCAGGATGGCGCGCTGGATGGGCGCCGCGCCGCGCCAGCGCGGCAGCAGGGAGGCGTGGATGTTGAGACAGCCGAGAGGGGGAATGTCGAGCACCGCCCGCGGCAGGATCAGGCCATAGGCGGCGACGATCATCGCCTCGGCCCGCTCTACGCGGATGCGCTCCTGGGCGGCCGGGTCTTTCAGCGTCCTTGGCTGGAAGACTTCGATGCCGGCGGCAGTAGCCATTTCCTTGACCGGCGAAGGCCGCAAGGCCATCCCCCGTCCAGCCGGCCTGTCCGGCCGGGTGAGCACCAGGCTCACCCGGTGGCCGGAGGCCAGGACGGCTTTCAGGGCGGACGCCGCGAATTCCGGCGTGCCGGCAAAAACGAGATTCATGCTGAAAACCCCGGTTCAAGCGAACATTCCGATGGCTGACCCGCCGCCCGGATTGCCGCGCCGCCGACCAAAAAAGGGGACGAAGGAACGGGACGCCCGTCCACTCTCCGGCGCGAAGCGCCGCTGACTTTTCTGTCCTCTGTCCTCTGCCCAAGGATGAGAGAAATTTCACACCAGCCTTCCATGACACTGCTTGTATTTCTTGCCGGAACCGCAGGGACAGGGGTCGTTGCGGCCGATCTTCCGGCCGGCGCGCAGCGGCGGCATCGG